>NZ_JBLWTN010000005.1:0-330757 GCF_048270125.1 Thalassoglobus sp. | reverse complement strand
GACAGTCGTCAAACCAGCTGAAGATCTTGAAAATCCGATTGATGACCCAACCGCTCAAACCGTTGTCCGAGGAATGGCCGATTCGGAAACCTCAGTGACTCGAGACCACCAGCGGCAGAATTCAGACTCAGCGCCGAACATTGAGATTCCGGAAACTTTCGGTCGTTACGCGATTCAAAAAGTCCTTGGTCAGGGAGCAATGGGGGCGGTTTATCTCGCTCAAGACACGCAACTGGATCGGGCTGTCGCTCTCAAAATCCCAAAGTTCGGTGACGGGAATGGCGTTGACGACGAAGAACTCCTCGAACGGTTTTACCGGGAAGCCCGGGCCTCAGCGACACTCCGCAGCCCGAATATCTGTCCGGTCCATGATGTTGGGGAGATCGATGGTCAGCACTACATCACGATGGCGTACATCGAAGGTCGTCCGCTGAAGGACTTCACGAAGTCGAAGAAGAAACATTCTGAAAAACAGATCATCACGACTATCCGTAAGCTGGCCTTGGGGCTTGAACAAGCACATAAGATCGGTGTGATCCATCGCGATCTGAAGCCCGCCAACGTTATGGTCGATCTTCAAGGCGAGCCAGTCGTGATGGATTTCGGTCTCGCCCGCCGCAGTGATAGCGATGATGTGCAGGTGACGCAGAGTGGAGCGATCCTCGGTACGCCCGCGTATATGGCTCCCGAGCAGGTGGCTGGTGATCAGGCAGCGATCGATCACCGAGTCGATATTTACGCTCTCGGCATCATTATGTACGAGTTGATCACAGGCGAAATGCCTTTCAAGGGCAACCTGATGGCAATCCTGCAACAAATCGCTCTCAACAACCCAAAAAAGCCATCAGCTCTTCGACCAGATATAGATCCTGGACTGGAAAAAATCTGCCTGAAAATGATGGCAGGCGATCAGAATAAGCGCTATCAGTCAATGACTGACGTCGCGAGCGACTTACAGGAAGTTCTGCATAATCCGGGCAAGAGACAGAAGAAAGAACAGGCAAAGAAGACCGGACCGAAGCCAACGTCGCTTCCGACCGCGAATGAAGAATCGAACCCGGCTTTAATCTCGGTCGCTCAGCCAAAGTCATACGCTGCACAGTTGCGAGAGAAGAAAAGTAAGACAGCGAAGAAGCCAAAGTCAACTGGCAAAGCAAGTTCCAAATCAGAGGTGACAGCCACCACCAGCTCTGGCGGCCCCCCGAAAAAGTTCCTCATCGCAGGCGGTCTGGGCGGTTTGATTCTGCTGCTGGGAATCGTTTTCCTCGTCCGCATTGGCAAGTACGAAGTGCAGATTACGCTGGACGATCCAACGATTACGCTGAGTGTGGACGGCAAAGTTCTCAACATCGACAACGATGGCAAGGTCATCAAACTTTCAGCGGGAGAACATAAACTCAAGCTCGAAAAAGAAGGACTCTCCACCCACGTCGAAGAGTTTACTGTCACCAAAGATGGAAAAACTGCTCTTTTTGTGAAAATTGTGAATAGAGAAATTGCAGTCTCTCATAAAAATGAAAACCATTCTCCGAAGAATATTCACGGTCCAACAACAAAGCCGAATGATGTTGATGAAATTCGCTTAGAGGATGGGCTAGCCGGTTCCTGGAACTTCGAGGAAGGGAATGGGGATCGAATTGGAGATGCTGCTGGGAATCAAAATTATGGACGTCTTGAAGGAGAAGTGAGTTGGATGCTTGATCCGGCCCCATCACCACTTGCAGGCAAACGTTCGTTGCGGTTTGACCTAGGAAAGATGATCGTGCCAGCCTCTCGGTCTCTGGAGATTACCAACAACATGGCTTTTGCTTTTTGGTGCAAACTCGACGAAAATGGTACTGGTCGATCGCTCATCAAGCATGGATTGATGGACATAACAACCGGGCATCAACGGATCAATTTTATCTACAACCTGGTTGGATCACCAGAACGTGTCTTTCGAGATTCTGGACAGTGGAAGCCAGATGGATTACTTGGAGGTTCGTGGAATCATATTGTTCTGAACTGTGTAGGGGATCATTCTGAAATCTGGTATAACGGACAACTCTATCGATCAAACCCACTTCTCGGAAAGCTCGCAGATCAAGCCGATGACCTGGTGATCGGCAGTGAAATCATGGGCTCACTTGACGATTTCAGAATTTACAATCGAGCCTTGAACAAAGCTGAAATTCGTAAACTTTCAAATTTCGACGAATCTGATGCAGATCTAATTTCAGGCTCAACCGATGCTGCTTCTTCGTGGGGATTAGGTGGAACTGCTTCAGAAACGACGCAGAGGTCAGGAGTTCATTTTCACTCAGGGTTAAGTTTCCAGTCTCAAGAAAATCATGTCGACACATTAGGTATTCAGATCAATCTGTCAGAGCCATTCTGCCTGGAGGCATGGTTTGATCCAAGGAATCGGTATGGTTCAAAAAGCTTCTCACGGGTTCTTGCTGAATTCGGACCATGTCAGCTAGCCCTTTCCGATGCAGCTGACGTATCTGTAAATATTGGGCTGATGGAGAAGGGCGAAGTGTATGTCGGCATTTATAAGGGTTCTTATTTGAGTTATGAAGAGGAGAAATCAGGATTAGTTCATGCAGCATTGCAATGGACAGGTGACGAACTACAACTATTTGTAAATGGAAAGTTGCTGACTGACAGTTACGACAGGAATGGTATTTCAGAGAAAACTGATGCCTTCATTAAACGCATTCTTAACCAATACAAATCGGCAGACTTACGACTTGGAGCAGCTGGGGAACACCAACCAGAAAATTTCCTCGCCAGCACTCTATACGATTTCCAGATCTCTAAAGGGATACGCTACACTAAAAACTTTACTCCAGTTGCCTTCAAAAATTCGTCAGAAACCAAAGTTCGCTATGATTTCACAGAAGGCAGCGGCGACATCCTCAAAGACTCCTCCGGCAACGGGCACGATGGGAAGATCATCGGGGCGAAGTGGGTTGCACTGGAGATGGATTCGTCTCAGCAAAGGTCGTTCTCGTTGAGTACAGATCTGGAAATCTTGAAATCCGAGAACATGAATTGGGAATTCAAAGATGAAGTGCTGAAAGGACACGGCACAGCGACAAAAAAAACACACAAATGGGTGGCAGCAGAATTCACGAATGAGATTCATGGAGACTACGACATCGATTTTGAGTTCAAGCAATCAGCTTTCGATCCTATTCAAGTTGATTTTCCACTCGGAGACGATCAGGCGATTCGTGTCCATATCGGAGGACAAGGCAGTGCATTGATGAAAATCGATGGGAAAGAAGACCGTGACGCTGCAGAAGAATTCCGTAATAACGATGCGAAACTTAAATATGGTAAGTGGCAACAATTGTCGGGGAAAATTCGCCATAAGGGAGAGAACGTTGAAATTGATGTCACGTTAGATGGAGTTCACGTTGGTCGATTCGCCGGAAATCGATCACGAATCTCGCTACCGCATTGGAATACCGTTCGCCCGACCACGGTTAAATTCTCAGGGCATGGCGATCTTTCAAAAGCTCAAATTGAAGTGAGGGGGGAAGTAAGACTCCAACCTTCATTAAACACAACAGCTGACGCGTCAAGCCATTCAAAGGCCCCTTCCATCGCTCTTTCACCTTTCAACGAAGCAAAGGCGAAAGAGCATCAGGAAGCCTGGGCAAAGTACCTGAGTGTGCCTATTGAGAAGGAAGTTGACCTTCCGGGAGGAGAGAAAATCACCTTTGTGCTCATCCCGCCGGGTGAGTTTGAGATGGGCAGTCATCAACACGAGCAATCCATGTTTCTTAACGCGATTCGAGGTGAATGGAACGCCGAAAGAACTCCTGCTGAGATTCCGCGACACAAAGTCCAGATCACGAATCCGTTTTATCTTAGTAAGCAGGAAGTGACTCAGGGAGAATGGTTGTCAGTGCTGAAGGACAATCCCTCTGTCTATGCGAATTCGAAGGAGCATCCAGTGAATCAGGTCACCTGGAATGAAGCGAAAGAGTTCGTCGATGCAATGAATTCCAAAGCTGAGCTGGATGGGCTGACGATTCGACTTCCGACTGAAGCAGAGTGGGAATATGCCTGCAAGGCAGGGGACCCGCGTTCCAACTATCCTCCAGAGGAATTGGAGGAATACGCCTGGTTCAACTTGAACTCGAAGGGCAACTTGCAGAAAGGTGGAGAGCGAACACCGAATGCATTCGGGCTTCATGACATGCTCGGAAATGTCTGGGAATGGTGTGCTGACAGCTATCGTCACGACTTCTACCTGAAGTCTCCAAGCGTAGATCCAGTCTCGCTTGAAGTTGGGGAACATCGCGTCCTGCGAGGCGGAGCAATGACCCACGGATATATCCATTGCCGCCCAACATACCGAAATCATGATCATCCGGATACAAAAAGCTTTCACTTTGGTGTGCGACTGGCCGCCACAATTCCTTCCAACTCGCTCCCGCCTAAAAAAGTGAAGCGTTAACAAACGGCACATATCATACGCGGATTCTCGCTGAGGATCCGCACTCTTCACACGGATTACTCAACCATTCTATCCAGAGCATCTTTCGAATTGGTTTGCAGGTTCTGCCTCGTGGTGAACAGTATTTTTACTGGAGCAGTTTGCTCTAAGCGGGAAATCCGCTTCAAAATGTCGGCATGCTCCAACCTTTCTTTCACTCAGATTTTAGCCTACTCAACATCTCCGAAAAGAACGAAGCTGGCCCAGTAGAACGGGTGTGCAGCACTGTTTTCTGCACGACGTTTCTCAATTTGTGTTCGCTGAGCTTTAGAAATGGCTGAGCGTCGGTTGTGGTGAGCCGCCAACTCTTCATAGAACGCACGAATCAGATCGCGGGTTTCACCATCGGGGACTTCAAAGAGAGTTGTGAGGATTGAATGAGCGCCAGCATTCATAAATGCTCGTCGAATTCCATGGACTCCTTGCCCCGATGAGACGTCCCCTAGACCACTCTCGCATGCACTGAGCACGACGAGTTCTGTGTTTCGAAAATTTAGCCGAGCAATTTCCTGAGCGGTCACCCATCCGTCTTCGAGATTTCGATTTTCATTCGTGACTGACGAGGAGCGGTTTGCCCCGGCAAGCACGATTCCCGAACGAAGAAGTGGATTGTCTGCAGCTCGCAGCCGGGAAAGATTGGAAGTCGAACGGACAGAACCGCGATCGAATTCATCCTCTTCTGCTGAAGGGACATAAAAGCCGTGGGTTGCCAGATGGACGATTCGAGCGGCGTGTACTGACTTGAAGACTTCTTCTACGGCATCGTCACCAATAAAAACATTGACCGGTTGGTAAACCGTCGAACCCAGAATCGTCTGTACGTCGCCAGCCTCGGATTCTGCTCCCGGCAATCGCTTCCAACGCAGTGATCGTAAGTCGATCCCGTCCGCCCCTCGCAACGCAAGCAGATTTGTAGATTGCTCCTGTTGTTTCGCAAGGACTCTCTCGCGAACTTCGACCTCGGCATCAAAGTTCGGATTCGAGATCACCAGAGTCCCTACTCCGGGCGGTTCGTGGGTGCGTGTGAGATCACGGGCAGACGATACGTAACTGATCTCTTTCGTCTCGACGAGATAGTGATCTGAACTGTCGACGAGTGCAGAGAACGGAACTCCAGATATCCCCGCGTCGGGGCTCAATGTCAGAATTGTCACTTGATCAAGATGTTTTTCAAACGGCCCAAGAAGGCGATGATACAGTTCCTGCGATAGTTGCCGGTACCGTGTTTCCAGCTCTTCTTCCGTTGACAGACGCAGCATTCTCGGAAATCGCTGAGTCTGCTCTCGTAACTCTTCTATCAAGTTATCGATCTCATCGGAGTTGCCCAGGTCTGCGAAATGGATCTGGGTCTGTTCATTCTCCCTACGAACGAAGAAAGCAATGTACCCATGCGCACCGGATGCAAATCGGTTCACCTTCAGGAATTCGATGTAAGCTGTATTACTGTCGAGCTTCGATGAGAGTTGATCCGTGTCGA
This sequence comes from Thalassoglobus sp., assembly GCF_048270125.1. Lineage (NCBI taxonomy): Bacteria > Pseudomonadati > Planctomycetota > Planctomycetia > Planctomycetales > Planctomycetaceae > Thalassoglobus > Thalassoglobus sp. The sequence continues at coordinate 324,788 of NZ_JBLWTN010000005.1, read as the reverse complement.
GTTGAAATTCGATGTCGGAAGTAACCTGGTTTTGTAAACGCTCGTTGAGTTGCCCTTGTCCTTCGGAAATTTCCCTCTGTTTCTGTCGGCGTTGAGCTGCGAGCTCGGACTCGGAACGTGTCCCGTCTTGACCGAGCGTCAAGTCTGCGAGTTCCTGATTAAGCACTCTCAATTTTTCGATCAAATTGAGAGTTTGGGAATCGAAAGATTGTGATTGCTCAAAAGTTTTCAAACGGCAATTTAAATCGAGAGACAACCCTTTTCGTTGAATTGTCCAATCGAGTGCCATTCGAATATCAGGAGATACTGGTTGTTTTTTGTTGATGATCGAGATCAACAAGTCGAGTGGTCTTTCGTCTTGGTCGAGTAGGCTTGTGAGCGAAGTGTCGCTGAGCAGTCGACCGATTTCAGAAAGTTGACGTTGCTGAAGTCGGAGGGAGTTCACCACGTGATTTAAAGCAGAGCGATCTTGTCCAAGGAGGTGCTCAACAATTGCGAGCTGAAAAAGTGTTTCTGTGATGACTCGCGATTCATTACCGAAGAGTTGCCGTTGAAGATTGAGGGCTTCATTTAAGTTATCACGTGCCAGTTCGTACTCTCCGTTTTTTCTTTGAACAATGCCAAGTTTTTGTTGAGCGGACTGCTGCAGCTTGTAGTGACTCTTACGATTAGCCAGTCCCACCACCGCTCGTTCAAACAGCTCTGCCGCTTTGTCGAGTTCATCCCAACGCATTTGTGCATCGCCATACTCGATCAGCAATTCGAAGTACTCTGCAGACTCAGCACGATCGACAGTTTCGTAAGCTTTCACCACCTCCTCAAAACGTTCACGGGCTTCGATTTTCCGAGAATCGTCGGTGGCCGTCGAAACTGCAACGGTCGCTGCACTACGAAGTCGGTCGCGGTCAGTGACCTCCTTAAGTCTTTGGATGATTTCATGTGACCGGAGAATCTCGGCATGTGCCAAGTTTGGTTCACCGATTCCGTAGTAGATTTCACCGAGCAGGCGAACCGCATTGGCATACTCTGGATTCTCCGCCCCCCAGAGGCGTCGGAAACCCTCGCTTGCCGAACGAGCCAACGGCAAAGCCGAGGAAAAATCTTCGATCTCTGCATAAACCTGTGCGAGTTCGAATTGGGCAGCAAAAGTCTCGATATCCTCGTCGCCCCGAGACTGTGCTGTATCGAAAACACTTTTTTTTGAAAAATTGAGTGCCTCTTGATACTGTCCCAGCGCACGCAGGAGGCGTGAGTTTCGAGTCATAAAGGTGAGTGAATCTGAGTGCTCAACCCCCAATTTCGAAGCTCCACAAGTATAAGCTAAAATACTCATTGGGATCGCTTGCTGATAGTTTTCCTGCTCCTCGAAGTATGTGGCCGCTGCCTGAGCATAGTTCATCATTGCAAGATTTAGCGGTCCCAGAGTTTCGGTAGACTTCTTGAGAATGCTTTCTGAACGACCAAGAAGTTGAGGAGTGACTTCCACTTTTTTGTGATCTTTCAGCGTCTCAGTATCTTTAATAAGTTGTATATAGGCTTCCAGATCCTCGCCTGTGAGCAATGCAATCCGCCGTGCCAATTCGAGTTCCTGTTTGAGTCTTAAGAGAACCTCAGGTGAGTCCGCGTAGAGAATCGCTTCTGAATCTTGTGCAAACTCTCGTACTTCGACGACACGATCCCAGGCATGCATTCGTTCGTAGTACTCCCTTAACCTTAGAAGATCGTTATCGAAGTACCCCCATTCGACACGATCAATCTTGTTCAGATTGTCGATCTTCCGGTACTCAGCCAATGCGAGATCAAGTTGTTGGAGTGCTTCTCGTTTCCGATCAGCAAGCAATGCGGCGTAACCACTTTTCAGAAAGAATTTTCCCCGAACAAGAGGACCGGCATCGAAATATTTTTCAACAATGCGAGACACCTTTTGCAATAGCTTCGCTGCCTCGTCATGGCGGTCCTGCTTAGCGTAGACAATAGTGAGTGAATAGAGCGCGCTGCGATAAGATTCAATGGGACTCTGGTCGGGATAACGTGCGATCAGTTTCTTCAGAACTTGCTCAGCACTCTCAAAGTCACCAGTCTCACTGTAATGCTCAGATGCGTTGTATAGACACCACTGATAAGTTCTTGTGTAGTCATCGATAGACTTTCCAAATCGGTCTGCTGACGGATTCGAGGCGTTGTTTTCAAAAAGTGAAATCGACTCTTCGTAATACTTGATTCCATCGAAGTAACGACCATAAACACCTGCGATATTCCCGAGATAGTTCAGTGTGACGGCGAGGTCATAATTCACGTTCTCGTTCTTGTTGCTGTGAAACAGATCCACCGCTTTCGCCAATAGGTGCCGGGCCTCATACGGGTCATCGAGGTTGTAGTACAATGCTCCGAGTGAGGCGACTGCCAGGGAATGAGCATAGCATCCACGACTAGGACGGGATTCCCAGAGGTCAATCGCTCTGCTCAAATGTTCGATTGCTTCTTCGTCCAGATATTTAGCTAAGAGGCAACCAAGGACTGTCAATGCTTCAATGTATTCATCAGAATTCTCAGTGAAGGCGGCTCGAAAACTAGCCACTGCTTCACGGGTCAGATTTAACCTCTGTGGACTGTTTGAATTGAAGTATTCAGCGAAGCCCATGCAGGCGGTCGCATAGAATGGATGAGTTTTCCCGAAGACATTCTCGGTCACTCTCAGGAATTCGTTGATCTGACTTACGAGTATTGCATGATCCTGCGAGTCGCGAATCTTGGGGTCCGTTAGTAAGACCAGAACATCATATCGGGCCCGCAACGTTTCAGAGTTCTTGCGGCCAAACAGATCCGCGAGCTTTGCGTATCGCTGTTTAGCAATCTCAACGGCTTGCTGTTGTTCGCCAGCTTGAATGAGTGATTGCATTTCCTGGTGGAGTGACTGAACTTGCTGATATGTTTCGTTCTGCTCGTTTGTCCATGATTGCCTGTCAACAGTCATGACTGGATCAATACGAATTTCGATCGCCCGAAAGTTCTCCTCACCCCACTGTTCTAAAGCAATCCCATAGGATTCCTTTGCCATTTGCTCTGCTCTTTCCCAATTCTGCTCTTCCCATTCCGCACGAGCAGACTTCTGAAGTGCGATGCATAATTGGTCCGCGATGATCTGTATGCTACCTGGAAGCAAACCTTCGAGTTTTCCTGTCGAGTAGGCTTCTCGAAGAGGCGCAAGAGCCTCCTGGTGCTGCCCTATCGAAAGGAGCAAATACCCTTTGAGAATTTTTGCGGAAATACAAGTCCCCTGATGCAAGGTTCCGGACTGTCTGAAATGTTCGATTGACTGATTGACGAAGTCGAGACTGATCTCGATCTTTCCCATGTATGCCGAGTGCTCTGCGAGTAAATACAAGAGAGCGGCGTGGTTCGGATGTTCCAGGTGCTCGACCTGTTGCAGTTCAATCCGGAGTCTCTCAAGTTGCGTTCCGACGGTCTCGAGTTGCCCAAGTCTTAGCTGCGCGGATTGAACATGCATCATTGCCATGATCGCCAACGGGTGCCGTTCGCCGAAGATTTCTCGACTCAGGCGAGCGTGGTTTTCAGCCGCTTCGAGTTGACGGTTCGGGTCATTCCCTTCCATTGTCAACTGAAGTTCTCGAGCCGAACCGAAGAGTTCCTGGCGATCGGTCAAGGGAAGAGAGAGCAGTTTCTTAATGACAGATTCGAGATGTTCAGCTTCGGCTTGCTGCCAACTCTTCTCGGAGGAGTTCTGGCGATAATGAAGAACTGCCGAGTCTGAGTACCGCTGCGCCCGTTCCACTTGATTGAGCTCCAAGGCATAGTTGCACAAGACAACGTATCGCTCAGCGATTCGAACGTTCTCTCCGCTCTCTCCGCCAAAGAGTTTTTGCTCGACTTCCAGCAGTTGAAGTCCCATATCAAGAGCATCAGAAACATTTCCGTTCTTCCAGGTCTCCTGCACCTTTCGGTTCAATTCAATTCGCTGGTGATTGAGATCGGAATGTGCGGCTGTCGCTTCAATATCATCCTGTCCAAAGCATGTCGCTGGATTCATCGAGAAGAGTAGAGTGACTACTAAATAAAATCGATTCATGGTCAGGCCGTGACGTATTCAAGCATTGTCAGGAATTCTTCATGCTCATTGATTGTAGATTGAACAGCTCAAGTCACAAAATAAAGAATTGAAGTCGTATCCTTTTTTTCAATTGAATGATCACATTGATTGACCACTCTGTCAAAAGGCGTTGAGCATCGGGTTTTCAGATCGGTTCTGAGGCCTTGAGAAAAAAGATAAATCTCCTCCCTTAAAGGCTGAAGAAATCGTTCACGAGATTGGTGACCGGTCACGTTCTCAAGCAGATGGGACCGATTCAATCAGTTTCGATGACGGCATGAAAACGCTGTGGTTCCAATCCATGACATCCCATGACTTCAAAATTGCAATATGCGTTGTACAATTGTCGCTGCCGCAAGTACACAGCCATCGAATTCGGGACCACTTTGATGATTCGAGCACTGACCCTGACCTTTACAGTTTTGCTTTGTTTATGCTGCAACGAAGCAAGCTCTCAGGAACCAACGGGCGATCAACTTGATCAACAAGTTCACTGGATTCTGAAGAATAAATGTTCAGTGTGTCATGATGAATTAGGTGATCATGCTGCTTCTGGAGTCGGCGATTTGCTCGAGCTCGAAGGTCTTTATAAGAACTATCTCGATCCGACCGATGAGGAGATGCTCAACGACTTGCTATTGGGCGAAGATGCCCGCATGCCGAAACCCAAGTACGACGACGTTGCCTGGAACGGTCCGCTTACGAAAGCTGAAAAGGCAACTCTTCGTGAGTGGATTCTTCGAGGAGGAGCAAGCGATAAGTATGTTTCAAACAAGGATGCTGAGCCGCGTCAGCTGATCACAATTCGTAACATGATGGAGTTGATTGCAAGCGACCTGCAAACGCTTTCGGGAACAAAGTTAGAGAACGCGCGTTATCTTACTCTGACGAATCTCCATAATCGAAATGATGTGAGCGAAGACGAACTGGAAATCTATCGGGCGGCGATCATCAAAACTTTGAACTCGCTCTCGCAGTCCCCCGATGTTTTAGGCCTCGATACTTCCAATGCCGCTCAAAAGCTCGTCGCTGTTGATTCGGCTCGCACGATCTTTCGGTTCGATTTGCGTCACATTGGGTGGAATCGAAAAAAATGGGATCGTGTGGCCCAGCACTACCCGTTCGCGATTGAAATTCGTGAAGGGACAGCGAATGTTGTGTATGAACTTACTTCTTCCAAGTTGCCATACGTACGCGCTGACTGGTTTGTCTTTGCAACACTTCAACCGCCGCTGTATCACGAGCTGGTTGAGATTCCCCCGACCTTGGCCCAGCTTGAGCAATCGCTAGGGATCGAACGGTTTCGGGAAATTCGCAATCGCAATGTCGCCCGGTCAGGGATGATTGAGTCAAAGGTCTCGGACTACAACCGTTTGCTGGAACGGATTCCATTTCGAGGAGGCGGCTATCACTTGAGTTACGACAACGGGGCCAATGATGGTGAATCGAATTTTATAGATTTCCCTTTCGGTCCAAAGGGAGTTGGGCTTGCAAGCAAATATGAATTCAAGCATGACGGCGGAGAGGCAATTTTCAATCTCCCCAACGGATATCAGGCGTACATGCTTGTCGACGCTGAAGGCCAGAGACTCGATGTTGCCCCGTCTTCGATTGTGCAGGATGGAACGATGCCGAGAGATGCAATCATCAACGGTATCAGCTGCCTGAGTTGTCACTTTCAGGGGATGAAGCCGGAGAAGTACTCGCCGCGTCTGGCTCAACTCGATGTGCTTCGCGAGGAGGTGACCAGTAACTTCGTTCGCTTCACTCCTGACGAGCGTGAGCTCGTGAAAGAGCTTTATCCCTCGCATGCCGAATTCGAACAACTGATTGAGAATGACCGAGAACGATTTCTCCGAGCATTAGCAGAATCTGGAATTCCGCAACGTGGTGCGACGGAGCCGGCTCGGGAACTCTTCAATCGATTCAAGAAAGACTTGAATACGGAATCGCTCGCAGCAGAGTTTGGAATGAACGCGGACGAATTTCGAGACAGATTAATGCGGGAAACTGAAACACGGCAGTTGTTAAGAATTGCTGAGCAGGGAATATTTGATCGTCAGCGTGTGTTCACTCAGTATTCCAGAATTGCACGACTTGTGGGACTCGCCGATGTCCGTACATTCAAACCGCTACCGTTTCCGTACTTCGCAGAAGAAACGATGCAATTCGCAAAAAACGATGCGGTTCAGGCGGCTGCAAACCCTACTGTGGGCTCTACTGGTGTTTCTCTCGTTGATGCGGAGAACCGCGATGGACAGCTGCAAGTCGAATTATGGACAACTGCTCAGCGTCAATCCTATGAAGTAGGAGATGTTCTTGAAGTCAAAGTGAGGGCAAGCGAAGACTGCTTCCTGACTCTCATCTCGATCGATTCCGTTGGCGAAATCACTCTGTTAATGCCCAATGCATTTCACGGGCAGTTTAGAATGAGAAAAAATCAAACCTTGACCATTCCAACACCTCAGATGGATTTTGAATTCATAGCAGAACCACCAACAGGTCCAACGATCGTGAAAGCGATCGTGTGTAAACGACCACTCCCCCTCCGCGATATCACTGTCGAGAGGCTCAACAAGGAGATTTTCCCGTCACTCGGTCGCGCCAAAGGATTTAACGTTCGTAAGAGAGAACAACCGCTCGAACAAGTACCGGAGCAGGGCCCCTCGGCTCCGCTGACCCTTGAGGAGATCGGAAATATTTTTTCACGAAACGAGTGGGCGACAGCGAGTATCAGTGTGGTAATCCGTCCCAAATAGATCAAGAATATAAAATGTCTACTTAGCAACCTTCAAAGTGGAATGGCTGTTCAGCCCGTCGGGGGACTTTCGGTTCAAGTACAATCTTGTGAGGCTCAAGCACTCTCGTGCGAATGTAAAATTATTGTCAGAGGTAGAAAAGCCTGAGGAAAACTTGAAACTCATGTGATGCAGATCCGTCAGTTACGTAACGGTCATATTCGATTCCGCTTTATCTAACAGGAATACAATCAAATGATACGAACTTCACACTTGTTGCAACTGATTGTGATATTGAGCGTCGCCGTCGGGCTGAGTTCAACTGCGTGGTCTCAATCGAATGGACTTGTGAAAGAGCGGTTTTTGCAACCGGAGAAGTCTACGAAGTCAATGCAGCCAAACGACCTCGGACTTGCAGGGAGGTCCGATGAACAGAACAAGAATGCGGCAACCGCTGCAGGCCTTCTTAGCACTGATCGAGAAAAATCTCTTGCGCTCAGAAATGTGCTGGGACAAAAGAGTTCTAATCTTGGCATCGGTCAGCTTCAACCATTGAAAAACAAAGTGGCAGCTGATCGGCATGCTGGAGAAGAATTTTGGTCAACAGCATTCGACGGGATTAAAGTTAAACAGGAACAGTCTAAAGGGGTGCTCCCCACCAGAGAGTCTCAGCTTCAAAACAGTTCGTCAAAGAAAGAGATTTTGAATCTGGAAGGTTCGCACGGCCTTGCGAGCGAGACTCTGTCGAAACTGAACAAAAATGCTGAAGGGCTGAAGTAATGAACCCCTTTGTTTCGCCCCGATCTGAAAAGCTGCGAATAGCATTTGCGACACTGGCGATCATTTTTGTCGCTGCGTCCGCGAATGCAGAAGTGACAGAGAAACATCGGGAAGTTGCACAAACAACATTTGATCGGCTGATTGAGGTCATCGAGCGTCCCGAAGGTTGGGATGTTTGGCCTCCCAAACTGGACATCATCGATAGTCCCGAAGTCCAGGCAATTGCATATCCGACTCAAACAGATGAAGGTCTCACACCGAACATCAAAGTGTATGTTGGGTTAATCGAGAAAGTCGCTGACTTTGATCCAGAAATCCTGGCATTCGTAGTCGGACATGAAATCGGCCACTTGGTCTACTTCCATTCACAGAAAGGGCAGGACTGGTATCAAAAATTCGGTGGTACCAAGATCTCCACAGCGGTCACCGCCGCCAATCGCGATCAGGAACTTGAAGCCGACTTCTTCGGAATGCAAGTCGCACTCAAAGCAGGCTTTTCACATCGTGGCGTGCGTCGTGCCCTTGTGGGAATGGCGAAGGCAATGGGGAAGAACGACTACTGTTCTTTTGAAGGCCTTCAAGCGTCACATCCCTCATGGGATACGCGAGCGTCCTATCTGCAACAGGATAAAGTGCAATTAGAATTATGGCGTTCGATGACCGCCTTTAATAACGGAGTGCTCTTTCTGGAGACTGAAAACTACGTTCATGCTGAATTCTGTTTTCGCAGAGTCGTCGAAGAGTTTCCCGAATGCTACGAAGGCTGGACCAATCTCGGATATGCACTCTTGATGCAATACGCTGATGCTTTCGATAAGGACGATCTCCGATCATTCGACATCGGTCACATCGTCGTTGGTGGCTTTTATCGCAGACCGGAGTCATTAACATCGCAACTGCGAGCAATTGATCCCGATATTTGGTACGAAGCAGTTGGAGCTTTTCGCGAAGCACTGCGACTGAAGGATCGTCTGGGACTTGAGGACGAGATGATTCTCGTGAAAGCGAATTTGGCGGTCGCGTATCTGATCCATCCCAATGGGAAACAGGTTGGTGAAGCCGAAAAGTACTTTGAGGAAATTTTTCAGCTATTCGACGATCCAGCGAACACCAAACAGCTTGACCCGCTGGTTCGAGCAACAATTCTTATCAACGCTGGAGCAGGCCGCCCGCTTAATGAAGAACGAGTTGCGCAAGCACTACAAGATCTACAACAGGTTGCGCAAGAAAGTCCTCAAAACAAAACGCAGGTCAATACATTGACGGCCGCATTGGGCTATTCTCAAGCCCTTCAACTTGCTGCGACGGGAAAGCCGAATGACAAATCCTCAGCTGTGAAGTTGCTTGAAAAATATCTCTCCACCATCAGCCCTGCCAGTGCCTGGTGGCCGGTCGCATATGAGGAATATCAAAAACTTGTTGAATCCACGGGGGGCACACCGAAATTGATCGATGATTTCAAGTCCCCTGGTGTTAAAGACTGGCGAGCCGTCACCAGCGTCACGCTTTCGAATGGGACGACTATTGGCTTGTCACTTCCCGTCAATGATCTGGAAAAAGAACTCGGAGCTGCGGATTCTGTGATCCCCATCATTGAAGACACGAATCTCAAACGGCTTACTTATAAAGAGCAAGGGATTTCCGTTCTGACCAGTCGAGACGTCCTCGCCATCTTTTTGAAAAATCCCGATTCACCCGCAGTCAAACTCATCCGTCCAGGACTCGGCGGTGAGTCGGTACAACTGACAGTCGGAATGAAACGCAGCCAACTCGAATCCTTACTCGGAGATGAGTGGGAAGTTGAGTTCGCCAGCATTGATGACCCCGATCAGGTGTATCACCTGTATCGAGATGTCGGGATTGCTGTCCAGTTCGAAGACGGGCTGGTGAGTGAACTCGTTCTCGTGATGGTCCCTCGAAGATTAACATAAAGGATTTAGTCCGGAACGGAATCGCTTTTACTTTTCTTATTGTGTGTCAACTCGATTTACCTTGATTTTCGATAAAGGAATTCCCGCTGATGTTTTGCAACACAACACGAATGACCTCTTTTGTATTCGCTCTCTCCGTTGGACTTGTATTCACCTCGTTCAGTTTTGCTCAAGATGAAGATGAGGGGGCTTCTTTGGCAAAAGCTCACGAGCAACTGAGAGCGGTGCTCGATAACACAGACAACCTCTTCTACAAGTCCGGCAAGGAAAACGATGGCAGCACGTTTTACACTGTGATCTGGGAGCATAATGATAACTCCGTCAAATTTATCATCACGCTGAAAAAACTCGGTTTCTATGACGGAACTGATATCTATGGGCTTTCACTCTGGACATATGTCGCAAATGAAGAGAATGCGGTTCCCCCGGCTGTCATCAAAGCTGTTGCGACGACAACGGATCGTCTGACTCTCGGCAGCTTCAGCTGCTCACAAGATTTCACCAAAGTGTTTGCCAATCTAACGGCTTCGCTGGATGGGCTCACCCCTGCGTCGATGTGGTTTTATGCTGCCTATTTGCAAAGTAATAAACAAGCGATGGAAGGGATCATTGAAGAGGCGATGTCCGCTTCGGGGCGATAATACGCTTGTCGAGCAAACTTTTTTTATACATGAATGCTTGGTCATTCTGGTTATCCATTCGACATGAAACTCGTTTACTTGAAACACTCGCTCTTCTTCAGTGGCTTACTTTTTCTGATCCTTGGTTTCACGGTTCGGATACAAGCAGCCGATCCGATTCTTCGATTGGAAACAGGAGGTCATACGGCGAATTGCCTCTGGCTGGACTTCACCCCTGATGGTCGCGAACTGGTGACTCTCGGTGCGGACAAAGTCATCCGCGTCTGGGATGTCACCACTCCTTCCAAACCGCGATTGGACCGAACGCTTCGAATTCAAATCGGCGAAGGACAGTCGGGGATTCTGGTGGGTGGTGCGATTGCGCCTCAGGGAGATGTCCTGGCAGTCTGCGGGCAGCTGGAGAATAATGTCTTCCTGTTGATCGATCTCAAGACGGGTAAGGTCTTTACAAGTGTTTCGGGTCATTCAGGAACCGTTCGTTCGCTGGCGTTCTCCCAAGATGGGCGATACCTGCTGAGCGGTGGAGACGGCATCACGATCGGGCTGTCCGACATGGATGCGTGGCGTCGAAGCGGGAAAACCGAACTCCCAACCACGACTCTTGTCGGTCATCAGGATGCAGTCTTCCATTGCACCTTCCTTGGGACGGGGCCTGGAATGAAAGTTCTTTCAACTTCAGCAGATCAGACGCTGCGCATCTGGGGATTTAATGGCGTCCAGTGGGTCACCGAGAAGAGACTTTTTCATGAAAACAGCTTGTACTACCAACCGGTCGCTGCCCCCAATGGAAAGCAGTTTGCTGCCACTGTTGTCAATCAGCCCGTCCGGCTGTTCAACTCGGACGGGCGTCTTCTTCAATCGTACGGAAGCCTTACTTTTGATCATCCGCAAGGCATGATTCCAATCGTCGATTTTTCTCCGGACTCGAGCAAGCTCATTTACGGAATGACCGGTCAGTTTAATCTGGGGGGGAGCGGAGTTTTCGATATTCAATCTGGCCGCATCGATGCTCGATTCGGCGAACACAACAATACAGTTCAGACTATCGCAACTCATCCCGCTTACTCCAAGGGAAAACCACTCATTGCATCAGCAGGGGGGGATGCAAACGAGGTTTACATCTGGAACGGAACCACCGGAGAACGAATCGCCAATATCGTCGGTCGCGGTGCAGCCGTGTATGGGATCGCTGTGAGCGATGATGGAAAACAGCTTGCATTCGGCCAGAAGAATGGGCGGTCAATCACCGTGAATGCCGATCATCCACTCACTCGAACTTTCGACTTTGATTCATTTTACCCAGGTGGATCAGCAACCGACAGCTGGACGAACTGGCGGCGACGAAATGAAACTGCGAATGGTTGGACCGCAAAGACCCCGGAAAATCTTTATGGGTTAATCGATCTGTTCCATCATGGACGACAGGTTTCGCGGATTGAGAATACCGCTGGGGGGAGAGTCATCTGCTACTCCTTCTCGCCGGACGGTCGGAGAATTGTTGTCGGCTACGACTTCGCCCTGGCGATGTACGACACGGAAACGGGGCGACTCCTCAAAGAGTTTGTCGGACACGAGTCCACGATCTGGTCGCTGACGATCAGCCCAGACGGAAACACCTTGTACTCAAGTAGTGGTGACCAAACAATTCGTGCCTGGGATCTGAATGGTACGCCCGATCGTAATGGAGGAGTCCCCTCTCTATTGAATTTCTTTGTCACCAGTGATGGTGAAGAGTGGATCGCCTGGACCAATGAAGGTTATTACACCGGATCACCCGGAGCTGATGAATTCATTGGCTGGCACATTAATATGGGGATCGAACATCAGGCCGATTTCGCAGCTGCCTGGCAGTATTCACGAGCCTTTCGGCGTCCCGACATTGTTTCCCGTGTGCTTGAAGCTCGTTCAACCTCCGAAGCGATTCGACTCGTAGCGAATCAGCAGAATAAGCCTGCTGTCCCGCAGCTTGATATCGCACGAAATCAAGATGAACTTGCAGTACCTGTCGTTCAGATTACCTCACCAATTGGGAATGCAAATACTGGAGCGACGACTATCCGTGTCACAGGAACTGCACAACCAACCGGAAGTTTACCTATCGAAGAGATTCGAGTTTTGGTGAATGGCCGCCCAGCGAGTGGAACTCGAGGATTTGTCGTCCAACCAAAGCCCAACACTGGCAATACTTCCGTTGCCAAACCGTTCGACGTTGAAGTCGGTTTGCTTGATGGAGAAAACCGCATCGAAGTGATTGCGACAACAGCCTATGCCACAAGTCGTCCTGCGGCAGTCGTAGTCACTCGAAATGCGCCGGTCACGATTCGACCAACCCTTTACGTGCTGGGAATCGGGGTTTCGAAATATGAACAATCAGAGCTCAATCTCGCGTTTCCAGATGATGACGTGAACCAGTTGATTGAGGTTCTCAAGGAACAGTCTGGCGGACTTTATAAAGAAATTGTTACGAACTCACTCATCGATGAAGACGTCACCGACCGCAATATTCGGCGGGCACTTGTTGAACTTCAGAGAAACGTCACCCAACATGATGTCGCGATAGTGCTTCTCTCTGGTCATGGTGACCTTGCTGATGGTCAATACTTCTATTGTCCTCACGATCATGACCCGACCGAAACTGCAATCTATGGCATTCGGTTTTCCGATCTCACTGAACCTTTAAAGCAGATGCCCTGTAAAGTTTTACTCTGTCTCGACACATGCCATGCAGCAGGAGTGTTGGGACCGCAAGGGCAGCGGACAAGAGCAACAACTTCTATATTCAATCGTGCTGTCGCAGAGTTGACGAGCCTTGAGTCGGGGATGGTCGTGATGGCGAGTTCCACTGGGCAACAAGCGAGTATTGAAGACGATGCGTGGGGGCATGGTGCATTTGCATTGTCCCTGATTGAAGCGTTTTCTGGTAAGCGACACCCCAATGTGCCGAGCAAGCTCAAACTTCCCTGCGATCTCAATGGAGACGACGTACTCGAGCTTGTCGAAATCGACGCCTACGTCACATCGAGAGTCAAGGAGCTGACCGGAGGCAGACAGCAACCAATCACAGAAAGAGGGCGGATCCCATCTTTTCCGATTGCAGTCGTTCGGTAAGAAGCTAGAGCAGTTTGCTCTACCGTGTGCCCGTGAAGAACGTATTTATCCAGTAAAAATGCTGTTCGCCACGAGGCAGAACCTGCAAACCAATTCGAAAGATGCTCTAGAGCAGATTGCTCTTCCATGTGCCCGAAAAAAATAAGTTTCACCAGTGAAATTACTGTACGCCATGAGGCACTCCCCGAACACCGATTCGAAAAATCCTCTAAACAATTCCTGCGAATTTTGAGTTTCTCCGCTTCAAGCTGTCACAACTTCAGACCTCAACTGTAAGGGAGTTGTTCACCCTTAATTGTAAACGCTTTCTATTGTATGCAGATCGCGTTTTACGAAGTCATCGTGAGTTGTCTCAGTCGAAAGGTTTGATCATGCTCAACCACACACGAAAAATTTGCGTTATTGTTTGTTTTGGGACGATTTTGAGCCTCTCGAATACGTCCAGCGGTGAAGTCACTGATCGACACCGCGAACTGACCGATCGAGTAATGAAACGACTCCTTGCGGTAATGGGGAAGCCCGATGGCTGGGAAGTTTGGCCGCCGGAGTATGAAGTGACCGATCCAGGGTTTGCGAATGCCTTTGCGATGTATCGAACTGAAGACGGTGTCGATATCCCCAGGATCGAGGTCACTGTGACAACGATCGAGGAAATCGCCAAATTCGATGAAGAAGCTTTGGCCTTCACGCTTGGCCACGAGTTGGGGCATCTTTACCACCATCATAGCCATCAAAAGCTTAAGTTTCTGAAACAGTATGGAAACGACCTGAATGTCGTCTATATGGCGACTCAGCGAGAGTTTGAATATGAAGCAGATCTGTTCGGGATGCAACTCGCTTTTAAGGCGGGATATACGCGGAAAGGATTGATGAAGGACTTGCAGGGCTGGCGTGGAGACTCGACTCCGTACTGCCGGTACGAAGGTCTGAAACTCAGCCATCCGACATGGGAGGATCGCGCTCAATACCTGTTCGATGACAAGCAGGCGAAGTCTCTGTGGAGATCTCTCAGCTCATTTCAAACAGGAGTCCTTTTCCTGGAAAATCAACATTATCCGCATGCGGAAGCCTGTTTTCGCGAAGTGACCACAGAATTTCCCGACTGCTATGAAGCATGGGCAAATCTGGGATATGCACTTCTCATGCAGTATTGTGATGCTTTGGATGCTGAGGATATCCGGAGTTTCGATATTGGGCATCTCGTCGTAGGTGGCTTTTATCGTCGTCCAGATTCACTGGAGCGGCCTGTCCGTGGCGTGATCGACGATCTGTGGTTTGAAGCTGTCGGGGCATTCCGGGAAGCTCTTCGCCTCAAAGAGCGATTGCAATTCAAAGATCCCTTGCTGATGGTCAAGGCAAACCTGGCTGTCGCGTATCTGGTACATCCTGCCGGAAAAGATGTTGGTCAGGCTGAGCGCTGGTTTGAGCAGGTGTTCGTTGCGCTTGAAGACGAAGAACTCGCGAAGAGTCTTGATCCACTTGTGCATGCGTCAATCCTGATCAATTCCGGATCTGCACGAGGCTTCAAGCCTGATCTGGTGGTTTCAACGCTCAAGATCCTCGCACAAGCAAAAACTGTTCGTGGAAACGGTCCGGCTGTCGTCGCAATGGAATCTGCGTTGCAATTCAATCAAGCTCGTACGCTGTTGTCTGAGAAGGATCCAAAGAAGCAACAGGCTGCTCTTAAGTTGTTCGAACAGTATTTGAATGGCATGACCTCTGCGAGTTCGTACTGGCCGATCGCATATAGCGATTATGTCACGATGGCGAAAGCCGTGGGTGTGACTCCCAAAACGGCAACTGAATTTCGAAAACCGGGTGTCAAGAACTGGCGTCCCATTACTTCTGTTGAACTTCCCAATGGGAAGATAATAGGACTCAGTCAAAGTTATAAAAAACTAATGAAGGATCTGGGCCCTGCGGATGTTGAAATACCAGTTGCCCAGGGGACAAACCTCAAATATTACAAGTACAACGATTTGGGAATCACTGTCTTGGCGACACGCGAAGTCCTCGCGGTTATCTTCAACGATAAGACCGCACCGGGGATTACGGTTCGCCGACCGGGACTTGGAGGAGAGCGATCACAGGTCACTTTAGGGATGTCGAAGAGTGAGATCGAACAACTGTTCGGTGACGAATGGGACTCGGAATTAGTGCACCTTTTCGACGAAAACAATCTGTACGCACTCTATCGCGACCTCGGCCTGGCGGTTCTCTATGAGAAAGGGATTGCAACAGAATTGGTGGTGACAGTCGTTCCCATGAACGATGGAAAATAGTTCTCTTCGACCTGTTCTCAATCTACAATTTCAACGGATGACAACAATCCACATCTTAAATAGAGGTCAGAATGCTATGGGAATCTTCAGTCGATGCACCATGCTCTACGCTCTCATTCTTGTAATCTCTCAAACGACATTTGTTTCTGCACAAGATGACAGCTCCGATCAGGTTGCTCTTGAGAATGCAATTGTTGCCTTGAAGGAAAAGTTGGCAGGGATTTCAGATGACATCTTTCTACGAGAACAAGAACTCGAGAGTGGGATGAAAATCTTTCAGGTGATTTGGGAAATGGATGGGGAGACGTCCAAGATCACTTTAGAATTGCGTCCACTGGGGCAATACAACCACGAACCGGTTTTTGGTCTTTTTGCTTATACAACTGTGGCGGAAGTTGACAATGGTTCGATGCCGCCTGCTGTCATCAAAGCAGTTGCGACAAAAAACGAGAAGACTGTCCTCGGTTACTTCAGCATGCCAGAATCTTTCGACACGGTGTACATGAACACGAACACACCGTCGGACACACTCACCTCTGGACAGCTATGGATGATCTGTGCCTGGTTGCATAAGAATCGTGTCGAATTCAAAAATGAAATTG
The DNA here is from genome assembly GCF_048270125.1 of Thalassoglobus sp. NCBI lineage: Bacteria > Pseudomonadati > Planctomycetota > Planctomycetia > Planctomycetales > Planctomycetaceae > Thalassoglobus > Thalassoglobus sp. The sequence goes on along the minus strand of NZ_JBLWTN010000005.1, from coordinate 308,598 downwards.
ATTCGATTTTGAAAGCAACCGGCCAATAAATTAAGCTAACAACGTGCATATCTCTCGAAGATTCGATCCTTTGATTGAGTCTTTGAGTTTCTTCTTTTGGGAGTTGAACCGCTGGAGCCGGACAACAGAGCCGAAAATGACCCTGCCGTGGAAACTGAACTCTTCGGCACCATAGGCGACGATCAGCCTGTCGCGAAGGCTTTAGCACCTTTAATGGCTCCGGATATTACAGGATTTCGAATCCTCTCTTTGCTCGGTCGAGGTGGAATGGGCTGCGTCTACCTTGCAGAGCACATCCAGTTAGGACGCCTTGTCGCGATCAAAATCGTTGCGCATGGGGCAACCGCTTCTGATAAATTACTCTCCCGATTTCACGATGAGTCCAGAGCCGTTGCTGCTGTCACGCATCCGGGTGTCTGCCAAATTTACGAAGTGGGAGAAGAGAACGGGCTGCCATTTCTGGCGATGGAATATATCAAGGGCGAAACTCTTTCAGAGTCAATTCGCAGGCAACTCCCTTCGCACACCGATGTTGCCAGATATGTTCGCGACATCGCACTCGCGATTGAAGCTTGTCATCAGGCTGGAATCCTGCATCGTGATTTGAAGCCAGCCAACGTCATGCTGACATCCGACCGCACCATTAAAGTGATGGATTTTGGATTAGCAAAGCGTCTTGAATCACAGGACGGAAGTCATACAAGGACGGGCGAAATCATCGGGACTCCGAGCTACATGTCACCTGAACAGGCGAGCGGAGTCGTCAAACAGTTCACGCCCGCGACCGATGTCTACGCTATCGGAACAATTCTCTATGAAGCTCTTACGGGGCGACCTCCCTTTCAAACGCCCGATGCGATGCAGACGATCATGATGGTTCTTACAGAAGATCCAATCAGTCCGCGAAAACTTCAACCAAGGGTGCCGGTCGACTTAGAAACAATCTGCCTGAACTGCCTTCAGAAGAAACCGCCGAAACGATATCAATCTGCTGCCAGCCTGGCTGAGGACATTCAGCGGTTTCTCGACAATGAACCAATTCACGCCCGGAAAACTCCCCTCTGGGAGCAAGGCTGGAAATGGGTTCGACGTCATCCGACCTACACCACTTTGGCGACGATGTTGTTCCTTGTCATGATTGGTGCAGTGGTGGGAGTGTCGTTGCATGTTGACCGTCTGCAGGTCGAACTCGACCGGTCGGAGAGGCTCTTCGAAGACAGCCAGGAGCTCGGTGAATGGCTGGTGAACCGGCACATCCCAGAGATCGCCAGAATCCGTGGAGGGACCGAACAGCAAGAAAATTTGGTCGCCAGAACGCTGCAGCATCTTCAGGAACTCGAGAGCGATATCGCTGCCGACCAAAGACTTGCCGAGTATCTCGCACAAGCGTATCTACGAATCGCAGAGGTCCAGTCAGACCCATTCTTCGCAACCGAATCACGGCGTGAGCAGGCACTGACCAGCTATCAAAACGCATTGAGACTCTTCGAAAACCTTGCAGAGATCGCTCCCCAAGACTCTGAGCTCACTCTCTCCGCTCGCCTCCAAGTCCTGATCGAGATGGCTCGGATAAATATTCATCTGGACCGATTCAATCAAGCAAAGCAATTGATTCAGCAGTCTTCTGCTCTTCTCCCTGCAAGCGGTTCCTCAAATCCAACGATTCAATTTGCAGGGCTTCAACTTAATGAATTGGAAACGACAATCGGACATCGACAAGGGAGCATCACACCGGAGAGTGCACTCGCCAGATACAGAGACCTCTACAATTCAAGCATTCCGCTCGCAGGAAAGTTGCCGATTGCAGATCGACACAATCTATTTCAGGCTCGTCTGTGTAGAAAGGAAGTCGAAATTCGAAGCCAGCAAGGGGTGGAACCTAAGGGAGATCGTGAAGTTGAATTGCAAACGGTGAGGAACTCGTTGAAGGAAATATTCCAACAGTCCAACCTGGACAGGCATGCCTTATGGACGATTTCGGTGACTCAAGCGGAACTCGCTCGCCTGTTTCGCAAGGTTGGAAATGTCCAAGAAGCCGACAACCTCATAGAGGACGCAATCGACCAACAACAGGGTCTGGTGAGCGAGATTCTGCAGAGTTCCGTTCTTGTTCAGTCACTACTGGAAATGCTTGCACAAAAGATTGATATCGAACTTGCACGTCCCAACCTCGATCAGGCATTGGAGTTTACGAGGCAACATTTCGCTGCCTCCGAGAAACTCTATCTTTCAAGCCCAGAAGGGTTTAAAAACGAATACCGAAAATCTCTTGAATTGCTGGCTGAAGTGCAGAGGCGAAGGCATCGTTACCAAGAGGCTGAGGTCGCAATTCTTTCCGCAGTGAAACTGCATCGCGATTCTCCTGATGAGTCTCAGCAATTGACTCTCGCGAGATTACTGAAATTGCACGCAGAGCTGTTAGTCGAATCAACAGGTTCGCGCTCGATTGAACCAGAACGAATCAAAGCACTTCAGGCAGCTATCGACCGACTCAGAGAAAGTATTTCAATTCACGAAAAACTTGGTTCGCCAACCCAGAGCGGAGCAGATCGACTCTATTGGCAAACGATCGCACGCTTGCATGAATTCGAAGAACAATTCGAACAAATCATGTTACATAGCAGAGAGCGTTCACGTTCAATCCGAAGACCGACCTATCCGCTACTCATCGGGCCTTTAGAAAAGACTGATTAGTGGTATCTCAATAATTCAATTTCGAGTTGATGGATGTCATGATAGAGACACCGGGGAAGTTTTCATGAAATTGAACTTCAGGTTGAACGCTCTATCAGGCAACAGACTGTATTTCAGATTTTGGATCCTTCATCATTTTCACAACATTTCGAGGTCCCCAATGGTCGCTGACGACGCGGATCAATTTGTCTCCAGATTCGATGCTCAACCGACACGCTGGAGCATGATCCAGAAAGCTCATGGTCAATCTCTTACGGGGGGAGAAGAGGCTCGCAAATACTTGGTGATGCGATACTCTCCTGCGATTCGGCGCTATGTGAGAGCGATCACCAAAGATGAAGATCAGGCAGATGAAATCGCTCAAGATGTGATGGTACGTCTGCTTCAAGGAGACTTCGCCGGTGCTGACCCCCAGAAGGGACGATTTCGCGACCTGCTCAAAGTCGCGATTCGAAACATGACAAAAAACATTTGGACAAAGCAAAAAGTTCGCAAGACTGTCGATTATGACCTGAACTTGAATGCAGACGATTCTGAAAATGAAACGGACCTTCTCTGGACAGATGAATGGCGACAGCAATTGCTTGAACTGGCATGGAATCAGCTCCAGGAACACCAGAACAACCACCAAGGGAGTGTCGCCTACATCATTCTCAAGTTGCGTACAGAAGACCCAGATGCTTCCTCAAACGAACTGGCGGAACGACTCGGCCAGAAAATTGGGAAAACCGTACGAGCCGATCAAGCTCGCCAGCAGTTACGCCGCGCGAGGGTGCGGTTTGCTGAGTTTCTTGTTGCAGAAGTGGCTGATGGAATTGAAGTTACATCGCCTGATCGCATCGAAGAGGAACTGGGTGCACTCGGGCTGCTAGAGAGAATCCGGGACGTTCTTCCCGGCGACTGGGCATCAAAACATCAAGAAAACGAAAATAATTCATAAGTTGCTGTCACAACTCCAGAGGGGGCTTGTACTGGGAGTGTCCGACAAAGACACAAACCAAAACAAACAACCTCATCACCGGAGAATGACATGCTTTTCACTGCCCACAAAAATCTGTTCCGTAACCTGTTCAGCAACAACACCTTCAAGCTCCTTTGCTGCGGTATTGCTATCGTGAACATACTCGCTGCTCCGAGCTATGCAGCAAAGAGCAAACCAGTTTTCGACGCTTCCGAGTATGAAGAGTGGGGACTCGATTATCCTGGAAAAAATCCCCAAGTTGAGGACAAAGCAGATTCAGAGAAACCTGCGACTCCACCGGTGAGAACACAGACCGGTGCTCAACCTCCTGCGAGTCAGGCTCCTGCGACTCAAGCATCCGCGAGTCAGTCATCGCTGCCAACAGGCGGTGCTGTTCCTCAAGACATTGCAGATTCGATCCAACAAACTGCTGTGCACGTCGTTATTTTCTACTCCGATGGAAAGCACATGGTCATGCCGGGTTGGATCGTCGACACGCAGCGACGCATCATTATGACTTTCAATTTAATCAAGGGGGCAGAAAAAATTCAGGTCGCATACCCACAAGTGACCGATGTCCCCGACGATAAGGTTTCTGGTTCATCTGTTGTGGTCCTGAAACATGACACTGACATGGAGTATGTTTATCTTCAAGCGAATTTCATGCCTGAGACACTGGCTAATTTGACTGTCTCCGCCCCTTCAACCAGTCAGACTGCGAACCGACCAGTCGTGGCTAACAAACCAACAGCCCCAACACCTCCAACCAGTGGCGGCCAAAATAATGGCGGATTCAACACTGGTGGACAGCAAGGCGGTTTCCAACGTCCAACTCAACCACATAACCCACTTGTCGGTCGGTGGTATCTAAAGGACACAGTAAACGGAACTCGAATTCAGATTGGTGTCGCGTTTGATGCTCAGGGGCAATACGCAATGGAGATGGTGGCGGTCGATGGTTACGGTCAACAAAGTCAAGATTCGACCTTCGGAACATACACCGTTCAAGGAAACACTTTGATCATCAACTCCGAAGACGGTGTCGAAAGATCAAACTTTAGATTTGAAAACGGACAGCTTCATGTTTACCTGACTGAAAATGACACCACATTGATCTTCCAGCCTGCGTCGTAATTAAGTTCAATAATTGAAATCATCAAAACGCCTCGTTCTTCAGGAACGAGGCGTTTTTCGTGAATTTATTTCTTCGAGTAATTCAAGGAATTTTACGTTCGATTAGAGCAGTTTGCTCTATCGTGTGCCCGAGAAGCACGCATTTCGTCTATAAAATTGCTGTTCGCCACGAGGCAGAGCCTGCACACCAATGCGAAGGATGCTCTAGGTTAGTCCATTTTGGACTCTGAGCTGTTGTTACACCGTATAAAGTCGGGAACAACGCGAACCGAAGTGATGGAGCGTCCATTCTCTCAGTGAAAGATAGAGATGACCGCATTTTCCAATTCATAGGTGATCTCAAAATCGTTGGCGAAAATTTTCCCAGCCAGTGGCTGAGGTTTCTGGTCCGCGTTGATGGTCTCTAAAAGAAAAGTTCGGTCTGAATGAATTGTCAACGAAAGTTCAACGTCATTGAAATCGGCGATGTCGGCCCTCCAGACTCCAGTGAATGGTGTGTCCAATTGAATCATTTCAAGTAAATCCAGATCATCATCGTCTGGTTTGCTCTCTAATGACTTGAACATTCCGTTTGAGATGAATTTCGTCGTGATAGACAGGCGGTCCATTGGGGCTTCCGACATAGCCTGTTGATAAATTTTCATCTGCCGTGATCGTTCCATTTCGCTTTGGACTTCCTGCTGTGTCGGTGACTTCCTATTGTTGAAACCCCCGATAGAAAGGCCAGCAATCACTGCGATTAATGCAACAACTGCGAAGGCAGCGACACCGCGATATTGAACTGCTGCCAAGGCGAACAGAGACAAGGCGATTGTGAAGAATGGTAAAATCAACGCTACGAGCTTGAGTTCATTGTCCGTCACAAATCGTGCCCAGACAATGGAGCTAATTGAACTGACAATGAGAATTGCGATGGAACTCCATAAAGCCAAACCTGTTCTATTGAGTGCAGAAGGTCTTGAGTGAAGATCTTCACTCGAGACCTTCTGATCTAACTCGAACTGCAGAATCTGTGCAGAGAAGCATAAGAAGACTGTCCCAACGATAAATCCTGCAGAAACATGTCCAAATAAACCAACAACCCAGCCCGCCCGCATTCCGCTGGCCCAACCTGCAAGCAATCCTGTTGAAACACAGCCAACAATTCCAGTGATGAAAATAACACGGCGACTGCGTTGTGAGGGCAGCGACAGGAATTGAACTAAGGCCCAGACCATGTAGCTGATCGAGGCTAAAGCCGATACAAGGACGAACAAATCTCGGAGTTGATGTAGAGGATCCATGTGCCTTTGAGATTCCGATCAGGATTTGCGGAGAACCTGTTCAAGTTTAGTCGACAGAGCGGTACATGGACATTCTCGTATAAGATTGTGAGTTTGCCCGATCGACAAACTGTATCAACTGCGGTGTCGGCTTATGGTGCTGCCGAACTCTTCCGTTCAGGGGCCAGGACATTGAGACCTCCCAGCTTCCTGTAGCGTTCGAACTCTCACAAAATCTTCGTGAGAAATGGTTAGAGCATCTTTCGAATTGGTTTGCAGGTTCTGCCTCGTGGCGAACAGCATTTTTACTGGAGAAATACGTTCTTCACGGGCACACGGTAGAGCAAACTGCTCTAGAGGCTGACTACTCTGTGAAACGTCGTATTCTCGAAACCGTCTGTTTGAACTGCTCTCTCAATGGCGTAAGCCTAGTCGCCACAATGAAGAAGCCCTTCGACCTGTTGGCCAAAGGGCTTCTTCAAAAAGATAGTCGGGGCAACCAGACGCGGTTAGATTTTTTTTGCGGATGAACTTGGCGACTGGCCAGCCGTGATCATGCTGTCAATGTTCGATGCGGGGTTAAGGTAATTCGAAGCCCCATTTGGTTCGCTTCATCTCCGGCTTCTTGATCGAAACTCTCTCCGCCGATAATCGTATCAGAGTGGATTCACGAACTTTCGTCTCACAGACGATTGAGAACATGGCGTCTCGACGGGTGAATCCGCAACCGGCGAACCGCGCCTGTAGTTTGAGATCATCAATGTGCTTGCCTCCGCAAATACTGCATGCTCGGTCGAAAGGTCGTAGTAACAAAGGACTCCATTTGATGATCGCTCCTCAGCACGATTTGTCCTGGTATTTTTCTTTGCCATACCGTCAGAACGCGAATCTACATGTGGGCTCTGCTCGCACCGGCCAGTCGGAGTGGTGGCATGCAACATCCAACGTTATGCTGAGTCCATCACTCGTTGAGTCGATTACTGGCAGGCGGTATCGAAAGTCGGTAGAAACCGACTCTCCTTAATCTACCACTAAACGCCCGAATTAACGTGAGGATACAATGCATTGGAATCGTCGCCAGTTCCTCTTGGCATCTGTGTTACCTTCGGTCGCTACGCTTCCCCGTTTTGCACAGGCGAATCCTAAAATTGTGACGCGGTGGCCGAGACCTGAAACGCTCAGGCGGGGTTTGCTTCGCCCTTTCGACCCGTCTGTTCCACCACCCCAAGAGATATTCGGAACCGGAAGTAATCAGGCACTCATTATTGAATCGGCCAAATCTCCGATGCCGGGGGAGTCGAGTCCACCGGGCACATACTTTGCCGCGTTCATTCTGCTGCGTGGCATGCAGAAGTCCCGAAATGGCGGACGAGCTTTGCCATTGCTCCATCCCGGAAAACACGAGGTTGATGAAGCCTTGGAATTTTACCGCGGATTGCTGTCCGGAAAAGCTCCGGCCGTCACGGCTCGAGGCCATGTGAAGTGCCCTTGGTGCGACAGGAATTTTGGAGGGCTGGAATTGGTAAATGCTCCCGAGTTCCCCATTCAAACTTTGTGTTGCAAAAAACTCATCGCTCTAGATTCTCTGCCAGAGAATGTTGGACCACTTGTGTTGGTTGAGGAAATTGCCTCCGCGCGGTGGAGATTTCTCATCGAATGGCTAAGCGGACTGGTCGCTCTTGTTGTCCAGGAAAATGCCAGAGTGATTCAACCACACCCGTTCGCTCGATCTGTGCTGATGGAAATCGTGAAATTATTACCGCAATATCTAGACCGCCAGCCATGGATTTCCGCCGGGACGGGACAGAGGGCACGTCGAGCCGACTTCCCGTTAGAACAGCCGCACGATTCACTTGCCAGTGACGAGTATCCCACGGCTGATGAAGTCAATCGCTTTGTCGCATTTGCAATGGATGCCCCCGTCGAGTCGGTCACGCCGAGTGAAAAGATCTACCGGGTGGTCGCAGGGCGAAATGAGAATGGACTACTCGCCGAAGCCTTCGGTGCAGTGGCATCCGATCTGACCGCAGAGCAAAGCAACTCGCTATCCGCCTCTTTGCGTCGACAGTTCTGTCTGATTCGGCATGCACCGCAACCCGGCGGTAATTTTCCCGCATCCACCGTGCCTGTCTCACTGTCCATGGCGATCGGTAGCGGAGACGAAGCGTATTTTTCACACTTATTCAGAATTGTGCAGCATTACCTGTACAACCATTTTGATGATGACGGCATGTCGGTCGAAGGCGCGTTCAATTATTCGGTCATGCTGCGTGGGTTTTATCTCCCACCGCTTCGCAATCGCCTCGGCGAGTCCGTATGGGACGAGTTAGTGAAACGCCGACCAATTCTTTCCCGGTTCGAGAACATCGGCTGCTATCCGATCCGAACCCTGTACGGAATCGAAAGTCAACACGGCGATGAACATTTGGGATATTTTCGTTCAGCCAACCTCGAATCCCTATCTTCGCCCAACTACAGCGACACTGTGAAAAGCGTTTGTTTCCCTTATTACGGAATTGGTTGTCTCCGTGCGGGGCAGCCCGGTCATCGCCTCGAAGCGATCCTCGATTTTCGCTCAGGAATTCTGCACACGCATCCTTCCCGTCTCAGTGTGCAGCTGTTTTATGAAGGGATCAGCCTGATGCCCGAGTTGGGCTATGCCGCACCTTCACACCTGATCAAACCGGAAGCCGTGCCAAAAGAAATACGCGACCGTCTGCCTCTGACAAAGATGAGACCGTGGTTCACTAACGCGCTGGAAATGCACTGCGCCCCTACGATTGATGGTTTCCAAGGAAACGGCCCGCACGGCTTACTGGAAGGTTGGTTCGGCAAAGGTGACCTGAACGAACCGAGTGCCGGTTTGCGGTTCATGGACGTCGCTCTTCCAAGTGAAAACTTTGCCGATTACCCGGGCGAAATTCGCCACTGGTCCCGCCAGTGGATGACTGTTTCGCTGCCAGGTGACACGGCCGTGGCAATCAGCGTGTGCCGTCTTTCCGGGGGACGCCGTCACGATGTATGGTGGCACTTTCCAGCCCCTCCCACGGTCCCTTCATCGCCCGTGGTAGACATCGCGGACAATCTTTTCGATTACATGAAGCGGAATGTAGAAAATCCTCCGCCGTTCGCTCGTGATCTGGGGGACCGGGATCAAACTTTTGATCTGGTTCTCAAAAAGTTGGGTGAAGCGGATTTGCCATTTGGCGAGGATTCGCAAGCGTTGACTAATGTAAGAGCTTGGTCAGGATCGAAAGGGAAGACAGCGTTGCACCGATGGATCATCTCCCCTGCGTCCTACATCGCGGAGTTCGGTCGCGATCCCGAGCCATGGTTACAGCGATCCATCGAATTAAATATGTGGAGTGCTCAAAGCGGTTCACCCGCACGTGAACGGTATATCGGGTCACGCGCCCCGTGGCCAGCAATGATTCAGCTGGAAAAGTACAAGCAAGCGGTGGTCTGCCGACAGGATGCTTTCGATGTCTTCAATATGCAGCGTCATGCCACTGGGAACACTCGCCTGGAGTCGACGTTTGTTGATGTCCTGGCAGCGCATGATTCGAACAAAGATTCGTCCTGCCCGGTTCAGTCTGTGCAAGTATTTAACAATGATCTCGGCGGCGAGAATCGATACTCGCAGGGAATCGAGATCGAGTCTGAAAACAACGATGTCTGCACCGTCATCACCACTCAAAACGCAGCAGTGAATTTCCGCAACGAACTGCGGAACATCGAATTGCGCGGCCGCATTGGAAAAGTCTGCCCAAGTGTTCACGAAGTCATTCTCTATGATGGCGAATATCTGAGTGCCTCAGGCTACGAACTTCGTTTATCACCAGGCTGGAACTTGAGTCTCGCCGGTTTGGATGGAGACCTTACCGGGAGTCCGGATCAAAGTGCGTTTTACGTCGAGACGGAAACGCCGCTTCCAGTAACATTGGTTGGCTCGCGACTTTTCGTGGAACATGCCGCAAGTCCAAGCCACCAATCCTGCTACGAAATTGCAAGCGTACAACAGGCGGGACATGGCCGGCAACGCATTGACCTGGTCGGTAATCCACCTTTTGCGCTCGCGGTTCTGACCATTCTCAAACGCCGTCGCAACTGGGTGCAGGTTCGCGAGAATCAACGATTTGCTCCGAACCGCCCTGTATCAACCAATCGGCTCGCCTATTTTCCATCCGCCGATTTCACGGCACGGCAATCCAAAGCAACAGCGAGCGGTTCCGGAAGATGGGCCACCACCGGCATCCGATTCGACCGCGATCTTCCGCAGAACATTCGACCTGGGGACTCGTTCATTCTCTACTCGATCCAACCACGGGATCGCGTGCGGATTCCGTCTGCGTTCGCCTGTCGTCTGATCGATGGTAATCTCAAGATTGAAAGCACAGGCGCGGCGGAGTTGACAGTCCCCGTGCCGGTGAAATTTGGCCCTCTTCCCGACGGAATTGAAGCAATCGCTTCCGATCGAAAGCAGACACGCTTAAAGATTGCACCGGGACGTTTTGACGTTTCAATTTTCTAGTTGGTAAATATTCATGAATATACCTGCCTCAATCTCAGTCTTCTTCTTGCTGCTGATACCGCACGTGCAAGCTGAGGAGAAGATACAAGCGAATCCCCCAAACGTCATTTTCATATTGGCGGATGACCTCGGCTATCACCACCTCAGTTGTTACGGCCAAAAACATTTGGCGACCCCACATATCGATTCGCTCGCGCGAGAAGGCATGCGATTCACCGATGCCTACGCGGGCTGTACGGTCTGTGGCCCCTCCCGATCTTCTCTTATGTCTGGACTGCACAGCGGACACATCCCGTATAAAAGAAATGACGCCCATGTCGACTTATCGGGTGAACATCCAACTGTGGCGGAAATTTTCAAGCAGGCTGGCTATGCCACGTGCGCGATTGGCAAGTGGGGAATCGGCGGTCTAAAAAGTGGGCAGACTCCAACCGACCGTGGATTCGACGAATTCTACGGGATGCTCGATCAGGGTCACGGCCACCGTCACTATCCATCCTACTTGATCCGCGATACCCGTCGCGAATCCATTGGCAATACCACTGACGGGAAAGGGAATACCAGCAATGTTTCAGCGGACCGGAACAACCACACTCACGATCTGTTTACCGACGAAACACTCGCTTTCATCGAGAAGCAGAAAGACTCTCGTTTCTTTTGCTACCTAGCTTTCACTCTCCCACACACCGAAATCATCGCTACGCCGGACACGGTGGTCGAATTCGCTTCCCCGGAGGGCTGGGGTAAAGAGGGCATTGACTACAACAACTACACCGCTGACACTCCTTCTCATATTGCGCAGTCGAGACCACACAGCCACTTTGCCGCCGAGCTGCGTATGATCGATAATTCGGTCGGAGCGATCATGAAAAAGCTGAAAGACTGCGGCATCGACAAGGAGACACTCGTCATTTTCACCTCTGATAACGGAGGGCAACTTCAGTCAGTCTGGGGAACTGCTCCTTCAATTTTTTTCGGCGACAACGGTGCACTGCGCGGTGGGAAGAATGATTGCTACGAAGGCGGGCTGCGCGTTCCATTCATCGCTCGTTGGCCAGGGATGATTCCTGCCGAAACAACCACCGGTCATCCATGTTACTTCGCCGATTTTCTGCCAACGATCGCCGAACTGACCGGTCAGGTCGTTCCGACAGAAAGCGATGGTATTTCCATGCTTCCCACACTTCTGGGCGCCCCAGAGAATCAAATTCGTCACCCCTTTTTATTTTGGTCGCTCCTAGACAAAAATCGCCTGGACCACGCAGTGCGCGCCGGTAAATGGAAAGCTGTCAAACGCGGCAATAAACCAGTGGAAATCTACGATCTCGATAACGACCTTTCCGAAACCACTAATCTCGCGGGACGCCACCCAAACATCGTCGCAGATATGCAGCAAATTATTGATCATGAATATCGTCCGGATCATGATTCCCCCGCTCCGTCCGATGATTCGCCCGTTTATCCCAACCATCTGGAGTAAATATAGAACGTGTTCCCACTGTGTAGACACCGGTTAGAAAATGTAGCGCCTGTCGGGGGGATGTTTTCCGGAATGAAAGTGTAGCGCCCAGATGATCACTTGTTGTCAGGTGTTCAGACTGTTGGTCTTTGACCAATTGTTTGACCTTCAGGCGGCGAGGGACGGGTGTTTACGAACATGCAGCGTTCATCGCCTGCCTTGAGACGCAGGACAGTGGGCGGAGATTCGCCGTCGTGTCCTGAACGGCGAGATCAGTAAGCGAGCTGCATGTCGTGAGTACGACATGCACTGGAAGACGCTAGAGAAGATCCTGACGTTCACCGAACCGCCTGGGTAACCTTCGGCTGCTCAAAGAGATCAACGCTGACACCTACGCCGAAAAAGCACGAGAGTTGCGTGACGAAGAAGCTGAGTTACGGCTCGAAATCGAGCGTTGCAGTCGTGGTCGGAACGAAAGCATCGACATTGCAGCGAAAGCGTTTGAACTTTCGCAAAGTCTGCGAGAGAAATGGCTTACCGCTGACTACGCCGCCAAACGTCGAATCCTCGAAATCCTCTGTTTGAACTGCACTCTCGATGACGCAAACCTTTGCGTGACAATGAGAAAGCCCTTTGACCTGTTGGCCAAAGGGCTTGTTTCGAAAGATAGTCGGGACGACTGCCGCAGCTTTGAACCATGGACAACGGTGCGGGACACGTACGCGACGTCGTTCTTCAGCCCGCGGCCGTGGTATCTGTCGGAACTGGCCGCGATCGCGGACGAGGTGGCGTAAGTCGCGTCATACGAGGCGGTAGTGGCCCGTTCGTGGCGCGCCGACGAACCTGAGTAGGCGTTTGTCCCTGAGATCAGCAAGATCCCGTTTGGCGGTCTTCTGTGAGCAGCCAAACTGCTCAACCACCATACTGGCCCGGACTTCCGTTCCCTTTTCAATCTGAGTCATGACCCACTGTTGCCGGGCGTTCAGATCGGGGACATCATCAGGGTCATTGGGGACACTCTTTCGTTTTACGGGGACACGATCAGGGACATTTTGTCCGTTTACGGGGACATGATTGGGGACATCAGGGACATCGATTTCCTGATCGGGGATGTTCCCAGCGGCCACCAATCGACGGGCTCCGTCGACTAACGTCACGCGTTCATTGATCCGGTAGCCTTCACCTTTGCTGCGGATGATGTCCTGATCTCCGATTTCGATGTTGGCATCCTTCCGTACCTTCTGAACGATCCGTTTTCGAAGAGCGTGGATCGCCTCCGAGATTCCGTTCTGGCCGCGACGGCAGAGGACGTCGGGATGATCAGCCAGTTCGTCGCCGCAGTATGCGGGGTAGCGGCCATTACCCCGCTTCTCACAGAGGACGGTGAGAATGCGATTCATCAACGGAGTGATCGGTACATCGACGCCGCACACGACCATGCGCTTCTTGAGCAACTGCAGCTCGCCTCCTTCGAATGGCCGGGGCGGCGCGGTGGTCTTTCGCTTTGCCTCACCAGACGATGAAAGTCTCCCGGCCCTGCGGAGCGCGTCCGTGATCGCTCCGTCCAGCGTCTTCCCTTCCCGCTTGAACGGTTTGGCGACGTAATCCGCAGCGCCGAGTTTCACGCACTCGACCCCCTGGTCCGGACCATTGTTGCCATAGCCGGTCACCACGATGACCGGTCCCAGTCCGAGCGAGACCAGCTCGCTCAGCAGGTTGAGACCATTCTGCAACCGGGCGAGGCTCCGTTCCGCGCGGACCGGAATCTCGAGGTCGAGTACGAAATAGTCATAGTTGGCTGTGGCCAACCGCTGGCGGACCTCGTCCTGGCAGCAGGCCGAATCGTGCTCGTGACCGAGCGATGTCACAATGTCGGAAACCACTTCCACGATATTGGGATCGTCATCAACGATCAGTGCGCGCAGAGTCATTCTGCCGGTTCTCCCGTGCTTTCAATCGGCAGGACGATCCTCACTTTCGTCCCGGCCTGAACCTGACTGTCAATATCGAGCGAGCCGCCGTGTCCCTCGATGTACCTCCTGGCGGTCGGGAGTCCAAACCCCGTCCCGTCGTGTTTCATAGTCTTGTGGCCGGGGATGAACTCCCGGATCTGACGAAGATCGTCCTCACCGAATCCCACCCCGTTGTCTTCGATCAGAATGTGAGCCCGGTCGATGTCCAGCGTCGCAGAAACGGATATCCAGAAGGGACCGACTTCATCCCGGATCGGACGAAACGCCTCGAACGCATTCCGCAGCAGGTTCGTGAACACCGATAGGACCTGGTGCCGGGCCACTTCGACCGACAGAGACGTCGGAACATTGAATCGCAGTTCAATGGCGGCCGAGTCGTAGCCGGTGGCCTCGAAATAGGCACGAGCAGCGTCCGATGCTTCCCGCACCAGATCGATCAGTCGTTCACGTCGACGCTGGGTCGGAAGCGGTTGGGCATAGGCCCGCATGTCGTCGAGAAACTGTTCCAGGTCAGCCAGCCTGGTCACGATCGAACTGGCATGTTGTCCCAGCTTCCGCTTGTCGATCGACCCTGACTTCGCTAGTGCAACCAGTTCTTCCGCGTTGTGCTTGATCGGTGTCAACAGCCCTCGCATGTTGTGGACCGTGCCGCCTACGAGCATGTCGAAGTGCTTCTCAACAATCCGCCGTGCCTTGCGCGTGGGGAGCGAACCGTACAGCCGTTCCATCGAATCGTATTCGGCCGCGAGTTCTCCTGACTTCTTGCTGCGGGCCAGTGCGTTCTTTTCCCCACGTCGACGGCGATCCAGAGCACGCTCGGCAGCTTTCCGAACGTAGTGGTTCTGGTCTTGCGTCAGCGTTGATGCAAGTGGACTGAACAGAGCCTCGGGCAACTGGCTCAGGATCTCCGCCACCTCGCGGCGGACTTCCCACTTCGGATCGCGGGCAAGCAGTTCCAGAACGGCGACACATTCGTCCGATGGCGATCCCCAAGCCTCGGTCTGCCCGGTGAGCAGCGCAACCCGCTCTGAGCGAGAAACCGCTTCCGGATCGTCCCGCAGTTGATCGGCAATCTGTTTCCAGGCGACAGGAGGAAGAACGTCGTCATTGTCCATAACGCTCTCCTCGTCGTCGGAACGCCTCGGCTCCACCTTCGAGGAGCGTCACGATCTCATTCTTGCAGGCATCGACGTCTCCTTCCCTGGTCACACGGGCTTTGGCCCCGTCCGACTCCAGAACCACAACGTGATCCGCCTCCCCCAGTACCGGGATGTTCGGGTTGTGAGTGACAAGCACCAGCTGCCGCTTCTTCTTCACGTGGCGGATGCTCTCAACGACAGTCTGGAAGATGAACCGGTTGTCGAGGTTGTCTTCAGGCTGATCCACAATCAGCGTGCTGTCGCTCTCCAGCAACAGGATCGGCAGAATCGTGGTGCACTTTTGCCCGGTTGAGAGGGAGGAGGTGTCCTTGTATTCTTCCCCATCTTTCAGTTCGATCAACGGCTGGTCATCCAGTTCAACCGTTTCGAGCGTGAACAGGAACTCCGGGTCGTACAGCGCGGCAACCACCTTTGCCGACTGATCGGCACTCAATTCAGCCCTATCAATCAATGGATCGGCGTTCCGGCTGCGGATGACCTGTGTCAGTTCGGCTGGGGGCATCGCGGTTACGATTTTCTGCGAGACGACTCCCTGTTTCAGTCCAGCCCCTTTCAGCCGGGTTTCGAGCAGCTGCCGGTACGCGTCCGAGTTGCCGTATTGAGTAATCGTGACCCGAATCGTCGGGGCCAGTTCTCCATTGATCCGCTCCGCCACGGAATTCCGGACGCCAAACCGCTCGTCCCGCAGTGCCGAGAGCTGCTCCAGCAGTTCTGCCCGTTGACGGTACAGTTCCGTGATCTGCTGTTTCAGTTCCGCTTGCTGCTGTTGCCGTGCCAGGAGCTGATTGCGGGACCGTTCCAGTTCCGCCCGTTCGGCCGCTTCCTGCTGCGCCTGCTTGTGCTTCTCAATGGTGGACCGAAATTCCAGCTCCTGTTCGCGATGACGCTGTGCAATCAACTCAATTTGCTCGGCGATTCCCTTTCCCGCCTTCTCGACCCTGGCAACCGCCTTCTGCAGCAATCCGTCGACATCATGACCGCAGTCCATCAAAGACTGCGTCGACTTCGCTAGGATGTCCGCATTGGGTCCATTGGCGGCTTCCGGATCGACGACGTTTGTTGCACGCGGTCCAACGGAATCGACCAGCCCCAGCAGCGAGGCTCGATACTGAACGGCCAGTTCCCGAAGCTGTTTTAATGACCGGACTTCGCGGTCCCGGAGGCTTTTCAGGCGATGCGCTTCATTGATCTCAGCGCTGGCACCGTTGGTCGTTCCCGTGAACGCTTTCAGTTTCGTCTCGACCGTCGGAAGCGAGGTCAGTTCATCGCAGATGGCGGCAACCTCACGTTCCAGCGGGATGATCTGGTGGGCATTCGCCTTCAGCGTCGAGATGAACTGCTGCTCACGTGAGAAGATGTCCGCGATCTGCTGGCCAGCAAAGCTGTCGATCAGATCCAGCTGAAACAACGGACGGTCGGCGATCGATTCAACCGCGTTCTGCGAAAAGATGTCCGCTCGGAACAGGCCGGACTTCAGGTTGACGGAGACCGGCTGGTTCTCGGAGTCCAGGATGATTGGCTCATCGCCGAAGGACCGGGTCACGTTGTAGGTCGAACCATCACGGGCACGGATGCCGACGCAGATCCGCCCGCCACCGAGGTTGCGTTTAACGAGCGTTTCAATCCGCTTCCGTTCATCGGCCGCGTGTTCCCGGCTCGGCAGTGAGTCCAGGGCATAGCCGATGAATTCAACGGCGGTCGTCTTCCCCGTCCCCCTTGCACCAATGATGGTGTTGAGTCCGTCGCCGAAGGAGATCTGCAGACCGTCGAGAAACCCGCCAATCACCGACAGCGTGTCAATGCGCTGAACAGCGCGTCGTCCCTTCATGGAACGCTCCAGAAGTCATGTCTGAAGCGGACTGTGGCAAATGGGACAGGAAGAGAGCGATTTCAAGGAAATCAGCGGAACCGCAATCAGAACCCGTCGAGCAATGCCTGCCAGTTGCTTCAATGTCTCCGGCATGACAGAGCCGGCAGGCTGGGTTCCACCGCACAAAGCGGCTTGGGTCTCGTATGAATTTTCTACCATACATTCGAGCAGTGTCAAGAGTCTTCGGCTCACATTGAGCTAGTAGGCCGCCACACCTCCTTGCTGGTCATACCCGGGCTCGCTGCGATACGTCGTTTGTGCTCGGCGTATAGAATACGCTGTGCGTCCTCCACCTCACCGACCGTCACGGGTGTTTGGATTCGAGGGAGCCTTCATCCAACTTGTGACTCGGAAGACTACGGTCATCACGTTCGAGCAACACCAATTGATTGAAGTGGTGCGACACCTTCCCAGGATTCAGAGATCAGACATCACCATCAGTCCAGATTCGTTACGGCTCAAGATACCCCTCTGTGATGATGCCTCTCATCATCTCAAACTCCTCCCTGCAATCAGAGCACCTTGATAGGTGGTCACTAATGAGGAGCGAATCATCTAGGACGCTGGTATCTCCCCTCGCTAGTTGCGTGGCATACTCAGTCAGCAGATCTAACACGCAATCGCAATCCAGTCCGTCGGGTTCAGTCTCTACCACCCGCTGAACCAAGCTAAGAATCTGTTCGCGACTCAGTACAAACATGAGATCACCTTTGGCGTTCAGAGCGAGAAGACGTCGCGAACTGTTTTCGCGTCCAACCCAGCTTCTTGCAATACCTTCTTCAGTCTGGCCTTTGCATCATGGACCAGTTTATAGACAGCCCCCCGTGTGGTTCCGAGCTCCTGGGCGATGCGGTCCGCAGCCCAGCCCTGCAATTCGCGAACCAGTGCACATCTTTGCCTTCGGGTCAGTCCGTCATTGATTGAGGTGGCCAGCAATTGGAGGATTTCCCTC
Organism: Thalassoglobus sp.; assembly: GCF_048270125.1. Taxonomy (NCBI): domain Bacteria; kingdom Pseudomonadati; phylum Planctomycetota; class Planctomycetia; order Planctomycetales; family Planctomycetaceae; genus Thalassoglobus; species Thalassoglobus sp. Next base: position 290,602 of record NZ_JBLWTN010000005.1, on the reverse strand, counting down.
TGCTGCGCGTCAACCTCGGGTAGCGGAGCAGCACTTTTCCAGAGGTCCGCCAAGTCAACCTTGTCACTCTCCATCAGAAAGTCCGATGTAGTCCGCGCCATCCAGTGGCCGCGTCGGAGCATTTCCAGTCCAGTTCGCACGGCAAACGCAGTGGCCCAGGTAAGAAACTTGCTTTCCCCGCGGAAACTGTCGACCGACCGCAGTATTCGATACGTGGTTTCTTGAACCACGTCCTCCACGCAATGACCACTCAGGCCACGGTCAATGAACTTTGCAAAGATCGCTTTACGAAGCCGTATCTGCAGTTCTTCGGTGAAGTTATCCCGAGTCACTGGGTCACCAGACCGCAGACCGTTGCCCCACTCCTCGTTCGAAATTACCATCCCCAACCCTTTGCGTTTAGGGCACCGATCTAATCGGGTGGTCTCCGCCGGAAACCGTCTCCCCAAAGATAACAGGGCGAATGCGACGGAATGGCGGATGGGGCGCACATCGCCCCATCCGCCTCAGTCGTATGTGGACAAAGTGGTAAGTTGGCTACTCAATCTTCTTCACGCGGATGTAGTCTTTACCCGCGGAATGGCAACCAGCACACTTGCTCTCCCCAAGTCCAGCGACCACTGGGGAGTCATTATTCTCCGTGTTCAGGTTCTCGTACCAATGCCACCCGTGCCCCTTTTCGCCTTGCTTCGCCTTCACCGCTGTTGCCCAGCCGATGAAACTTCCATCCTTATACAGTTCCTTGACGGCCACGGAACCCACTGGGTGCTCACTGTTGCCAGCTTGCATGCTGGCATGCAGCTTGTCGTTGACGAAAATTCGCACATCTCCATGCGACGAAGCCGCAGCAGATTCATGCACCTTTGACTCGCCTTTGTACTTCTTGTATGCCCCAGTCTTCAGCCAGGCAAACAACTTGTCGGAGTATTCATCATGCTTCACCCCCTCCGATTTACCACCAACGGCCCCCATTGCAGCCTTCAACGCCTCTGCGTCCATCTTGGCACGCTCAGCTTTCGCCGCCGTGCCTGCCTCGGCTTTGTGTTTAGGCATAGCAGCACGCAGCACCGGATAGTACTGCGTGAACACAAAGTCCGTATCAGCACTGGACTCGTGACACGAATTACAAGACTCCGAAGGGAACGCCTTGGCAGTCTTGGCATAGTGCTCGAAGTCCGTATGCCCAAAACTAAAGTAAGCCCATCCACCCGGCTCGTCCTTGAACCGCTCGGTGTCCTTTACCGCAAGCTCCAGACCGTAAAAGTCACCCATGAAGTAGCCGTTGCCACTTGAAGCTTCCGTGTCACCAACAAGCACCATCTCCTTCACGAGCTGCGTGCCGTTCGGGAATTCGCCAGTTTGCAGGAACACGTCAAAACTAGGGGGATCAATGTAGGTATTGTGGAACTCGCGGAAGTTGGCTTCGCCTCCATTCAGCTCATCCGGCGTCAGCGGCGTACCGACATACACCCAGCGGCGCCAACCTTCGGGGCGGAGCACCTCACCATCCTCGGTAAAATGTGGCCCATAGTTATTGAACGGCTTTGCTCCACCGACCTCGCCGGCAGGCTTTGCCTCTTCCTGTGCCATCGCCACATAGGTGCCGATGCCCGCAACGGCGACTGCCAGGAGAATCAATCGAGACTTCATCATGTGTCCTTTTTCAGTGTTGGAACGCCAAACGACCTCGAACCAACTCGAGGCTCCGAGTGTTTGTGACTTTGTTGGGAGATGTCTTACCTTCAAATATCCGGAAAATGTGATTTTCGCTGATTTTGCCTAGTTTCCGGACAGTGCCCCTGCCGGGGTGCTCGCGGAGGTGCGACGGTTCCCGTAACGCCAGAACAGACATAATTGGGCCGGAGCAGCAACGTGTCAGCGGTCGAGGCCGGTCGAGGCTGCGGACTCAGAAGTAGAGCTGGCAGCGCATCCAGAAGAGATCCGTGTTGCTCCCACGTTTGTCTTTTGCCTCGTTGAGGAGAATGGGTGACCCGAACATGGCGTGTTGCCAGTCGAAGGTCATTTTTACGAAACGGTTCAGGTACCAATTGAAGCCAATGTCCGTCATACCGACGTGGCGAGTCCAGTCGGCCTCATCGGCGAGACCGGCGGTGAACACTTTCTCACTGATGTTAATATCGGAGTAGCGTCCGAAGATTTCCCACGCACCGAACCCCTCGCCGAGGGGAGCCAGAGGCTCAATCACACCTCGTCCGGTCACGGATTCGCCTGTCAGGAACCACGAGGCGGTCACATCGTACCCCAGAATCGGCAACCACACGGCGGCACTGTGCTCGTCGGCTCGGGCCTGAAAGCTGAGAGCATAGACTTCTGCTTCAATCGAGAGCGGTCCGCTGTAATTCGCGACGTGCAACGCTCCCTGCTGACGACCGCCAACCCACTGCATGTCGGGGTTGAACTCCAGAAACTGAGTCGAAGCGGCCTGCGCGGCTTCATCATTTTCCGAGGTCTGGATCGAAGTTCGCAGTGGAAGGGCCTCCGTGGCATACGGAGTGCGGCCCAGTGCAAGGGAGCCCCCGATGTTCAGATACTTGAAGAAGTAGTCATCGGAGTCGTCAACGAACGGGCGATAATTGATGTAGCCCACACCCTCGCGAGTTGTATTCCGGTCGGCGAGTCCAGCCAGGTGACCGAACGTCGGGCCAGCGGCATATTCGAATTTCTCACCGAACTTGCCATGAAAAATGACGCCCACCTGTCGTGCCAGTCCGAAGTTCAGGGGAACCAGGCCGCGTTCAGGAGTAATGTAGAACTGCTCAAGATGGTCGTACCATGTGTAGCTGTAGGGCGTGAGCGATCGACCAACTCGAATCTGGAACTCTTCCGACGGCGCAAAGTTGACATTTGCGTCCAACAAGTCGAATGCTCCTTCGACGCTTCGCTGTAGCGAGAGTTCATACTCATACCCATCTCGCAGTTGACCTTCAAAGTACGTTCGAAACCGTGGAACGTACATGCCACCTCGGGCGGGTTCCTGGTCGGTTGGCGTAAACGCCTTACCGTCAATCTGCGTCAGAAATTTGAGTCGTAACTGAAATTGATCATCCTCCGAGTGCAGCCCAAACCCGTCTTTGTAAAGGGCCTTCAAGGGGACCTCAAACTCGCGTTCGCCGGATGGCTCGAACATCGACTCAACATCAAACGACTCAGGCATGCGAAACCGCTCCGTTTCGGCTGCCTCGCCATCCCGCTCCACATCATCGAAGAGCACGACACTGCGTCCCGTTACCTCCTGCGCAAGCAGACGTCCGCTGGCACCGCACAGGCAGAATGTGCCGATAAGCAGTATTGTAAGCGGCCATCTCCGTTCGACATTTCCAGGTATCCCCCTGGTTCTCGATGTGCTGAACTTCAATCCCATCAATCCACCCCTGTAACCCACACCGTTCGTAGAATCTGCGCGACCGCCAAATCCGCTAGTGATTCTTGATCGGGCGGCCGGAAAGGGTGCATGAGGGAAGTTGCCCGCCCATGAGTTACAAACCACGGAAACACCCGGCATTTGTCATCTATGTGACGCAATAGCCACGAGATTCGCTCAGCCGTAGGTCTCTTCTGCGGTACCAACCCGACATACGACCAAGGGGCAGCAGTCAATGTTGGGCGCCGGCTATGGCCTCTAGCCTGTCCAGGCTGAGCAGGCAGATGTGGCCGCGTGTGTAGTCGATCACCTCCTCTGATTTGAGTTCTGCAAGCACCTCGGAAACAACAGGACGAGCGGCGACAACGAGTTCGGCGAATTCTTCGTGCGTTAAGCGGATGTCGATCAAGTGCCCATGCCCGCAACGCCCTCCGGTAAAGCACAGCAGGTCGTATAAGGCTGTAGCAATTCGTTTGCGTACCGGCGATAGGAGTTGCCATTGCAATCGCCGGTCAAGTGCAGTGAGCTGCGACGCGAGAGTCTGCACCAGCAAAGACTGGAACCGCGGGGTCTCCAATGAATGGCCTTCCAGCTCATTACGGCTGACCTCGATGATACACGTCATCCCACTGGTGATGGCTCGCTCGTTGGTGACAAACAGCCGAGGGCGAAATGGCAGGTCGCCGAAAACCGCCCCTTTCCCAAGCAGCATACGAGTCAACAGCCGCCCGCCCGGATCAGTATACGCCAGCCGGACGTAGCCGCGTTTCACGATATAAGTCTTCCCTGCTGGCTTCTCGAGGTAAATGATCTTGCGGCTCTTCAGGTCCCTGACCTTCGCGGACGAAAGCGTGGCACACTCCGTCACGAAGGGCGTCGAGAGTTCGGGAAGTATCTGCATGGCTCACCTTGACTTCAGTCGACGATACCGACTCTTGACACAATCTCGTTCTTGACGGCCACTTGCAGGCGCCCCGATGCGCGAAATCCTTGCTATGTGAGGCTCTGATATCTTGCTTCAAAGGATACCGAGTCAAATCCTTTAATTCTGTCATTTACCTGACAGAACGGTTCTCGCCAAGCCACTACTATCCCGCCTCGCCGTGCCGGACTGTCTGGCGGGCACTTCTGCCGGACGTGTTTCTGGTGGGTTTTGTAACAACAAGCGAGGTCTCAAATGAAGTTGAAATGGTTGGCCGGGCTCTCACTGGCCGTTGGAGTTGGCGGTCTCGGACTGTGGCTGTCCACAGCCCCTCACGCAGTTGCTCAGGAAACGGCTGCAAAAAAGCCGTTGGTGGAGTTCACGAAAGACGGCAAGGTGAAACAGCCTGTCGGTTATCGTAAGTGGGTGTTCATCGGTTCGCCAGTGACACCGAACGACATGAACGATGGTGAAGCCAGCTTTCCGGAATTCCACAACACCTACATGGATCCTGAGAGTTTCGCCTACGTCGAAGAGCATGGCGAGTACCGGGACGGAACTGTGATCGTCAAGGAACTGACCGCGGTGGGATCGAAGGAGGAGTCCAGCGGAAACGGGTACTTCCAGGGTGAATTCACCGGACTGGAAATCTCTATCAGAGATAGCAAGCGGTACCCGGACGAGCCAGGTAACTGGGCCTACTTCAGCTTTGGCCACAAATACCCGCTGAAGGAGATGGCCGCGAAGAATGGTGCTGCCTCGTGCAATAGTTGCCACGAGAATAATGCAACAAACTTTGTCTTCTCTGATGTTTACCCAGTTCTCAAGGACGCCTTGAAGAAGGCAAAGAAGAAGTAGGTTCTTGATTCAGTGCTGCGAGGGTGTGGCGCTCGCCACTCTCGGCAATGCTTCTGGTACGCACGTGGAGACACTGGAGGGCGGAGTGCCTGCCCTCCAGTGTGTTTTTCGGTGCTAGCGAAAGGTGCTCGTTATGTTGAATCGGAAGGTGGATCGCCGCAGTTTGCTCGCGTCGGCCGGGGGGGCTGTTGGGGCGTGGCTTGTGCACTCGGCTGAGGCTGTCGCTGCTGGCGATGGCGTCGCCCGTGAGTCTGGTTCCTCGATGCTGAACTCCCCTTTTGGGGTTACGCCTAATGGATACGTATACCAGCAGAACTTTTTGCCGCGAGGCGAGGTCAATCTGGATCTGTCGCGCACGGCGCTGTTCATTACAGATCCGCAAAACGATTTCATCTCACCGGGTGGAGCTGCGTGGGATCTCGTTGGGGAGGAGGTGCAGCGCGACAAGGTCGTGGAGCATCAGGTTGAGCTGAGGAAGGTCGCCAAAGAGGTTGGCATCCGGGTTTTCTATTCGCCTCATATGTACACCGAGCAGGACTACAGAACCTGGCCTCGCGAGAAACTCAATGCCATAGATAAGGCGATGTTTGCCCTCGGGATGTTCAAGCAGGGGACTTGGGGGCACGATTTCCATCCGGACATGAAACCAGATGACAACACTATCGTGATGAATCCCCATAAAGGGCTCAGCAACTTCTGGACGGGAGACGCAGTTGTTCAGCTCAGAGTTCATGGCATCACTACACTGGTTATGTGTGGTATGTCGTGCAATCTGTGTGTGGAATCGCACTGTCGGGACGCTGCGGAGAACGGCTTTGAGGTTCTGGTCGTTGCCGATGCCACTGCCGGGGCTGGGCCTTTGGCCAAGAAGGCGGCTTTGGTGAATTACGAATTCATCGCTAATGAAGTGGTTACGACAAGCCAGATTATTGCCAGGTTGCGGCGGGCAAAGGCATAGCCTGCATTTGTATTTGGGACTTATTCGAGCCCCTCGATATCGGGCTCGCACTCTTACAACAATGGACCATAGAACAATGAGATACTCGCGCGTTACTACAGCTATTGTAATCGGTCTGCTCGTGGCGATCGTCAATGTTGGGTCGGTGAAGGCCGATCATGGTCGTTACTTGTATATTCAGACAAATGATATTCGCGAGGGGCAGAACGCTGTTCTCGGATACACACGGAACGACGATGGAACTCTGACTCCTCTGGCAGGCAATCCGTTTTTTACGGGCGGAACCGGTATCAACAACGATACGCACGGTAAGCTGGGCCCGAATGACAATGATACCCCACTCGTCGTTAGTTCGGACGGGAAGCGGTTGTTCACCGTGAATTGCCACAGCAATACAATCGCTGTGTTTGATATTTCGCACGACGGTTCCCTCAAGCATGTTCCAGGTTCGCCGTTCTCGTCCCACGGAATCGGTCCGAACAGTCTTTCCGTCAACGGGCACACGCTCTTGGTGTCAAATCGAAATGGCGATTACCATCAGGCGGATGATCTGCGTGGGCGTTCAGAAGGAAGTTACTGTTCGTTCTTTATCGAAGAGAACGGGTCGCTTCGATTTGTCTCCAAGATCGACGTGAAGGACGGTCACAAACCGCTTCAGGTGCATTTTTCGCAGATCAACCCAGCCTTGGCATTTGGAGATGACTTCCAGGTTGACGCAGATTTCGACGGAGATGGGAAGCGATCATTTCTGGCGGGGAAAGAGCCAAGCGTTAAGGGGCAGTTGCATGTGTTTCAGATCGGACATGGCAGTCGCTTGACCGAAAAGGCTCGAATGGAAGTCGCGGAAACCAATAAGCAATTCAAATATAAGGGAATGGCTGATGTTCCAACAATGCCTTTAGGGTTGTGGACTCATCCCAGTCAGCCGCTGCTTTACGTGGGGTTTGTTACCCGTAATGAGCTGGGTGTGTTTCATTACACCAAGGAAGGCGATTTGCATTTCCGAGGTGCTGTTCCAATTAGTGGTCAGGATATCTGCTGGGTGCTGCCGAATCATTCTGGAACTCGGCTGTACGCCGTGAACAATTTGCCACGTCCGGATCTTGGGCAGAAGGCGGCAACGGTCACGACATATGACATCTCAGGCGACCATGCGGAGAAGCCAATTGAGATAGGCGTTCTTGAGGTCCCAATGCCTGGTGGCACGTTCATCAACAACAGGAATTTTGAACAACCGGATAGCACAGCGTTTCAATGTGCTCTCGACCCGGAAGGTAAGTTCTTTTACGTGATCTGCCAGAGAATCAATCAGACTGATGAGAACAAGGGGACCGAAGGGAACATCCTCCATACCTTCAGGATTGATGAGATGGGGCTTCCACAGCCGGCCCATTCGCGGCACCTCGGACCGGATGGCGTGTACTACCGTTGTCGCCCACAGGGCGTGGCAACTGTGAATAGGTAGTGTCTTGCCAATTGTGTTCGAGTATTGCGTACAGTGGTTTCTCACTCTCATTTAAGTAATAGGTGGTTGTATGTCGGTTTTAGATGTGCTTGGTCGTTCGGCGTTAATTCGCTCAGGCCTTGTGGTGGGCAGTGCAGTGCTTGCGGGGCTCGCGTTGGTCCAGACGGCGCATTCGCTCAGAGGTGCGGCGCTCGCGCAGGAGTCTCAGTCGGAACCTTCACTGGATCCACCGCCCGTCACCGTTGATTCTGAGGATGAGGCGTTTTCGCCATACGTCGACGCCACAGGCGGGATCTCACTACCGACCGACTTTGAGACGAAGTTCGTGCATATTGGTACGGTCTCGGTCGAGAAGAAATCCGAGGAGCCCGTCAGTGAACTGCATGGCACCTACACTCGTGCAGAAGATCTCGAAGCGTTTCTGCGAGATGGCCACTTCCCCGATGGCGCTGTGCTTGTAAAAGATGTCCGGGCAACGACCAATTCGAAACTCACGACAGGTGCGGCTGCGTATGGTGCGGACGTGAAGGTCTGGTTTGTCATGATCAAGGATGCCAAGGGGCGGTTTCCGAATAATGACCTTTGGGGTGATGGTTGGGGCTGGGGACTATTCGAAGGCAAAGATCGAACGAAGCAGGTTGCCGTCAATTATCGGACGGAATGTCGATCATGCCATGTTCCAGTAAAGAAGAGCGACTGGGTGTATACGCAGTGCTATCCCGCATTGAACGCGGCACCGAAGAAGGCGGCTTCGACTGACGTCCCGTCTGAGGGTCAGGGGGAACGCCCCGACCTCGCCGCCATGTTTCCGCAATGGAATGATGCTCAGAGGCTTCGTGGTGACGTCGCGGCGGGCCGCGAGTACTACCTGTCGAAGACTGTTGAGAACACGATGACATGCCAAGTGTGCCATAGTTTCAACGCAAAGGATACGATGACAGCTGACGGGGATGGGTTGATCCGGGCCGGCTTCCCCATTTTCGCATCTGCCCAACGAACCAACATCAAGAATTCAGGGACGAACCTGGCAGCGCTGGGTGGTAATGTGTGCGTCATTCACTTCATGGGGGGAGCGGCGCCAGGAATGACGGCGGCTGAATTGGCGAATCTGGATGCATTCCTGAAGAGTGGTGGCGACAAGGATCATGCCACCGCCCGGAATATCGACTACGGGAAGGCGGCTTGGACGATTCCTGAGTCATTCAGCGGCGGAAACCCTGAGCGAGGAAAGGATCTGGCTCTCCAGTCTTGCATCACCTGCCATAACGTTGGCGATCAGAAGGCAAAACTGGTGGAAGCGGGTGGGCCACTCGAGGGGCACTCGTATGGGCCGGACGATCTAAAAGAGCTTGCCTTGCAGATTCGCAACCCGGACTACAAACACAACTCGGAAATGCCTGGGTACACAGATCTTCGCCTGAACAACCAGCAGTTGCTGGACCTGATCGCGTGGTTCGCGGCAAAGTGACTTCCGTGTACGAGTGCAGCCCAACAATCCAAGTGCAGGCAAAGGGAGAAGAAATGGCAGAAAGCGGATCGACAGTTGTTGTTGAGGGTCTCCGGAGAGTATTCGCTGATACGTATGCACTCTATCTAAAGACACAGAACTACCACTGGAATGTGACTGGGCACCATTTTGCGTCGCTGCACGCGATGTTTGAGGCTCAATATCAGGAGTTAGCAGAGGCGTTAGACGCACTCGCGGAACGCCTGCGAATTCTCGGGGAGTTTGCACCGGGAACGTTTGGCGAAATTCAATCGCTGTCGTCCATTAAAGATGGAAATCCAAGTCAGTCCGCCGATCTGATGGTTGGCGACCTGTTTGCAGGCCACGGAGCAATCATCCGTCGGATATCTGAGTTGATTCCAGCCAGTGTCGAAGGTGGGGACGAGGGGACTGTCGGTCTGTTGTCCGAGCGACTTGCCAGCCACGAAAAGACCGCGTGGATGCTTCGGAGTACGTTGACTTGAATATTAACGGGCAGACGGGACAAGCGATTCATCGCATTCGCTGCGGAGAAATCTGGGGTGGGAATCGTGGCGACCAGTTGGAACTCGTGACGAGCAGCCTGCGCGCGAGCTTGTTTTCTCGGTCGTGTGATGGTGGCAAAGGCGGCGACCTCTATTACCTCAGCGTCTGCGAGAGCGACCTTCTCACACGAATTGCCATTGTGGATGTGGTCGGACATGGGGAGTCTGTGTCGACTACGAGTGATCGCCTTTACGAGTCGCTCGCCCGGCAGATGAACTCGTCCGATGGGAGCGTTGTCTTAGCCGATCTGAATCGTCTCTCGAACGAGTTGGGCCAGAAAGCGATGGCCACTGCGGCGGTCTCCGCCTTCTATCACGCCGATTCCAGATTCTATGTAGCCTATGCTGGCCACAACGAGCTGCTGCTGAAGCGGTCCACTGAAACGACCTGGAAGCTAATCTCACCGACAGAGTCCGACGATATTGCCGGCTTGCCGCTTGGGGTACTTGAAGAATGTGATTACGTCCAGCAGTCTCTTCCAGGGGCGGTGGGAGATCGATTGTTTCTGTACACGGATGGGCTTGTCGAAGCCATGGATTCAAGCGGAGAGCAGTTTGGGATACAGCGGCTTCTCAACGTACTGAACGGCACTGGAACTGAGTCGGTTTCTACGGTTCGAATGGCGGTTCTGGATGCGATCATGACGCATTCGGGTGGCTCCCTTGGTCATGACGACGTCACTTTCCTTGTCGTCGAGATCGCAGAACAGGACACAACAGAAAAATGAAGAACGACTTTGACGTTGTTTGGATTGGGACAGGCCAAGCGACAATGACAGTGGTCCCACGCCTGGCCGCCGCGGGAAAGCGTGTCGCGATTGTGGAGCGAAGCTCGTTTGGTGGAACATGCGTGAATACGGGCTGCACGCCGACTAAAACGTTGGTGGCGTCGGCCCACGCGATTCATCTGGCAAGAAGGGGGCGGGAGTTTGGCTTTTCAGCCAACGGCCTCACCGTCGATTTCTCGGCTGCGATGGAGACTCAACAGGCCGCACGACGAAGGTCGAGTGCCGGGATCAAAGCATCGTTGGCTCGACTTGGGACTGTGTTTGAGGGTGAGGCGTCCTTTCAGGACGACCATACGATTCAAGTGGGCGCAGAACTGCTGGAAGCCGACACGATCGTGATTCATGCGGGTACTCGTCCCGTCATTCCGAATGTTGTCGGGCTTGAAGATGTTAACTACCTGACGAATGAAACCCTGCTGGACCTACGTGAACTTCCGTCGCACCTGGTAATCGTCGGTGGCAGTTACATTGCGTTGGAGTTTGCTCAGATCTTTCGTCGGTTCGGCAGCGATGTCACTGTTCTGGAACACGGCCCTCGCCTCGTGTTCCGTGAGGATGAAGACATCAGCCGCGAGGTTGAACGTATCCTGTCCGAGGAGGGGGTGCGTGTTGTTTGCAATGCCAGGGTCGATCGGGTCGATCGGTCCTCGTCAGGTGTTAAGATGGAAGTGATAATTGGCGGGGAGCCGCAGACTGTTGCAGGCTCGCATCTGTTGCTGGCGACAGGGCGAATTCCCAATAGCGATCGACTCAACACTTCAGCCGCAGGACTAAAACTCACTGCGCGTGGTTATATCAAAGTCAACGAGCTGACCCAAACGAACGTTTCGCACATCTGGGCGGTCGGCGACATTAATGGGAAAGGCGCGTTTACTCACACGTCGGTCCACGATGGAGAAGTGTTCTGGGATCAGTTCGCTCGCCAACACGGGTTGAGCACTGATCCGCCGGAACTTGATCGGACTGTTTCGCAGCGATCCGTCATTTACTCGATGTTCATTGACCCACCGCTTGCACGTGTTGGCCTGAATGAAACGCAGGCTCGCGCCAGCGGTCGCAACGTGTTGATGGCAGTCTCTCCAATGTCACGGATCGCACGCGCTCGTGAGAAACGTGAGACGAACGGCCTGGTAAAGATTCTGGTTGACGCGGACACCGAACAGGTTCTCGGGGCGACGATCTTCGGAACGGGCGGTGATGAAGTCATCGGTGCTTTCGCTGTCCTGATGCAAGCGGGGCTTTCGTGGAAGCAATTTCGTCGAGTCGTCTTCCCGCATCCCACCGTGTCTGAACTCATGCCCTGGATCATGGACGGCCTGAAGCCGCTCGTGTGACGCAGTAAGGAATCCCTATGAGCGAGCAAACAAGTGCGACAGAGTCGGGCCGGCAGTTCTTTGCGGATGTGGTGCATGGCCTATCGTTGCCGGGCAAATCGATTCCCAGCAAATACTTCTACGACGAACGCGGTTCTGCGCTTTTCGATCAGATTTGTGATACTGAGGAGTACTATCCGACTCGGGCAGAGCTGGAGATTCTTCAGCACAACACAGAATCGATTGCCTATCAGGTCGACCGTGGAGTCATGCTGGTCGAATACGGGAGTGGCAGCAGCGTGAAGACACGGCTTCTACTGGATTCTTTGAATGAACCAGCAGCGTACGTACCGGTGGATATCTCAGAAGAGCATCTGCTGAAGACCGCCGAGGAACTGCGGTTGGGATTCCCGCAGTTGGCGGTGTTGCCAGTGGTAGCGGATTTTACCAAACCGTTTGCCCTGCCGACCGGCGATTACGGGCAGACGCACGTAGCGCTTTATTTCCCCGGCTCCACCATTGGAAACTTTACGCCAGCCGAGGCCGGGGAACTCCTGGAGATGATGGCCGGCTTACTCGGCACGCAAGGAGGGTTGCTGATTGGCATTGATCTGCAGAAAGAGATTTCAGTGATCGAATCCGCCTACAACGATCGCGACGGAGTCACTGCTGATTTCAATCTGAATCTGCTCAGAAGAATTAACACGGAATTGAACGCTGATTTCAATCTGGATCAGTTTGAGCACCGGGCGATCTACAACATGGTCCACCATCGCATTGAGATGTCCCTTGTCAGTCAATGCGATCAGTCCGTATCCGTTGGTGGTCGCCGATTCGAGTTCCGAAGGAGCGAGCAGATCCTGACGGAATACTCGCACAAGTATACCGTGGAGGGATTTGCTCGCTTTGCATCGCAATACGGATTTTCACTTCATCGGCACTGGACGGACTCAAAAGAGCACTTTGCTGTGCTGCACCTCGTTATCGAACAGGAGTTGGTAGTATGAAAGCGGTCTGGAATGGAACGATCATCGCGGAAAGCGACATTACGGAAATTGTCGAAGGGAATCACTATTTTCCCCCGGAGTCTGTGCACGCTCAGTTTCTGATTTCGTCCGAGCACAAGTCAATCTGCCCGTGGAAAGGCGTTGCGAGTTATTACGATATCAACGTGAACGGAGAAACGAACCCGGGGGCCGCCTGGTATTACCCGAACCCGAATCCGCAGGCCGCTCGACTTAAAGGGTACGTGGCCTTTTGGAAAGGTGTCGAGGTTCAGCAGTGAAAGCGCCGACACAGGAGGATTACGCGTCGCGTGCTTCCGACTCGCAGATTCGCAGATTCATGGCGGTACGTCGTTTCACAGAACGGCTCGTCGAACCGCTGACACCCGAGGACTGTATGGTCCAGTCCATGGACGATGCGAGCCCCACTCGTTGGCATCTGGCCCATACGACGTGGTTCTTCGAAACTTTCGCTCTGTGTGACGAGCCGGGGTACAGAGTCTTCGATCAACACTTCGCTTATCTGTTCAATTCATACTACAACAGCCTGGGCCAACAGTTTCCACGCCCCGCACGCGGTGTCATCTCGCGGCCAGGGCTGGAACAGATTCGGCAGTATCGACACCATGTGGAACACGCAATCGTGTCACGGCTTGAATCGTCGGAGTATGCCGAAAGGCTGAAGTTGATACTCGAGATCGGAATCCAACATGAGCAACAGCATCAGGAACTGATTCTGACGGACATCAAGCATGCCCTCTCGTGTAACCCGATATGCCCAGCCTACGTCGGTCATGGATTTGACTCGACGTCGGTCCATGCCGCAGAGAACATCGTCGTCGAGCCCGGTAACTATGAAGTCGGTCATTCCGACAATCGGTTTTCCTATGACAATGAGTCTCCAAGGCACACCGTATATCTGCCCGGTTGCTCGGTTAGTCGTGATTTGGTCACATGCGGTGAGTATCTGGCCTTCATGAACGATGGAGGATACCAGCGTCCGGACCTGTGGCTTTCGCTTGGATGGAACACCGTTCAGAAGGAAAGGTGGTCGGCACCGCTGTACTGGGTAGAGAAAGATGGCGTCTGGATGCAGTTCACACTGGCGGGAATGGTTCCGATCAACACGAGTTGGCCAGTCTGTCATGTGAGCCTGTTTGAAGCGGACGCATTCGCTCGCTGGTCGGGAAAGCGACTCCCCACTGAGTTCGAGTGGGAAGTCGCTGCAGACAGGCTCTCCGCCGCGGGAGATTCGCCAGAGCCATTCGCTGACCATTTCGTTCAGAATGACCTTTGCATCCATCCGACACGCTCCTCACCGAGACTGCTGGGCGGAGTATGGCAATGGACAAGTAGCAGCTATTCGCCATACCCAGGATATAGACCGGCAGCCGGAGCACTCGGTGAATACAACGGAAAATTCATGTGCAATCAATACGTTCTACGTGGCGGAAGTGTGGCGACGCACAGTAGCCACATCAGAACCACCTATCGAAACTTCTTCCCGGCCGACACGCGATGGCAGTTTACCGGTATCCGTTTGGCACAAGACATCGAACAACCAGGAGGAGCCCAAACATGACGAAATACAACCCGCTCAGCAAAGAGGAAGAACGTGTCATTCTTCACAAGGGAACTGAGTATCCAGGTTCCGGCGAACTGACGGACAACGACGAAGATGGAACCTACATCTGTCGCCGGTGCAACGCGCCACTCTACCGGTCGAAAGACAAGTTCCATTCCGGCTGCGGCTGGCCGAGCTTTGATGATGAGATACCCGGTGCCGTTCGCCGGGAAGTGGACGCCGACGGTCGTCGAACAGAAATCCTGTGCGAGAACTGCGGCGGTCATCTGGGCCATGTCTTCATTGGCGAAGGCCTGACAGACAAAGACACCCGCCACTGTGTGAACTCCATTTCCATGCAGTTCATTTACGAGGGCGAAGAACTACCTGAGATCATTATCCCGTCACAGCGAGATGACGAACAGCTACTTTGAACGTTTTCCACCCACTTTACGAGAACTGGAGATTAGTAATGAACCGACGTACCATGTTATTTGGGATGAGTGCCCTCGCTACTACCGGAGTTGCATTCGGTCAGAGGCCACACGCGCATGCTGCCGACGAAGCTTCCGACAGACTGAGAGCTTTACTCGAGCAGTGCGCTCACGATTGCGCCGAGTGTATGACTGAATGCGAAGCTTGTTACCGGCACTGTTCGGGCCACGTTCTGCACGGAATGAAGGCTCATGCAGTGTGCATGCAGATCTGTAATGACTGCGCCGAAATATGCGCGGTCGCCAGCCGTATCTGTGCTCGCAGCGGGCCTTTGGCAAAGACCATATGCGAGGTGTGCATCGAGGCCTGTAATGCGTGTGCGAAGGAGTGTGAGAAGTTCCCGGATCAGGACCAAATGGTACGGTGTGCCGAACGATGCCGTACTTGTGCAAAGACATGTCAGGAGTTGGTCACCGCGTTGGCATAATTGTCGCAAGAATCTCTGTCATGAAACAGCGAGACCGTGGACCGGCAATGAAACGACTTCTGCGAGACGTTCGCGCGTGTGAAATCTGTCGTGAATTTCTACCGTTTCCACCGAGGCCGATTCTATCTGTCGGTCCGAGAACCAAAGTGCTTGTGATTGGACACGCGCCGGGAAGAAAGGTCCACGAAGCGAGGAAGCCATGGCAGGACAAGAGTGGCGAAACGCTGTGTTCGTGGCTGGGTATCAGTCGACAGCAGTTTCTGGACACCAAACTCTTCGGCACCATGCCGATGGGATTTTGTTACCCGGGCACAAAGCCGGGCGGTGGTGATTTTCCACCTCGCCCGGAGTGTGCTTCGGCCTGGCACGAAAAACTTCTGACGCTCATGCCTGAACTGCAGCTCACTTTGGTCATTGGCCAGTTCGCCATACAGAGGTACCTGAGGTCCGGCAAGAACCTCACGGAAACTGTACGCTCCTTCAGTGACTATCTGCCGGCTTACTTCCCGTTGGTCCATCCGTCACCGTTGAACTTTCGCTGGCAGGCGAAGAACCCCTGGTTTGAGCAGGATGTTGTGCCGTCCCTGAGGCAGCGTATTCAGGAGGTAATAACGGGATGAATTCCGCAAATACGCTTGAAGTGTGCGAACCATGAGTAAAACCCAAGGAGCATCTCTGGCGATCCAGTTCGACGCCCAGAGTGTGGACAACATCGATATCGACGCGATCTGCCGATTGCGGAAGTCGGAAGAACTGGACGAACGCGTGGTATGGGCCAACATCGCGGACTGTTCCTCTTCCTCGCGTGTGCGCGAGGTGGCCCAGGCGTTCGGTTTTCACGAGTTGATCGTGGAAGATATTCTTGGCAATCGACAGCGACCGAAAGTCGAGACCTACGGCAACCAACTGTTCTTGATTCTGCGGTTGCCAGATACGTCCTCCGGGGAATTCGAATCTCAACAGGTTTCGATACTGGTTTGCCACCATGTTGTCCTGACATTCCACGCGGGAGGCGAAGACTGTTTTCAGCATCTCCGGGCACGAATTGAAGATCCAGGTGATTCAATCCGTGGTCGTGGACCGGACTACCTGGTTTACGCATTGTTTGATGCGGTGGTCGACACGTACTTTCCCGTTGTTGAACGCATCGCCCAGGAGATTAGCGATGTCGAACGCCGTTTGGCCGAAGCGGTCAGCGTCGACTCCGTGACGCACTTGCAGGCACTTCGCTCAACGCTTTTTGTCCTGCAGGAGACGATCGAGCCACATCGTGAAGTTGTTTCACAGCTGGGCCGCGAAACCAATCTCATCGACGATCAGACGCGGCTGTACCTTCGGGATGTATCCGATCACTTGTCTCAGGTGCTGCATGCCACCGAAACTCATCGCGAGCAGGTTGCGGATCTGCGAGACTACTGCTTTGCGGAACTGAGCTTCAGTCAGAATGAGACCATGAAGATTCTGACGATTGTGGCCAGTGTCTTCATCCCTCTGAGCTTCGTCGTGGGGCTCTATGGAATGAACTTCGACCCGACGGTGTCTGGCTGGAACATGCCGGAACTGAAATGGAAGTACGGCTACCTGATTGCTCTGTGTCTTATGGCGGCAATCGTTGCATTGTCATTGGGAGGGCTCTGGTGGCTGAACAAAGTGCAGCGTGCCAGCCGTGCGAATCGGTTTATGACCACGAGGCGGGTGTTCTCCAAATGAGCGGCCCTATACGCGACCAACTCTCCCAGATCTGCGAGCGACTGAATACAGAGAAATGTTATCCCCCATGAATGTTAAGCTCGATATCAAGGAGTTTCTGCAGCAACAAACAAACGCCGTTGTCGTCGACGTCTTGCCGCGGTCCAGCTTCCGCACAGGTCACATACCCGGCGCAATCAATCTTCCGGTTCATGAATTACGAGAGCGGGTCAGCGATGTGATTCCGGGGCTCAACGTGAGCATCATTGTCTATTGTGCGAACGTTACCTGTCCACTTGGCGGTGAAGCCGTGTCGCTGCTCGGTGAACTCGGCTATTCGCAGGTCGCTCATTTTCGTGGTGGGCTGGAAGAATGGGTCTCACTCGGTCATTCGCTTGTCTCCGAAGTGGCCCCAGAAACAATGCCAACGGCATCCGAGCGTCTGTTGCAGTTGGTTGATACGCTCTCGATTGAACAATGGGTCGTTCTGTGGTTTTCCATGGTGTTGGTGTGCGGGTGTGTTTACTGGATTAGCAACTGGACGAGCTTTCCCGGTCTGCAGCAAAACGATAAACCACTTTCCGCGAGCCTTCAGGGGTTGGTCGATTGCCTGTACTTCAGCGTTGTCACAGCAACGACACTCGGATACGGCGACATCACTCCGGTTACTTCATGGGCTCGCCTGCTGGCAGCGGCCGAGGCGATTGGTGGAATGGTCGTTGTTGGCGCAATGATCTCCAGGCTTCTCTCTGCTCAGCAGGAGAAGCTGCTTCGCGATACGCACAATCTCGCCTTCAATGAGCGGCTTGGCCGGATGCAGACAAGTCTGCATCTGCTGATTGCCGAGTTCCAGGACATGGAGTCACAGCACGCCGAACGGAAGGTTGATCAGACGCGACTGCAGTTGCGACTTTCAAGTGGTGCGACCATTCTCGTTCGCGACCTGCGAATTGTCCGGGAACTATTGCACGATCGTGGATACCAAGCCGACGAAATGTCACTGGAGTTGCTGCTCGTCACGCTCAATAGCGCGCTTCACGCTTATCTGGACGTCCTGTCCATTTGCCAGGCAAGCCAGCATCGCGTCACGATTCAGCTTGGGGCAATTGTGTCTGAAATTTGCTCGGAATGTATGCCAGCGGGATTCTCCGAAGAGGTTAGGGGATTGATCCGGAGAACAGAACTTCTCGGTCAACGGATTCGTCAAACCAGCGCCCGACCATAACTATATGCATCGGCCATCCCGAATTCGCAAGGGCTTCATCCAGCCGCCTGGTCGACAGCCGGAGAATTCTCACGAATCAGAGTTCTCACTATATCAATCCGAAGTGGTTTGCTCAGGAATCCATCAAACCCTGCGTCCGCGACTCGCTGTTGTGTGTGGGCGTCGGTAGCACCGCTGATTGCGTAGATCTTCAATTCGGGCACTCCATCCATTTCTCTCAACATTTGCAAAACTGTGAACCCATCGACTCCCGGCATGTTCAGGTCGGTTACGACAATCTGAGGGGTAACGTCACTTTCCAACGCTGCCAGCGCCTCGCGCCAGCTAAGGGCCTTTGAACAGGACACTCCCAAGGCTTGAAACAGCGCACAATGGGTACGGAGCACAAGCTCGTCATCGTCGAGCAGGAGGACATGCGAAGTCATGGCGAAGTCGGATTCGAAGAGTTGACAGCTCGCGCAAAACCGGACCAGTCCCAGCAAAATCGCGGGACACGTACACTATCCGGTCTAAAAGTCGCTCAGGGAGCCGCAGAATAGTATGGTCGCAGACAGACGCGACCATTGACTATGGTTAGTGACGGCTCGTCAGTGTTTCTTACGTCGCTTTCGCAAAAATCCTTCTACAGAATCGTATCGGCACACCTTCCGTCTCAACTCGTGTCGAAAGGCGATTGTCAGGATTCCCGGTGTGGGCCATTTAGGAGATGCCCGACGTTGTCCAGGTGAAGGATCAGTTCCAGAAGCGGTGCCTGAGTCAGCCTCGGAACAAGTCTACAGGTTACGCAGATGAATCCGATCTATTCCGGATTTGCCGACACGGCCGCCACCACGATTTCAAATTCCTCACGACAACATTCACACTGACTCAGATGAATGCTGACACAGATTAGATCCGGCGGAATCTCTGTCTGGACAAGAACTGCCTCAACAAACTGAGGCAGCCGTTCGAGACAACCGTCACAGTCGAGAATGTCTTCAACTGTGGTGGCCACCATCTGCAGGAGTCGCTTTGTATGTTCTGGGAGGGAACTCATTGGTAGTCTCCTGTTACTCAATGGCTGGCAAGGGCGGTTAGGTCGTCGGGGGAAATCCCTGCATTCAATAATCCATCCCGTAATCGAATCCTCGCATCGTGAATTAACTTGTAGATGGCGTTTCGATTGCTTCCCAAACGTGAGGCAATTTCTTCGACAGGCAACTCATCCAGTGTCGCCTGTATTGCCGTACGCTGCCGATCAGTGAGGTCTTCCTGAATCTTCTGCGCCAATACACTCAGGATTCTTCGGCGATCCGAATCTGCTCCGGGTGACTCGGTTGCATCACTCAGTGAGGCCACCAACGCCGGACCTTCACTCGCGTCGAGCGAGACATCTTTGTATCGGCGTTTCCGGAGTTCTGTCAGCCCGACGCGCGTGGCAATACTGATTGCCCATGTGGTGAAGCGACTGCGTCCTTCAAATCGATGAATCGAATCCAGAATCTTTACCAGTGATTCCTGCACAATATCTTCAATGGAAAGCTGCGAGCCATAGCGTTCTGTCAGAGTTCGCCTCAGTGCACGGACCAGCAATTGACGCAGCTTGCTGACGGCGGCGTCTCGATGAATCGGATCATCGGAAGTCAGCTGGCTGACCCAGGCTTCATCCGTGAGGTGGTGTGGCATGCGGTAATATCCCGATCGCTTACTTTCTCTCAAACGCTCCGTCATTGTCGCAGATCTGTTCGGCACGTCCAGTCGCTAGTCACCGGTACCATGCTTTGCATCAAGAAGAGTCGCTGGCAAGGGTGTATTACGTCTCCCGCATCATGTTGCCCGCAGACACAAGGTGACGAGTAGAACAGAGTCAAGTACAGCATTGACAGAGTGAAGCGTTCCAGCCGTCAGGCATACCAGATCCCCGGGTTCAAGATGATGGGTCGTCTCTCCCACGTTGAAATCGACATGCCCCGCCAGACAGACAACGGCGATATCACCCATGGCCTTGTGTTCAGCAACAACTTCACCGGCCGTCAACGGCAGTCGAACGGCTTTCAGGGAATTGCTGCTGGCAAGAACGCCTTTTTTGAGGTCGCTGATTGCCAGGTCACGGGGAATGACATTGATTATTTCGTTGAAGGAAGTGGTCATGAGAGAAGTGTCTTTCTAATTGCGTTCGTGAAGCCAAACGAACTTTGCTGGAAGGTGAAGTCTGGAATTGTCGCTCAATAAGTGAGACGCAGTTGAGTTGGCTTATCTTACGCCGGGTCACAACGTTTTGTCGCCATTTGTCAGTCATCGGCTTCTGCGCACACGATGCGCTGGGCGTATTTCCGATACACCGTGGCAGTCGAGACACCGCAAACCGCACCAATTCGACTGGCTGCGTCACTGTTTGCATCATTTCGACCGTTTTTTTCCGCTGGCCCCCGTGCTTCAGGTAAGACGGACGCGAGTCGCGGCGTCTCAGCCTGGTCCGGTCGCTGTCGGCGTTCATGACCTTCCAGGTAACGCGACATGATGAGGAAATGACTGGTAAGACGGGTTCACTGTATGTCGTCAGATGCATAAGGAAGCGACGTTAAAAACCTCTGGCCGCTCGATCTGGACACTCAGTTTCTCACGTGACAATTTTCCGTCCCACACGAATTCAGGGAGTTAAAACATGTGTCGTTGCAATGCTCTGACTAGCCGCCTAACCGTCGTGCTTGTTCTTCTGGCCGGTGCAGGTCTGCTTGGACAACAGATGCTCCACTCAGTCGCTCAAGACAAGTTCACAGAAAGCCGGGGAAAACAACCAGGATCACCAACCAGTTCACTCAATCGAAAGGAACGAAACACAATGGCAACGATCGACAGAACTGCCAACTCACAACGAGACTGGCAGAACTACGTCAAGCCCGCAGATGCCGAACTGCGAAAATCGCTGACGGCGATGCAGTACAAGGTGACTCAGCATGAAGGGACCGAACGAGCCTTCACGGGAGAATACTGGAACAACAAGCATGACGGACTGTACGTCGATGTTGTTTCCGGCGAGCCGCTGTTCAGTTCAAAGGACAAGTTTGATTCCGGAACCGGCTGGCCATCGTTTGTGCGACCGGTGGATGATGCGAACGTTGTCGAAAAGACAGACCGAGCCTTCTTTATGACTCGCACCGAGGTTCGGTCGAAACACGGTGATTCTCACCTGGGACACGTCTTCGACGATGGTCCGCGTCCGACCGGACTGCGATACTGTATCAACTCCGCTTCACTGAGATTCGTTCCGGCGGAGAACCTCGTGGCGGAAGGCTATGGCCAGTACGCCCTGCTGTTTGGACTGGAAGACACCAGCGATTCGTCCAACGCTACTCAGGATGATGACTTCAACAAGCAAGGAACTGAAATGACCACTAAGACTGAACGAGCTGTCCTGGCAGGCGGCTGTTTCTGGGGGATGCAGGATCTCATTCGCAAGCTGCCGGGAGTGCAGTCGACGCGAGTCGGCTACACGGGCGGCGACGTGAAGAATGCAACTTACCGCAATCATGGAACGCATGCCGAAGGTCTTGAGATCGTGTTCGATCCCTCGAAAACCAGCTACCGCGATCTGCTGGAGTTCTTCTTCCAGATTCATGACCCGACCACAAAGAACCGTCAGGGAAATGACCGTGGATCGTCGTACCGATCAGCGATTTACTACACCAGCGATGAACAGAAACAGGTCGCGCTGGACACCATCGCAGACGTCAACGCTTCGGGACTGTGGCCAGGAAAGGTTGTGACCGAACTTGAACCGGTCGGTGACTTCTGGGAAGCAGAGCCTGAGCACCAGGATTATCTGCAGCGATATCCCAGTGGCTATACCTGCCACTATCCTCGAAAGGACTGGGTGCTGCCGAAACGGAGTGCTCCAACTGGTTCATAACGTCGAACTGGCTGGAGTATAGCCTTCAGGCAGACTGAACAGTAACGATCAACTCGTCGACCGAAGCTGTCTCCAGCAATCGGCGGGCAAACTGCAGACGCAGGACGACACGACATCAGAATCAAACGAGCCCTCGGGTGACCAGCACGGCGACCACGTGCTGCCCTCACCAGAGGGCTCGACCGGTCGTTCACGATGAATCCCTTACATGCATCCCGACAGGCGGACACTCTCATGAAACTCAACACAGACAACCGATTCAACGCTGAACTGCCTGCTGACAACGACACGAGCAATACGCGACGACAAGTCCGTGGTGCTGCGTTTTCGTTTGTCGAACCTCGCCCGCCTTCCAACCCGGTGCTGCTTCACGTTTCGGAAGAGGTCGCTGATCTCATCGGTATCGCAGATGGAGAAGCCAATCGCGCCGAGTTCCTGAATTGTTTCAGCGGAAGGTCCGTACCCGAAGGCATGCAACCATACGCCATGTGCTACGGCGGTCATCAATTCGGATCATGGGCCGGGCAATTGGGGGATGGCCGTGCTATCAATCTGGGCGAAGTCGAACACGATGGCCAGCACTGGATGCTGCAGTTAAAGGGAGCCGGTGAGACGCCGTATTCCCGACAGGGAGATGGCCTGGCCGTACTGCGTTCGTCAGTGCGCGAACATCTCTGCAGCGAAGCCATGCATCATCTGGGAGTCCCAACCACGCGCTCGCTGTGTTTGATTCAGACCGGTGACAAGGTGTTACGCGACGTCATGTACGACGGTCACCCGGAGATGGAAGACGGGGCAGTTGTCTGTCGAGTCGCTCCCAGTTTCATTCGCTTTGGCAACTTCGAGATCTTCGCTTCTCGCAACGATGTCGACACGCTCCGACGGTTGGCGGATTTCACCATTCGACACCACTTCCCGGAGATCGAACCCGTAAAGCCCGATGGCTACGTGAAGTTGTTCCGCACTGTGTGCCAGCGAACGATGGAAATGATCGTGCATTGGCAGCGAGTCGGCTTTGTCCACGGAGTTATGAACACGGACAACATGTCGATCCATGGTGAGACGATCGACTACGGACCGTATGGCTGGCTTGAGGGGTTCGACCTCGATTGGACTCCCAACACGACGGATGCTGGTCGAGGCCGCTATCGGTACGGAAATCAGCCGGCGGTCGCGCTGTGGAATCTGCAGCAACTGGCATCGGCATTGTATCCGCTGATTCAGGAAACCGAACCACTGGTTGAAGCCCTCCGGGACGCGCAGTCGGAATTCCTCCGACGCAATCAGGAGATGAAAGCCGACAAGATCGGGCTCACAAGTGCGCAACCGGGCGACGCAGCGATTCTGGATGAGCTTGACGAGGTTCTGCAACTGACGGAAACCGACATGACCATCTTCTATCGACGCCTGGCGGATTTTCCCGTCGACACGACGATTGATGAGGGGGCCGCGTTTCTGTCGCCGGTTGTGGATGCATTTTACAAGCCCGAAGAACTTCGAGGCGAAACCCTGAATCGCTGGCGATCGTGGTTCCAGCATTATCAGACTCGACTGAAGCAGGACCACATCAGCGACTCACGGCGGCGTACCCGCATGAACACAGTCAATCCGAAATATGTGCTGCGAAACTACATGGCTCAACTGGCCATCGACAAAGCCACGAACGGAGATGTCTCGTTGATTGAAGAACTTCATGAAATGCTGAAACGTCCCTATGACGAGCAATCCGAATACGAACACTGGTTCGCCAAACGTCCAGACTGGGCTCGCCACAAGGTCGGCTGCTCAGTGCTGTCCTGCAGTTCGTAGTGTCGTCGTTGGAGTACAGGCTTCAGCCTGTCGTTGCCGGTCGTTCATTTGAGCATGAACCGCACCACCTGATCACTGATCCTCAACATCGACGAGCACAATCATCCCTCACGAAGGACATACACGTGCCGAATACATTGCACCTCACCCGACCTCACTTGGGTATCGTCGGTCAACAGGCTCCGGCCTGGTCCGTTTCCGAATGGCGGCAACTGCCAGTGGGCGTCACCACACTAAACGTGGACGACTTTCGCGGCAAAGTGCTCTACCTGTACTTCTTCCAGTCATGGTGTCCCGGCTGCCATTCCAGTGGCTTCCCGACGCTGCAGAAACTTCAGCAGCAGTTCACCAACAGCAGTGACGTAGCGTTTGTGGTCATACAGACAACATTCGAAGGCCATGATCAGAACGGCGTTGACAAGTTGCTGCCAACGGCTGGACGCTATGGCCTGAAAATCCCGTTTGGCCAGAGTGCAGGAAATTCCGGAACGCCGGACATCATGTACAAATACCGCACCGGTGGAACTCCCTGGGTCGTGCTCATCGATAAGCAAGGCAAAGTTGTCTTCAACGACTTCCACATCGACCCAGCCGGCGCGGCGGAAGCGATCAGGCAGCTCAAGACTCGCTGATCATCTTTCTGCATTGACAGACTTTCACATCAGAATTCAGACGGAGCAAATGATGACATCCGACACCAACCACAATCTTCCCGAAATCGATCGCCGAGTTCCCGAAGAGCTGCAGACCGCTACGTTTGCCATGGGGTGCTTCTGGAGTCCGGATGCCGAATTTGGTGCGATGCGAGGTGTGTGGCGGACGCGAGTTGGCTACACGGGCGGCAGTACCGACGCTCCGGAATACCATAACCTTGCGGATCACACGGAAGCGGTGCAGATTGATTTTGATCCCGCAGTCTTTTCGTTTGACAAACTTGCGGAGCTGTTCTGCCGCCGTCATGGTCCGAGAGCAAAGGCCCACAAGCAGCAATACATGTGGGCCCTCTGGTATCACAACGACGAACAGGCAGACGCCATTCACGCGGCTCGACGGCGTGTCGTCCGGGAAACCGGTGCTAAAATGGACATGCACATCGCTGCTGCGCTCCCGTTTTATCGAGCGGAGGATCGTCATCAGAAATACCGCCTGCAGCACTCGCCGTTGATGACGTACTTCCGAACGATGTACCCCGACTTTCAGGATTTTGTGGACTCCACCGCCGCAACTCGGATCAATGGATTGGTGTCCTGCAAGGGGGACGCGTCTCTATTCAAAGATGAACTCGCCGACTACGGTATTCCGTCAAACGAAATACTCTCGAGCCTTCAATTCGTATCGGTCGACTCGGCCAACAGCACCTGCGGAACAGTGTAATTAGCCATGGACCGGGATTTCGTTTACCTGAACCATGCCGGAACAAGCTGGCCGAAACCTGATCCCGTGATCAAAGCTGTTTCACAGGCGATGATGTCCTCGCCAGTGGAATGGCCCGGGGAGTTTCAACGCGCTCATGAAGCAGCGTGCCGGTTCCTTGGCGTGCGGAATACGGAGCAACT
This sequence comes from Thalassoglobus sp., assembly GCF_048270125.1. Taxonomy (NCBI): domain Bacteria; kingdom Pseudomonadati; phylum Planctomycetota; class Planctomycetia; order Planctomycetales; family Planctomycetaceae; genus Thalassoglobus; species Thalassoglobus sp. Next base: position 265,227 of record NZ_JBLWTN010000005.1, on the reverse strand, counting down.
CATACTCACTCCGGGCTGCACATCATCGCTGGCGACAGCTCTTGCCTTGGTGGACATTCCCTATGGCAGCCAGGTGATCACCAGTTGCTGGGAACACCACGCACTCTCCGGCCCGCTGTTGCGGCTCAGAGAACGCAACGTCACTGTGCGAGTGCTTCCACCAGGAGAGCTGGGCCTTGGTGTGGACTTGAGTCGATTTGAAGGCCTGTTAAGCCACGGTCATACGGCGCTGGTGGCGATTACGGCAGCCTGTAACGTCACGGGTGATCTGCTGCCCATTTACGATATCATCTCAATCGCACAGAGATTCGGTGTGATGGTGTTGATCGATGCAGCCCAGGCCATTGGCTGGCTCGATCTCCAATTCGATGAGCTTGGAGCGGACTTCGTTGCATTCGGAGGCCACAAAGCTCTGCAGGCCCCGTTGGGAATCGGCGGGCTCTATGTCTCTGATTCAGCTCACATGAAATGCGGCGGTGCCACCTGTGAACTTCCCGCAGCTTCAGGCGCTCGTGGCGACGAAAGTCAACACGGAAAAACTCGTCGACCCGGCCCCAGTTACTGCGATGTCGGTTCCGTGGATCTCGTTGCCCTGGGAGGCCTGCAGGCGTCATTTGAGTGGCTGCGGCAAACTGAGTCTCAGATTCGGCTGGCAACAGCCAGGAAGCAAACCGCTCAACTTCGAGATACCCTCGCTCAGTTCCCATGTGTGCACATCCATGGCCATTTCTGCGCAGAGCAGAGACTCCCAGCCATTGCATTCCACGCCGAAGGCATCAAAAGTGCCATCCTCGCAGAACAACTTAGTCGTCATGGTGTGATTGTCGGCAGTGGTTTACAGTGTTCACCGCTGTCACACCAAACACTGGGGACGACTCAGCATGGCGTTGTGAGGCTTTCTGTCGGCATCGAACAATCTGATCAGGACATCGCAACGGCACGTAAGCGCCTACAGATTGCGCTGACGGACCTTGGGCTTCGCTGACGCCAAAGATTATTGACACCGGAGACAGCTCACCCGGTTGATGAAGTCGGCTGCCCCAGCCAGAGCGTTTCAATAGTATCGAACGCAAACTGCACAGCGAGTGCAAGGACGGCGGCAGGAATCGCCCCTTCCAGAATCAACTGCGTGTCGTTCAGGCGAATGCCAGTAATGATCGACTGGCCAAAACCACCTGCGCCGATCAGGGCCCCCAGTGTCGCGAACCCAACATTCATCACGGCAGCCGTCTTGATGCCTGCCAGAATGCTCCGTGCGGCAAGTGGCAATTCAATGTGAAACAGCCGATAGAACGACGAGACACCCAGCGATTGAGCAGACTCCTGTAGTTGCGGCGTGATTGACTGGATGCCGGAGTGTGTATTTCGAACGATCGGCAGCAGACTGTACAGCATGAGTGCGACGATGGCCGTTGACGAACCGAGTCCAACGCTCACCAGACCCAGGGAGTGCATGACTGGCATCAGCAGCACCAACAGTGCCAACGCCGGGATGGTCTGAAAAATTCCGGCGACGCTCAGGACAACGGCGCCGACCATGCGCCGCTTTGCCGCAAAGACTCCTAACGGAATTGCAAACAAAATGGCAGGAATGAGCGACCTACGAACCAGATCGAGGTGTTCCAGCGTTCGCCTCGAGATCCGCTGGAATGCCGAAAGTTTCTGGACGTGACTGCTGAATCCCAGCTGTGTCTCGATCAGTTCGGAAGCCGCCTCAGATTCCGACACTCGGTCGACCTCCACCCGGGCATTCGCAGCAAGCATTGTGGCTTCATCAATCTGTCCGGTAAGCCGCAGCAAAGATTTTAGTCCGGTCTCATCGCGGTCTGCAAGATCAGCCCGGTAAAGTAAGACGGCGTCGTACCGTGGAAAGTAGGCTCGATCATCTTCCAGAAGAACCAGGTCGTGTGTCTGAATTTTTGCATCTGTGGAATAGGCATCGATGACATCAATGACTCCAAGGTCCAACTGACGATACGCCAGGTCGTGGTCGAGCCCCGAAACCGTCTTCGGCTGCAACCCGTAGCTCCGATGCAGGTTGGGCCAGCCATCTTCGCGGTCCATGAACTCGTTGCTCAGTCCAAAGATCAGGTCCGAATGCGCGGTCAGATCAGAGATACGTTTGACTCCCAGCTCGTCGGCCCGATGCCGGTGCATCGCCAGGGCATAAGAATTATTGAATCCAAGCGGGTCACTCATCTCAACGCCCTGTTCCCCTAGAACTTTTCGCATTTCGTCGAGAGATTCGACTTCTTGTTCGGAGAGAATCTCTTCCCGAATTGTCCCAGTGTATTCGGCGTAAACATCGATCTCCCCATTCCGGAGGGAATCATACACCAGTCTCGTGCCACCCAGTTCACGCAGGTGACGCGCCGGACTCCCCGATTCTTCAAACATCACGCGCAGACATTCGCCCAGAATGACTGATTCGGTGAAACTCTTGGACCCAATTCGACGTTCGCCTCGCCCAGGCGACGAATCCAGTGGAGCAAAGCCCAGAATGGTGAGTGCAACGCATAGCATCAACAACCGCTTCATTGTGGCCTCCTTGTAAGAACATGCTGCTGAGCGCTCACGAATCGCTTCGCGAAATCCGTTGCGGGCCGTTCGACCAAGTCGCTGATTGTCCCCTTCTGAACGACATGGCCGGAATCCAGCAGCACAACCATGTCCGCGAAGTACGCTGCCTCATGCAGATCATGAGTGACCATGACTACAGTTTTATGAAGCGATTCAAATATCTCGCGCAGATCCTTCTGTAATTCGCTGCGAATGATTGGATCAAGTGCCCCCAGAGGCTCGTCCAGCAACAGCACTGGTGGGTCCAGCATCAATGCTCGCATCAACCCCACGCGCTGTCGTTGTCCACCGGAGAGCTCTGTTGGACGGCGCCCGAGCATCGAAGCCGACAGCCGGACCAGCTCCAACAGTTCACTGACACGCGAATTAATTCGCTCCTGCTTCCAGCCCAGGTACCGTGCAACAATGGCGACGTTCTCCGCCGCTGACATGTTCGGAAACAGTCCTCCATCCTGAATGACATACCCAATCCGATGTCGCATGTGTTCAATTGGCTGTTCTGATAACGGCTTTCCGTCAAAAGAGATTGTCCCCGTCGTTGGCGGAATCAGCCCCAGCAACATTCGTAGGATCGTCGACTTTCCACACCCACTTGTTCCTAAGAGCACGCAGGTGCGCTTCTCTGGAATCGACAAACTCATTCGGAAGAGTGCAGTGGTTCCCGAAAACTGCTTGGACACATCAGAAAGGGAAATCATGAAACGATGCCCAGTATCTTGAATACGAATGAAGAGTTTTGCGAAGGTAACCCTCCACTGCCTCTATTGATGTAGTCTGTCATTGGCCCATTCGGGGTGCCAGGGTGGCAAGTTAGTTTCTCAGAGCGACAATAGACTGACTGTAATGTGGATTACATTATTTTCCTCGTCCATGCCATCTCAATCACAAAGACGCGCACTCCCTCGCCACCCCTGGCACAACTCTGTCAGGCATTAGAGCAGCACCGAATGCGGCAATCTCAATTTAGCGGGCTACATGCCCAGAGGTGATTTGATTCCTCGACAACAGAAAGCTGCGGAATGCGTTCCTGCTCAATTCGCAGGTTTTCCGATGCGCAGATGCGAAATGCCTGCGACTCTTCGACCGTCAACCCAGGGGGAGCGAAAAAAGGGGCACGGCCTGTGCCGTGGGCTCCGATACTATCCCGCCATTCTGCCACTGATCGCTCATCCATCATCATGCTTTGGGTTCCGGGCAGGACAGCCCGCAATCGCGAGAGGATTTCGAAGCCTTCGACGTCGATGTCGCCCCAGTACCAGATGTCTTTATTGGCGAGCCATTTGAGGTATCGCAGGTCGGTGACCGCGTTGCCGAGGCCTCCCATCGCAATCGTGTCGCGGAGGAACGGAAGCGTCAGGAGATTGACTTTATTTTCGACGATGACAGCCCGACGGCAGGGAATGGGGTACTCGGCGAGTGAATGCAATGGAATCGAGCATTCACTCCACGGAGACTTGGCCTGTGCTTGAACGCCTTCATCGAGGAATCGAACGAGAATGAGCGGTTCCACGTAGCGCAGACCGAAGCGTCGGTCGAAATGGTCCTCGTCGGCGCGAATTTGGTGTGGCGGCAGAACGATATCGAGCCAAGCTCGAAGGATGCGACGGTTTCGTTCGACAAACTTCGTGTCCACCGCAATTGGAAGTTCGCGTGCGAACAGGTTTGGTCGCGGATGCTCAACGAGGTAACTGATCACGGCAAACAACCCATCCAGTTCGGTCGCGGCATCAACCAGCTCTTTGCGATGCGAACGAATCCATGGACTCAGTTGCGGGAAGCGTTCCTGGATCTCTCTCACGGCCGCAGTGAACGTTGCAAACTCAGCTTGTTTGCCGATCAGCTGAAGAAAGTCCTCTTCGGTCTCAAACAGGATTTTCTCGGGGAACTGATTGCGTCCGTGTCGCCTTGAGTTTCGCTCCTTCCATTCGATCGAGTATCCGTACCCAAGTTGTTCCTTCGAGCCAGCCCGCAGGCGTTGAACGGATTCTGCCGCAATCGCGATGTTATCGTCGAGCTTCTTCTCGCATGGAATCAATTTAGGAAAAAATGGCTCGTCGTTTAGCCAGGCGACCTGCCAGGTTGAGTACAGGTTCAGTGCTTTCTGTCGGATATCGTCCGGATGAATCATGACACCACCGTTCGGCCCTCGGGAACAGCGGTCGCCTCGCACTCGTCAAACTCATCGGCGCTCATTTCGTAGATGGCGGAGCGGTTCTCCTTTTTGACGACGTGCAGGTAGCAGCCCACGTATGGCTGAGTGACGCGGGCCTTGGCGTCGAGCGGAGCAACAATCAGCAGCTGCAGCCCGAATTGCCGGAACAGATCGAGCGCGTATTCCGCATGCTGGTCATCCACCTTGGAGAACATCTCGTCCACGACAACGAAATGAAACCGGTCGCTGACCGGATGCTCCGGATCGAGGTCGTACTGATACGCAATCGCGGCCACAAGAATCGTAAAGGCCAGTTTGGCCTTCTCACCCCCGGACTGACCACTACTGTCCTGATAAACCGAGACGGACTTGAGGGTGCAGGGCTTTCAGGGTCTTGCTGTTTTGTGTAGACCACGGGAATTACTCAGGTTGACATCCACTTGATCGCAGGGAGGCGACTGGTATGAGTGCGGAGAAATTGTTGCAGCGTTTTATTGCCAAATGTCCGTTCGCTGTCTTGACGCAGGTTGCGATTCGGGGCTTGTTGCGGGACGAATTGGATCAGGTCTTTGCAGCCAACCGCTCGCGACAGTACGTCAAGGAGGCGTTGTTTTCCGATGTGGCGCTGACCGTCGCGGATGTCACGCTGGGGTTGGCCCAATCGTTCCACCAGGCTTACGCCGAACACAAACAGCGACTGGGAATTTCGCTCAGCAGTTTTTATGAGAAGGTGAGGATCGAGCTGCCGATTTCCGAGGCGGTTGTGCGCGTGTCTGCCGAACGGGCCGCCCAGTTGCAACAGGAACTGGAGTTTGTCGAGTGGGACGTGTTGTCGGGCTACCGGGTGTATTCGGTGGACGGAAATCACCTTCAGGAAAGCGAGAAACGTCTGGGGCCGCTGCGCGACGCCTATGACGCACCGCTGCCGGGCACGACGGTGGCCCGCTTCGACCATCAGCGACAAGTGTTTGATCGCGCGTATCTGCTGGACGACGCGCATGCTCAAGAGTCGACCCTGCAGGACCGCATTGTCGCCGACCTGAAGCCTGACGATCTGTTGCTGGGGGACCGTCAATACTGCGTGTTGAGGTTTCTGCACGGCATCGACGCGGCCCAGGCCGCCTTCGTCATTCGACAGCATGGACGCTTCAAGGGAGTGCTGCAGGGTGCACCCCGCCAAGTCGGACAGACGTCGCGCGGCACGGTCTCTGAACAGGAACTTCGCACCAGCGACCGGGACGACGCCCAGGTCATGCGACGGATCACAATCACACTCAACAAGTTGACCAAAGACGGTGAGTCCGAGGTCCACCTGTTGACGAATGTGCCAGCGGAGGTGAATGCCCTGACGATTTCCGAACTGTACCTGGTGCGCTGGGAAGAGGAGACCGCGTTCTACTACCTGACGACGACCCTGACCTGCGAACTCAAGTCGATCGGGCATCCCCGGGCCGCCTTGTTCCTATTCTGCATGGCCATGCTGGCTTTCAACGTGCGGCAAATCCTCTTGGCCACATTGTACGCCACGCACGATGAGTCGAGTGTCACGGAGGTGAGTCACTTTCAAATCTCCGTCGAGGTCCGGCGCTACACCGACGGCATGCTGGCCGCCATCGACCCCGCCCACTGGCCCCAACTGATCCCCGCAGAACTCCCCGCACTGGCCCAACGCCTGCGCGAGATCGCCACTGCGATCCCACTGTCAAAGTACGCCAAAAGTCATCGCGGCCCCAAGAAACGAAAACCAAAACCACCCCAGCCAAAACGCAAGAAAACGCACATGTCAACAGCCAAAGCCCTCGAAAAAGCCAAACTCAAAACACCCTGAAAGCCCTGGACTTGAGGGTGTGCCGATCGATGACTTCCGCAACGAAGTCGAACCAGCGCCGCACGTCGGTCACCTTGTCGCGCCAGCGGCGGGTGTCGTCGTCCTGGAGCCGGACGATCAACTCTCTGATGCGCAGGAACCGGGCCTCGTTGGCTTCGGCACTGTCGTCAAAACTCTCCTCGACGCAGTCGCGTAACCGCGTCTGGAAATCAATGATCTCCGCGTCGCGAACCGGACGCGGTTGCAACTGAATGTGCGTGTCCGGGCGATATTCAAGCTTCTTGAGCGAAAGGTTCAGCAATTCGATCTTGTCTTCAATGACGCGACGCTCCTGTTCCAGGCCGTTTCGGAATACGGCAATCTCTTCAATCACTTTCTTGTTCAGGCGTTCCTTGAAACGCTGTTCGTGCCGCGGTAGGTCGTCCTCCAGAATGCGCTGACGCAATTCGAGAAATCCATCCAGGTAGTCGATGGCGCCTCGCAGTTCTGCGGATTCTTCCGGACAGAATCGGAGAAACCTAGCCATCGCATCGGTCAGTTTATTGCGGATCGGCTCGATCAATTCCCGAATCCGGGCAATCTGTCGATCCTGCCGTTCCCGCCACTGCCGTTGCATTTCGAACAGCGTTTCCGCAGTGAGCGGCGGATCGACGAACACCGCATCGAGATCAGCAAATGACGCTCGGTGGGCTTCCAGCGACCCCTCGGCCTGACGTCGACGCAGATCGTTCTCTGCGTTCTTAACCAACTGCTTCGCCTTAGTGATGTCATCCTGCAATAGCCGTTCGTCGCCAATCAGTCGACGTTCACTCTGCTGAAGTAATTCGCATCGAGCTTCAGCATCCGTGAGCCTTTGCTTCAGGACTCGCAGGGCATCGGACTGGCTCTCAATCGCCCGGCGTTCTTCCTCAAGTTGTCGAATCTCCAGGTCGTGTGTCTGGAAGTCGATTTCGCTAAAACTCGTGATCTTCTGAGCCGACTCGACGGCAGTCAGTTTCGACTGCAAGTCGGATGCCAGTCTTTCCAATCGCTCCAGTTGGGACGTCAAGGAGTGATCGGACTGCGATAATCGTTCGATCTCCTGAGCGAGCCGGAGTTTCTTTTCCCGGTTGTCCCAACCCAGCACAAAATTGCGCGGGTCGACGACGTGATCGCGGTCATCCTTCTCGTGACGCTGACGACCAGACTTCACATGGCGATTGCGGGTCATCGCCAATCCGCGGGTCGACTGAAGCTCCTCAATGGAGTCGCAGCACGCGTAATCAAACCGCTCGATGAGTTCCGCCTTGAGCCAGGGGAGCAGGCTCTGCCCTTCGCGAAACACCAGTTTGTGAATCATCGAGTGACGACCGGCTGCCCCGGTGGATCGACTCGCCTCTTGCTCCGCGACGCGCAGATACACCAGCCGCTGTCCGCGTCCATGCGCCGTCAGTCGCGTGCGTTCGATATGTGTGGCCACCAGCGAATAGAACCGATCGGGCACAAGGAGGCTCAAGGCCAGGCCGTGCAACACTTTCTCAATCGAGGCTTCCCAGTCCGTTTCCTCTGGGCGAACCTGCATCAACTCTGCGGCGAATGGCAGGTCACGAATCGCCAGGCCGAGTTCATCGCAAAGTGCGCCTCGCAACTGGACGGACCACTCGGGAATGTTTTCCCGACGACGTTCAAGCCCGGTGAGTTCTTCTCGCATTTCGGTGAGTTGTTTTCGCAATTGTCCGCGTTCAAGAACCAAATCCTGGTAACGCTCTCTGTTTTGCCTGGCTTCGGCTTCAAATTGAGACCGGAGTGAGGGGAGCCGTGACTGCACCTTGGTCAGATCAGACTGATCACAAATCTCCGCCTCGATCCCCAGTCTGCGGAGTGCATCGTGGAAGAACTGCGATGCCTGACGCTTCCGCTCACCGCGTTCCTGCTCGATGTCGATCAGTCGTGGAATCTCTTTCAATCGATCACCGCCGACCTGATCAATCTGATTCTGCAACGACCTGCAATTCACCTGCAGTGACTTGATGTCTGTGGTGAGCGTTTCGCGATGTTTTCGGACCCGATCGCATTCATCGACTTTGTCCGCAATCAGAGGGACGAATAGATCGATCGTCCGCTGTGAAAAGTACGCGGCAGACGCTGACTGGAGCCTTTCCGCCCGTTCCAGCGTTTCGGCCTGCTCACGATACTCGCTGCCGATGCGGGCGACAGGCTCCAGCAGGTCGCGCTGTTGCCGAGCCTTGACCAAACTGTCATGAGCCTCGCTGAGTTGCGTGAAGTGTCCCAGCAGACAGTCGACCTTCTCGCTCCAGTCATGTGCCTCCAGCATGTGATCGCGGATGAAATCGTTGAGTTTTTGAATATCTTTCACGGCGACCGTTTGATTAAAGACCTCCATCGCCTTGGATTTCACGCGTGTCGTTCGTTGAAACCAGCCTTCATATTCCTGAAACGTTTTGGTTGCCCGCAGGCCCCGCTGCTTCAGCGTCTTGAGAATGGCCTCCGACGATTCCAGTTGACTGAAATCGTCCTGGATGGACCGTTCGTCTTCCGAAAAGCAGTACACCTTGTCTACGCTCTGGTCGGAAGTCAGATACAGCACCTGCGCCACGGTGAAAGACTTCTCGACATCCTCGTTGCGAAACGTCGCCAGAATGACCGAATACCGGTCTCCCTTTTGACGGAGGTACTTTACACGAATCCCCTGGCCCTCTTCGTCGCTCCCTCGGTCATAAGCTCCCAGCAGATACGAACGCTCGTCACGTTCCCGTTTCTTTGCCCCGGCAGCCACGTTGAAATTTCGCACACCAGGACGCACCAGCAACGTCAGGAGGGCATCGACGAGCGTCGATTTCCCCGAGCCGTTCTGACCAATCAACAGCGCAGACATTCCTGCGGGCCGCGCTGAGTAAATCTGTCCGTCGAACGTACCCCAGTTCAACAGTTCCACTTTGTGAAGACGGTATCCCTTGGCATGCGAGTCCGCAAATGGAAGATGGGAATGATTTGCCATGGTTGGCCTCAAGTGATTTCTGTCAGTTCAATTCCGCTTTTCTTAATACCAACGGACACGGCACTGTTCCTAATCGTCGGCGACAGCATCCGTCCCCTGTTTGCGATCGATGGCGGTCTTGAGCTGCTCGTGGAGATGTTCCAGGACATCAGCCGTCAATCGCGCCTTGAGAATTCTCCGTACCTCCCAGCTCAGTGGCTCTTTTCCGAATCTCCGCACGAAGCCAAGATCTTCCAGCTTGTGCAGGGTTGTCTGAAGATCACGCTGCTGCTTGACCTCGTCACTCTGGCTGGGGAAAAAGGACTTCCACGATTCGAGCAGGTCGGTCTCCGCCACCACGCAGCGGGCGTCATGCGTTTCTTCTTCTTCATACCGCCTCAGCGCCTCTCGCAGCAGCACGGCCAGGACGGTCTGTCCAAAGCTGAGACGGGACGTGCGAAACAGCTTGGGAATGGCGTCGTAACCAGCGGGCAGGTCCTCTTCGTGAAACTGCCGAAGGTACGCCAGTCCTTCCGCTTCATCGACGATCAGTTGCAATCCCAGGCGAGCGGCGAATTGCTCGACCTGAGAAGTATTCGACATCAGCAGGTCCCAGACTCGCCCGTCCTCCTGTTCAACCACGCCCTGAAGCAGACGGACTGCCGCCACACTCCAATCACGAAATTCAGGATAGTCACCCCGCATGGCCGTTCCTCCTGGGTGGCAGAAATGTCACTCGCGGGACAGTGACCACGTAACCGTGGTCCTCGGCTTCGTTCGCCGGGATGACAATCGACTCCTTTGTCACCGGATCAATCAAATGTCCGTCTTCACTGGCAATCTGCAAATATCCAACCAGTTCGACGACTCCTGAAGTCACTGGGTATCGAGCCACCAATTCCGTCAGTGTTGGCGTTTCGTCGGTGGCCAGAAGGTGGCGGATGTGGTCGCGCATCTGGTGCCAGTCAAGATGCTTCAGCGCCGCAAAGTCCTCAAAGACGCCGCGTCGTTCATCGGCATCGGGCGTGAAACAATCGAGTTCCACGGACTCAAATCTCGCTGGCTCAACCCAGAATGAGCGTCGGAAGGGAGACTCAATATTGACTGCCAGCTCCAACGCGACACCCGGTTCCTCAGCGCCCGTTTCTCCGCCATATGAAATGGCTAATCGTTGTATTTCCTGCAGCAATCTGGCGACTCGCTGCCGTTCCGCGAAGGCCCGTGCATCCAATAGCCGACGCAGAGTGGCCGACAGGCGCTGGTTCGTCCGCATCACTTTCTCTGCTTCATTCTGCAGAAGCGTGACCATGTTGCGAACGGTCTCCAATCCCTCCCGTTGCTCCAGAAGTTCCGGAATCCTGCGGACTTCGCGAATCACTTTTTCGAGGCGATCAATCTGGCTGGGCGATTGAATCAGGTTGAAGAACTCGTAAAAGCTCACTCCCTGGTCTTCCTGTTTGAGGAGATCCTCGGCATCAAGTGCGAACTCAAGAATCATCCCTCGGCTCTCCATGCCCCCCTGTTGCCGTTTCTGCACCTGCAATGTGATCTCGCGAAACGAATCCTCCACAGCACGAAAGTCTCCCTGCAACTGTCGCAACAGTGAGACAGCTGTAGAGAATCGCTCACGGATTTGAGCGGGCTGGTACTTCGAGATTTGCCCATCCCGTTCGATCTGTTCAATCTCCGCCTGCAGTCGATCGCGCTCCGCGCGCAGATGGGCCAGCCGGATTTCGGGGTCGTCCGATGCTCCGATCACCAGGTCGGAGAGTGTCTCGATCACGAGTTTCAGTCGTGATTCGGTCCCCACAAATCCCAGATCCCGGTCCAGCACGCGATCCAGAAATACGAACACATCTTCCGTGTGCGGAGTCAACTGATAGACGGGCTCATCGCGTCCCGCTTCAAGAAATCGTTGCAAGTACCTGGACTCAGGCGAGCACCACTGAGTTAGATATGCCTCCGGCTTGTCTGTCATGCGGCCAGGATGAGACTCCTGCAACTCGTCCAGATAGAGAACCAGACTTGCGATCAACTCGGAATGCGGTACCACAATCCGACCGGGCTGCTTGAATTGCTGCTCCAGAAAATCAACGACAAACGGGGCGTTACGAGCCCGCAGCAGGCTGAGCGCCGGAGATGTCTCAAAATAAACTTGCAGCTTCCCCAGACGCATGAACGGACGCCTCCACATTTCCCTATGGCGCGTCCCGTTCCATCAAGCACATGCCAACAATCCTGAGCCATTCGACTCAGCCCTCTCCCATATCTCGCAATCCTACACGTTCAAAAAGTATACAGAACGTCCGTGTGGGAAGGGTAGAACTGAATTGTGTGGATGGTGGTGAATTTGCCCCGTGACGGCATAACACTCGCGATCCAACATCTTCGCGCCGTGTGGCCAGATTACCGAATCGTCACGATCGTTCAGCCAACCTGCGAGATGCGGGTCAGGGTTTGCACTCAAGTTCGAATCAGAAACGACGATGCCCCGCATCACATTACTGCAGACGCGGGGCATCATTTGGGTGATTTAAGTCTACAACTTTGACGGCATCAGTCTTTCGTAAGCTGTACGTCGAGGGCTCCGATGTCGATCGCCTTGCGTCCCGCCTGACGTGTATGCTCGCAGAGGATCGCCGACAGTGAACCGGCGGAGCAGAGGAGCAGATCCCAGTCAGCCGAAAACAGTTCATCTTCGATTCGTTGCCGGTGACGACGTTTGGGCACCGACTTGTCGGGGCACTGAACCTTCGCTGCGACGGACCATGTGACGTCTGATCCGCCGCTGGCTCGCACAAACGCCTCATCGAGGATTCGTGTGGCGAGTTCGTCAGCGTGGCCACTGACGATGGCAAGTTGCTTGCCTTCCAGCAGTAACCACCAGAGGTCTTCGTCGAGCAGTTTGTAAACCGCGTTGCAGTCAACCTTGCGCTTGCGGCTGCGTGCGTAGCCGAATCCCTCTGAATCGATGGTGATGCCGTGGGCAGCCAGGGCTGCACGCGAGAACCGCTCGGCAATGTCCCAGTTGTACTGAACCAGCCAATGCGGGGCGTTGCGACAGGCCTCGTCGAACAGTGGCCAGAGTTCGTCGCGATCTTCAGGATGCAGTCCACTGGTGAGCGCCAGCGCATCGAGCCAGCGGCGATCAACGCCGGGAATTCGGACCAGCCCATCGTAGCACCACCAGGCGACGTCACCGTCGGACAGTCCCCAGATCGCGGCGGGCTCCGGACCGTTGAGTGTGTCAACGATCCACTGGCAGGCGTCACGCCCTTTCAAGAACCCGGCGCGGTAGTCACTCAGGTCCGTAGTTTCCCATGACTCCGGCCAATGATCCCAAGTCATAATCGGCCGCGTGTCGTTTTCCAGATGCTCGCACTCGGCATCCCAGCAGACCTTGGCCTGCAGGCCCGTTGCCTTCAGCCGCTCGTAGAACGCTGGGTCGAAATCGACATACGGCTGCTGCCGCGCCGTGAACACTGCGTCGCGGAATACGTCGCCCCGAAACAGTGTGCAGCCGAACCCATTCCCTTCGACGAGGTCGTAGCGCAGACAGGGCTCACCATCTTCGTCAACGATCGCTTCAGGCTGCGGTCGTTCCTCGATGATCTGTCGCCCTTCTTTCCAGGCGACGTAGCCTTTGTGGAACCGGGACGGATACGGCGCAGCGACAGAGGCGACATGGTGATCGAACCCGCGCAGCAGTTTCTCAATGACGTCGTTGGGCGGGATGACATCGTCTTCCAGTGTCAGCACGTAGTAGCCGGTGACCTCCCGAGCCAGCCGGTTATAGATGCGGGCGGCTGCCATCCGCACCGCGTCGAGAGTCGCTCCGTTGTCACGCGGGGCGTCGGCCAGACCAGGGATCGCCACGGCTTCCGTCCTATACCGGACGTCCGCGTAGTCGCACTGGCTGATCCAGCGCCGGATGCGGCGTCCGAACCGCGCATCCTGACTGGTGTCGAGCAGCCAGAGTTTCACCTGCGAGTGGGGCCAGGTCTGCTGCTCCAGGAACTGTTGGAACCGCGGCCAGACTGCACTCCGTCCCGACAACGCTACGAACAGCGTGATTGTCTCCGTCTCCATTGCCCGCTGATTGAAATAGTTGGCAATCTTGTACTTCGAGTTCGTGCGGTTGGCCTCGTGCCGACGGTAGCCGTAAATGCCTCGCTGCTTCCTGGCCTTCCAGCCCTGCTCCAGGATCTTCCGCCAGGCGAGCCAGTCTTCGTGGGAGCAGAGCGAATCGCAGGGGACCTCCAGCGCCCGGCTCATCTCCAGCGCTTCACGTCGCACGATCGAACCGTTGTGGACGTAGTTCAGTTTCCCCATGTCCGCGAGTGTGATCTCTTCCGGCTCTTGGTGACAGCGGTTCCAGTCGCCAAAGTAGTCCACATCGGAGTAGACGATCCCCACGTCGTGCCGATCGAACCCCGCCAGGCCTCCCCGCAGGTAGTCGGGAGCCAGCCGATCATCGGCGTCGAGGAAGCACACGAACTCGGCGCTCGTCGCCTGCAATCCCGACGACCGCGATTGTCGGGGGTCGTGATGGTCCACACGCAGATATCGGACACCCCGATCAGCCCAGCGGGCGATGACGTCAGTCGTGTTGTCGGTCGAAGCATCATCGACAACAACAATTTTATCCGGCCGTCGGCTCTGCCGGATCACACTTTCGAGGCACTCATCCAGGTAGTGCCCGTAATTGTGCGCGGTGATGATGACCGCCAACGTTGGCACAAGCTGCACGCTCACCTGCGGGCGCGGGCCGATCGTCGTTCGGCACCAGAGCGTCAACGATGTCGCATCATCCTTGAGCCATTCCAGATCGCGCCAGCCGCAGTCATCCAGCATGCGGACCAGTTCGGATCGCTCCGGCCGGAACGATCGCGACCGCAGGCCGCCGACGCGATCGGTGGGGTTCTCAGTCGTGAACCGGCCCCGGTAGCCACGATGCTCTGCGTCGGCATCATCGACGACGTGCGTCCAGAGGAGCATCTCGGGCGCAACCTCGGCACATTGCTGCAGCAAACGGGCCGGATCGGAGAGGTGATACAGCAGCCCGACGTTGAAGATCACGTCACACGTCCCCAGCGCGGCGAGGTCTGAGTTCTCCAGATCCTGCTCCAGGAACAGCGTGTTCGTGATCCCCAGTTCTCGCTCGATGAACCGTGCCCGTTGCAGATGCTCACGACGGGCATCGACGCCGACGACATGCCCAGCGCGCCGGGCCAGCGGGAACGTGCGGCCTCCCTCCATGCAGCCGAGTTCGAGGACGCGTCGCGCCATCGGTGCCCGATCGATGAACGCTCGCAGCAGCGGATCGTCCTCGCTCACTTCGTAACTGCCGCCGATGTTCTGGCCGTGCAGCCTGAACCGCGTGGTCCAGGGACCAAGACGATCGTAATCCTGTTTCCAGTCCTGTCTGTCGATCATAGTTCCTCGCGATCGATGGTCGTTTCTTTGTGGGGATGGCTGACAGCGACGTCGATATCGTCGGGGACCGGCTCGCGCCAGCGGCTGTAGATTTCGGAGTAGGCGATCTGTGGAATGCCGAGTTCCCGACTGCAGTAGGCGAAGATCCAGTCGGTTCGAATCAGGCCGTTTCGCTGAATACCATTCCAGAGCGGTTCGTTGAGCGATCCGTCCGGGTGCAATGCCCAGGAGCGTTCGGGCTGCGTCAGGATCGGATCAGTCAGCAGTCCAGAACCGAGCAACCTCTGACCGGCTTGTCTCGTGAACCCCATGCAGCCTCCCTGTATCGGCAGGCAGTCGCCGAACATTGCCACCGGTTCATCAGGCAGATACCGGAAGCGGCGATGGACACGAGCATCGGGGTCAATCTTGAACAGATACTCGGTCTGCATCCCCCACAATGAGAACACCCGTTCGATCATTCTCCCCCCATTGCGAAGCGGATAGAGCCGGTCACAGAAGTGAAGTTCGACGTCGAACAAGTTGCCGAGAGATGCATACCGCAGGTCTCGATCACCATCCGAAACGACCAGCACGCGGGAAAGGGGGAAGTGTTGTCGCAATCGTCGAAGACACGACTCAGCCCGGGCGAAGTCTCGATAGACCTGCATGTGAAACGTCAGGTCAGCGTCAGTGTATGCCGTGCGAATCCCAGCCATCAGGAGCCTGCCTGATCAAACGGAAAGTTCTGTCGCATCACGTCGAGGTCGAAATCGGCTTCAGTCAGATGCCAACGGCAGGCCTGTAGGGAGCGCTGATCAACGTGGGGCAGGGGGACAGGCTCGGGACACAGGTTCTGAGAGATAAGGTAGTCACGAAACTTGGTGTCATCGCCGAGGGGGTGATTGGAGAGTTTGATCCAGGCCGCTTTCAGACCGAAGGCGTGGGCGGCGATCAGTCCATGCAGCGACGAGGACAACACAAACCGATGCTGGCAGAGCCGTCGACAGAACTCCTCGGGAGGCAGCGTCGGCGAGATGACAGTCACGCCCGACACGTCAGGCAACGGGGCTTCGCGGTAATGAGGAACGATGCACCAGTCTCTTGATGGGCTGCCTTCCGGTGGGAAGAGTTCCCGGATGAACGCCGCCGGATCACCCCAGACGGCGGGACACTTCACTCCCGAAGCTCGCACAGCGGCATAGGTCAATGGCCCACGCACCATGCGGATGTCAGCATGGCGGTTGACGTGAATGTGCCAGTTGAGCGTGCCAGTTCCCCATACGACGGTGAACGGATTGGCCACTTGGATCATCGATCCGATGGCAAAGAGATGCGGCTCGGCAATGTCGCCAGTGGTATATCGAGGTTCGATGCCAGCAACATGGCGGACGATCAATGGGGAGATGGCATCGCCGAAGTTGCCATTGTTGTGAACCCAGTGGAGCAACACGTCTTCTGACTCCTCAACGGGCACCATTCATGAACTCGGCACGTGAACGATGTCCATGCACCGTCGACTTCCGCCAGTAGAACGTGGCCAGCGTCTTGCGGGGTTCGGGGCCAGTGTTGCGGGCCACAGCGTGAAACGAGATGTCGCTCGGTTCGAACAGGACCAGCCGGTTGAATTTTGGCATGATCCGTTTCAGACACTCGCGGCCGTCGGCGCTACCGAGTTCGAACTCTCCTCCCCAGTCAAGCTCCCACTCCGAGTTCACGAACAGGATCGCGTTGCAGGCCCGTTGCCAGCCGGTCAGTGGGTGATGGTCGCTGTCGAGATGCACGCCGAGACTCGCGCCGGGTGGGGACGTGTGCAGCCCAGCGCCGTGACAGTTCCAGTCGGCGAATGTGTCATCCAACCCCATCAGTTCACCGATCCGCAGACAAAGCAGCCGTCGGATCAGTTCGGTACAGGCCGGCGGGAACCGCAGCGGGTCTTTCGTCGCGAGCTTGCCACATTCGTACCGATGCCAGAACGGCCAATTGGTGTCCGGCCATTCGAATTCGGCAGCCCGGACCAGTTCCGGCTCGGCCCAGTTGTCGATGATCAGATGCCGGAACGGAAACTCAAACCGCCCCGTCGTGGAGACTTCAGGTTCAGCGGTAGTCGTGGACATATTTGTAACGCTCCGGATCAGGGATGACGCCGCCGGCGATCGAAACGATCGACGGGACGGAAGCGAGCTGGTAGCCAGCCGCCAGACAGCGGCGTGAGAGATCAACGTCGCAGAACTCGAACGGGAACCGGTGACTGAACGCGAATTCCCGGAGAAATTGTGTCCGCGCCGACCACACTCCACCTTGTACGTGGATCTGAGGTTCAATGATGTCGGCGGGGACGCTGGCGACGCGATTGAATTCACAGGGTTGGACGTGACCAGCCAGAGCGATTGATTCGTCGGCGAGCGGCGAGATGAGGTCGGTGAGCCAGGTGGGATCATTGATGAGGCCGTGCGAGGCACAGCAGTAGACGAAGTGCCGGCCATGCGCCTGCAGGGCTGCAGTTTTCAGCGCTCCCGCCAGATAAACGTTGTAGCCCTGATTCCAGAGGAACCGGACCCGTTCGTCTTCCGCCGCCAGCCGGACCGCCTCCATTGTCGGCGCTGGGGAGTTGTCGACAATTAGGTATTCGCCGGTGAGGCTGCAGGCAGCGAGCGAACCAAGCACGTCGCGCACGATCGCCCCGGTCCGGCTCCAGTCCGGCTGGTACAGCACGGTAGTGAACGTCACTTCGAGCACAGTCAATCGTCCTCCAGCTGCGGGTCGTAACTCTCGGGGTCGTAGCACTCGGCCAGGCCGTCGTAGGCGACGCAGGCCGACTGATCGAACTCGAACATCCGGCCGGGCCAGGCTTCCGCGCCCCAGCCGGTCGGCTGCCACACGTCCTGCCACTTTGTGGTCGCAAACGCATCCCGATTGCGAAACCAGAAGAACGTGCCGGCGAAGTGCCAGGGAGACTCGCTCTGGCCGTCGGGATAGATGCGAGGCTGCTCGGAATGCTGTCGGCGATGCGTGCCAACCACCGCGTGATCGATCAGCAGCTCGGCAATCCGTTCCCAGTCATCGAGCAGCTCGTGGTACATGGCGTTCCGCCAGTACCGCGAACCGAGCGGATCACCCAGACAGAGCACGTCTTTGGCGACGCCCTTCGCGTGCGCATAGAACGTGGCCGCTTTGGGATCAGGATCGGCCACACATTCCAGCAGCGGAAGGAACGTGGCGTTCTCGCGCAGCTCGCGGGAGTTCGGCCGCGTGAGAATCTCGACCTCATGAGTGCCGAACGCCGCACGGATTTCCTGCGGCGGTACCAGATCGTCACCGGTCGCCACGGCAATCACTCGACGGCCGTTGAACAGCGTGATGCGTTTGAGCAGCTGCCGGACATTGCGAAGCCAGATGTCGTTCGTGGCGAACGGGGTGAGGTGATAGATCAGATGACGCGTGGTGATCTTCGATTGCGGTCGCGCCACGTTATGCAGATGCCGGCATTCGCAGGTCCAGTCGACGATTCGTCGCCAGTGCTGCGGCAGTTCCATGAAGAAACGCACGTCGTAGTGCGTGTGTCCGGGCGGCAAACAGAAGATGTGGTCCCGCAAGACTTCGGCTCGGGCCACCAGGCAGCCGAACCCGCTGCCACGGATGTCGTGGACCTGCGGACGGTCGGGGAGTGGCGGGGCCAGCTGATGCACGCCGTTGCATGCGGGGCCATTGGGAGCTGCCACACGTTCGCGGGACCAGATCAAATACCGACCATCAAATCGCGAGCGATACGGCGCGGAGACGGTGGCCACATTCTCATCGAATGCCTGCAGCAAGCGTTTGAGCACGTCATCGGGCGGAATCACATCGTCTTCGAGGATCCACGCGAAATCGGTCGTGATGTGTTCCCGCATCCGGTTGTAGATCCGGCACAGGATCTCGTTGACGGCGAGCAACTGCTGGTCACGGGGTGCGTCGGCCAGTCCGGAGGTTGGAACGTCGAGCGAGAACCAGTGGGCGTCGTGATAATCGCAGCGCGCCAGCCAGGTGCGGACCGTCTTGCGGAATCGGGTGGAGCGACTGGTATCGCACAGGACGAGGCGAATCTGGTTGTGCGGCCACGTCTGCTGTTCCAGGAATGTTCGCAACTGCGGCCAGATGTGTTCGCGGCCGGAGAGCGGGACAAACAGCGTGACGATTTCGTGCTCAAGTTGCTGGCGGTCGAAATACTGCTGCTCGCCGTCACCACGCAGGAGAATCGGTGTCGTGTGTCGGGCGACCTCCCAGCCGGAGCGACTGAGGTCACGCAGCAGTGCCGGGATCGTCAATCCGGCGTGCCACAGCGGAACCAGCGCCGAGCGTTGCACCATCACGGTTGGTGCCGCCAATCCAGAGCGGGCAAGTTTCTCGTGCGTGACGCGATCGGGGTACTGCGTGCGTCCACCGGTCTCGAGCAGCTCATGATCGGAGAATGTGGCGGCGATCCGGGGACTGGCCAACATGTCGAGCGCGGACCGACACCAGTCCCGCGTTAGCAGTGTGTTCGGATCGATCAGCAGGAGGTGTTCGGAGCGGGCATCCAGCGGCGATCTCACAAACCGCACCGGCACGCGGCGGATCGGCTCGGTGATCTTCTTCAGTCGCCGTTGCGGTTTACCAACCAGCAAAATCTCCGCCGGTGCCGGTGACTGTCCCAGCACTGACATCAGCAGTGCATCGAGCGTGGTCGGATCAGGCTCCGCAATCACGACGCTGTACGGGGGACGCGCAGGTGCCGGATTGGCAATTGAGGTCAGTGCAGGCTCAGTGGCCGTTACTTCCCCGCGCAGCAGGAGCAGCAACTCCGTTTTGTGTTGCCGCAGTTGTTCGCGAAGCTCTGCAGACACCCGTCGGCGCGGATGATATGCCAGATCATCGCCACGCGGTTCGAGCGTCACGCCGCGACGGGTCAATTCGGCCAGGAGTTCAGCGACTTCGCTCAAGTGACTTCTCTATACTTTGCGATGCAGCAGAGATGTGTTGTTGTGGTCACCAGAGGAGTCATCGGCCAATGAATATCGACGAACTTGTTGCGGACATTCGAGGAATGGAGGGCTGTTCGCTTGTGCCGCCTGCAGGTCAGCCGTCTCTGTCATCCGAGTTGGTTTTGTCCAGTGATCTCACTCGGTTCTACGAACTCTGTGGGGGTGCAAGTCTCTTCGCAAATCGCCCAAACACGGGGCCGATCCGAATTCTCGGGCCAAATGAGATCGATCGAATCGACAACATGATTCTTGGCGAGATGTTTGCGACTGGACCGTTCAGTCAGTGGTTCGCGCTTATCGATGATCAAGACGGGAACTACCTCGGTATCGATCTCGGCAAGTCACACAACGGCAAGTGCTATGATTTCTTTCACGAAACCTTTGCCATGCCTGGATATGTCGCCGTAATCGCAAACTCATTCTCCCATTTGGTGCGTCAGCTCTTGGATCACGACGAGGATTCAAGTTTCTGGCTTCAGGACGACTTCACCGCGTTTGGTGAGGCCTTTGCTCTCTACGGATATGAATCCATCGAGCCAAAGTGACCCTCGGCTCAAATCGTTCCCCACTGATCCCCGTCGCTCAGGTTGCCGATCCGCACCAGCGCCCACCGCAGGCTGCCGTAGTAACCATAGCCGTATCCGTAGCCAGAACCGCCGTAGCCGCCGCTGGGCGGTTCCTTCCAGAGAACGAATGCGCTGCCGGCGGTGTCTGTCTTCAGGCTGTCGGTCTCGCCATCCTCGATGTCGGCCCAGTCGTGTTCTTCATCGAGCACGTTGAGTCGCACGGGCGTGACGCCGCTGACGCAGGCACGTCCGATCATTCCCGAACGAAGCGGTTCCTGCAGGACCAGGAACCGGCCCAGGTGGTCGTCTTCCGTCGGCGTGATGCCGACGACCGCAATCTGATCCTGAAAACTGAACAGACTCTCGCCGGGAGTGAAGATCGGTCGGTCGATTCCGAGCACATGAAACCGCTCCAAGTCATCAGCGGTGCCGTTCTTGACCAGGATGATCCCGGTCTGCGGGAGATCGAGCTGTCGCTGGCGGGCGACGTTCTGGGTCCGGTTCCGAAAGTCCTTCGCGGCATCGATAAACGTGTTGAACGTCCCGGCCGGAATACGAAGCCGATCACCGCGCTGCACCTTTTTGAAGGGGTCGCCCATGTAGAGACCAATAAGTGCTACTCAGCGTGCGCATACACGGCCTTGATGCAGCCGGGAAAGGTGACGTGGCCGAGGCTTGGGTTTACTTAGCGTCGGTGTTGGCGACTCGTAGAGGGGCCATTTCGCCATCGACCACGCGAAACAGATGGCAGTTGTGCAGCATTGATGTCGACTCGCGTACCTGATCTTCCGTCAGTTCACACTCAACGAATGCAACACCAACCCATCCGCGAAGCGAGTTCAGCTCCTTCAACCGATCCAATTGTGCGGAACTCAACGGATGAGGAAAGCTGATTCTGTATTCCGTTCCTATTGGCCACGCCGGAATCGATCCCATGCGACCGCCGCAGTCATTTACTACGCCAGCGACGCGGCGATTCTTTGAATTCACCAGCGCATAGTCGATCGTCACAGCGACCACGCCAATGACGAGACATATTCCGAGAATCCTTGAGAACCGACGCACTGCTCACCTCCTTGCTGAATGATCTCACTGAAGGAGGTGATAATCAACATGCAGATCGAAGGTCAGATTCCGAGCCCTGCGAAGTTGGTGTAGGGATAGACCTGCTCGACGTAGGCCGACAACGGGCGTTTCACGAGCATCTTGGCATCCGGGTCTTCAACATCGGCGTAACGAATCCAGAGATAATCCCAGCCCCGTTTGGCGATGCCGGTCATGCTGCCGACGGTCAGCCCCTGGACATTCGGACTGGCGGCGAACCGGTACGCGATCTCCCAGTCTTCCTGTCCCCGGATGGAACCGGCCGCTCCCAGGAACAATACTTCTCCAGCCGCGAACCCACGGAATGGTCCGTTGTTGACGGTCCCCGTCAGATAGAACAGCGCAGCCTTGTAGGCTCCGGTGACCAGCGCGGCGTCGATGTAGTGCGTCTCGGCGAAGTTGTAGACCGGGATCGTGATGTCGACCCCTTCGACACCATCCTTCGTGACGCCGATGCCGCCGCGAAAGTTCGGCGGGAACACACCTGGTGCTGCCCAGACGCCCACCGTGCCTAGCGACTGTGTAATGTGTTGCGTCCCACCGCCCGTATCGAACGAGTAGGACGAGTCACCGGTCTGCGGTGGCTCGAACCGGCCATAACGGACAGAGCCTTCCCAGGCGTTCTCGGCGATCCGTTCGAGATGGGTCGACTGCCGGACCAGTCCCGCATAGATCGCGGGCGTCTGGGCAATCAGTTCGCTGTGGGCTTCGATGTCATCCGACGTCCCGACAACGAGGAACCGGCGATCAACAGACGGCTGTTCCCCGGCCGACTGCTCGCGCGAATCCCATTTCTCGGTGACGGTGACGGACATGAGGCTCCATTACGTGAACTGCAGGCCGCCGTGATGCGCTTCGTCCAGCAGTCGCCGCGTGTTGCGGGCGGTTTCTTCGGAGGCACGCGCGGTGCGCTCAGCATGCGAGCCTCCGCCGAGACCACGAACCGCCATTGCGTTGAACGTCCCACTGACGCTGACTTTGTCGGCGGCCGACTGCAGGCCTGATCCGGCAGCAGCGAGCTTCTCTTCCAACTGTTGCATCAGATCGGCAGGTGCGTTGGGGTCGGTCGCGTCACCGGCCTCCGCTTCGGACCGTTTGCGGGAAGCTTCTTCGAGTGCTGCCTGCCATTCGCGACGGGCGGCATCGAGCGCGGTCTGTGAGTCCTGCACCTCCGAAGCAAACTGCTGAGCATTCCGCTGGTGCTCGGCGTCCCGCATTTGTTCGAGTTCGGCGAGAGTCCCGGAGCGATCGCTGTCGATCTGTCCCAACCGGGCGCGGCGCTGCTGCTCGCGGGAGAAGATCTCCTGATTCCGTTGGGAGTCGGCCGCATTGTTCTTCCCGGCGACTTCCTCGTTGATCCGGGTCACCTCCGCTTCGGCATCGATCTCCGAGTCAAACAGTGACTTCAGTCGAACCCAGGCTTTGCGGATGAACCCGACCGCTGTATTCCAGGTTTTCGTCAGGCCGGTCGTGAACAGTGCCCAGGCATCGGCCAGGAAGTCGACAGTCTCGGTCCAGCCGGTCTGCAGTCCGGCCCAAACGTTGGCGGCGACTTCCGCTGCGCCGTAGACCGCTTCGGTCCAGACCGCCACGAAGAACCGTTTGACTTCGACCCACTGCTGGTTGAGCGCGTTGATTCCCTTCTGCCACTCCATTTTGAGCGTCAGCCAGAGAATCCGGGCAGCCAGACCGAGGTCTCCCGCCGCCAGAGCATCGCCAATCCCGCCAAATGCCCGGATGGCTGTGGATTTCAGGGCGTTGAACTGGGCCCCCAGCCAGTCGAGCGCCTGCCCACCGAGATCTGACGTATTAATAAGGTATGCGCCGAGTGCTCCGATCCCCGCCAGAACGAGGCCAATCGGCGAGAGCAGTGCCCCCAGCAGCGAGGCAACCGTGCCGATCACGGTGGCCAGTCCACCGAATCCGAATGCTACCAGCTGAATTGTTCCTCCGAGTCCGACCAGCGCCACACCGGCGGCGAGAATCCCGACGATGATCCCGACGGTGGTCAGCACGACCTGTTTATTCTCACCGATCCAGACTCCCAGTGCCGACAGAAACGAGGTCACGCCCCGAACAGCTGCCCGAAGTTCCGTCCCAAATGCTTCGCCAACGGCGATCGCTACCCCTTCCAGCGCCGACAGCAGGATCGTGACATCTCCCTTGAGCGTGTCGAGCTGCGTCCCGGCAATCCGGGAAGCGGTGCCGGAGGCATCACCCAGGGCGGCCGTTGCCTCGCGAAGCTTGTCGGCTCCCTGCGAGACCAGTTCCGCCGCCCCCGCTGCCTGTCGCGCGGGAAAGATCGTTCCCAGGACACGCAGCTTCTCGCCGGAACCGACACCGGAGAGGGCACCTTCCAGATCGGCGAGAATGTCGGCCAAAGACCGGACGTTGCCGGCCTCATCTGTGATCCGGACTCCGAGTCGTTTGAGTTCTCCTTCCGCTGCTGCCGAGGGGGATGTCAGCGACAGCAGCATCCCGCGCAAGGTCGAACCGGCCATCTCTCCCTGAATACCGGCATTCGACAGCAGTTGGATCGCCGCCGTGATCTCTTCCAGCGAGATCCCGGCCGACTTCGCCATCGGCCCGACGAACTTGAATGCATCACCGAGCATCGTCAGGTCGGTATTCGCCGTCGTCATCGCCTTGGCCATCACATCGACGGCGTTGCCGAGTTCTTCGGCAGAGAGTCCCATCCCCGCCATGATCTTCGCGGCGATGTCGGCTGCCTGGCCAATTTCAATCTGCCCGGCCGCCGCAAGGTCGAGTGTGGGACCAATCGCCGCCAGGATCTGATCGACGCTGAACCCCGCCAGCGCGAACGAACTCATCGCCTCCGCCGCCTGACTGGCGGAGAAAACCGTCGTCGCTCCGAGCCGCTTCGCTTCCTGTTCCAGCCGGGTGAATTGCTCCCCGGTTGCGCCGGTGAGCGCCTTCACGCGGGCCATCTGCGATTCGAAGTTGGCGAATGTCTGAGCGGAAAGTGCAAACGGCACGGCCGCCAGCGACCCCACCGTGAGCAGCTGACGGCCAAACTGCTGGACCGATCTCCCGAACGCTTTCAGCTTCGCCTGGGCACGACGCAGTCCCCGCACGAGCTTCGAGTCGTCGGCGAATAACTCGACGTAAGCGCGGGCAGCACGAATTGCACCAGCAGCAGGCACATTGGGTTCCTTGGTTCAGTCAGAGAATCAGTGGGAGTCGAGCGGACGGCGATCGACGAACACCTGCTTCAGGACATCCACCCCCACACGGGGCTTACGCTCATGACGGGAGCGATGTCCCTTCGTGTGTGGATGAAAATCCTTCGGTCGCGCGGCGCGGGCTTTCTTCGGATCACGATGGCAGTTCGTGATCAGCGCCAGCAGGGAAGCGGTATGGTTCCAGCGGTCGCGGGAGGCGGCGTCGGCCATCCAGCAGAGTTGCCGTAGCGTCAGCGGGCCGGGGTCGACACCGATGATGCCGGCGAGTTCGTAGCCGAGCTTCCAGACGTCAATCGGCTGGCCTCGTCGAGCGCCGTTTCGATCGCCTGGTAGAACTCCGGACTCTCCACCGCCTGCAGCGCCTTGTCCAATGTCGCCAGCTGCCGGCGTTCGGCGGCTGTCAGGACTTTCGTCAGCGCCCTTTTGAGCAGCATCCGCTTCCCTTCCGGGAAAAAATCGATGATCGCCTCGATCAGCGCCATCGAGGCCTTGTCCCCCGACTCTTCATCAAGGGCCTCACCAAACTGCTCGGCGGTAATCTCCTTCTCATCCAACTGCGGCTGCAGGATCGCAACCAGGCAATCGAACAGGACGAACGGGTCACCCGTCAGCTGCTCCATCACGTTCGATTTGGGATCGACGATCCGGGTCAGGTTGATCCCGGTCAGCGCGTGCACCCGTCTCAGCGAGGTGTAGTTGATTTCGATCGTCCAGGAGCGTCCCTGGCGGTCAGTGAATGACTTCATGCGAGATGGTTACTCCAGGTTACGTGGTGGTCATCCACTCGGGAGGATGTTCGGCGTAGGTCGGCTTCGCGGTCACGGAAACGGTGATCGCTTCTTCCAGTGGCTCGTTCCGGCTGAAGTTGGTGATCGCCATCGTGGCCCGCAGCCCCTGTGAACCAGCGGTGGCGACGTCACCATCCAGAGCGGCGAATTCGATCGGCGTGTTATTGAAGAACGCATCCTTGATCGCCGTAAACCCGGCGTCCGCCGTATCCCAGACCATCTCGAACTCGATCGAGCCATCCTTGAGCGTCGCCAGGATCGCCCGCCAGCCACCGTTGCCACGGGTGCTGGCATCGGCTTCCCCCGCTTCCACGTTCAGCGTCAGATCCTTGACGTTCTTCATCTCCTGCCAGCTGGGAGTGTCATAGCTGCTGGAGTTGCGGAACAGTCTGGCATCAAGTCCAAGCCGGACGCCCATGGTGATTGCCTCTCAATCAGGTTCGTGAAATGGTCCGTGCTCAGTACTCAGCCGGGACAGCATGTCCGGCAGCGACCAGTGCGTGGTTCAGGTTGACCTCACCGGCGATCAGTTCGGCAAGGTAGCGGCCATACTTCCCGGTGAGATCCTGCTTTGTGCGGATGGTCAGTTCGCGGTTCTCGCCGGTCAGGTCATCGAGGAGCGATTCGAGATACCGGGTCGCCGCGAGACCGCGAGGACGTTCGGTCCCACGGATCTCGGGCGCATTGATCCCGGTCAGCCGGAGCGTGGCGGTGAACGTCACGTGAAACCCGAGGTCGATCTCGGCCTCCACGGTGTCACCATCAATCACTCGTGTGATCCGGGCCCGGTACTCGTACATCGCTGATTACCTCCCGGTTACGCCGTCGGGGCCGGCGCGAACGATTCGCCAACCGGAACCGAAGTGCCGCTGCCGACGGTGCCGCTCGGACCCGACGGCCAGCGGCCGAGGACCGGCAGGTGGCTGATCGGGATGCCGTTGGTCAGGACTTCGAGGTCATCCTCGGTCGGCCAGTCGTCGAGCGGGGCAACGGTGTCGAGCAGTTCGGTGCTGGTGAACCAGGCGGACGGGTTGTAGCCGGCCAGCTGCTCTTCGCTGATCGTAAAGTCCGGCTTGGTGGCATCGGCCAGTGGGATACGGAACAGTTCCGTCGCCATCAGGCGATAGACCCGCTGCACGTACTGGCCGATCAGGCCCGCGAACGCTTCGCTGATTTCCAGCGGGCGGGCGTTCTCCTGGTGCTGCATCGCTTCGGTGAGGCCGATCAGCATCAGCCCGGCGTACTGCTTCAGCCACTGGTTGCGGACCTTGAAGTACGGGGTTGGGTAAACCAGGAACTCCTCGGGGGCCGGGAGCGCGTGCGCCGTCTCCATGTTGAGGATGTTGGCCGGCACAGCCCGCGACGCCAGGATCGACCGCGCCCGCGTGCAGAGCTTGTGGATGCGGGTCAGCGTGTTGATCGACGGCGGCGTCCGCAGCCGGGCATCGGGATGCCAGAGGATCGCCTGCAGATTGCGGCCGACCACGTCCGTCAGATAGCGGATCGTGTCGTTCTGCGACTTCGTGTCGTTGGAGAAGTTGGGGATCGCGAGGCCAAACCGGCCCCAGTCACCGACGTTGTACCAGAGGAAGGCATCGTTACCAGACATGGGCATTCTTTCGTGAAGGTGGAGAACTGAAACGGGGCAAAACTTCAGCAGCGGACTACTTCGTCGACTTCACCCCTTTCGCAGCGAGGAACTGATTGATCAGCCCCTTGATCGATTCCAGCGTCGAGACGGAGCCGGGATACTTCCGGGCCATTTCGGCTTCGGCCCAGGCGAACGCTTCAGCAAACGTGTCCCGCTCATAGGGAGCAAAACGGGTCTCGGGGACGATCGCTTGCGGAGGGGGTGGACTGTCGATCGTGACAACCGGCGGCGGAGTCACTTTCGTCGGTGGATCACGGGCTGGTTTCGGGCTGCGTCGGCGACGGAGCGTGCGCCAGACCGCAAGTCCACCCAAAATTAGACCACCCGCTCCCCCGGTCATGCCGCCGACACCGAGCCAGGTGGCGATCGAGACTCCGGTTTGGATGAGTCCGCTCAGACGATCGAGCCGATCGGCGACATCGAGCGATGTGGCGACGGATGGCTCGTCGGGAACAGTCGGTGCTGGAAGTTCCGACGCTGGCCGATCGGCGACTGGTGGCTCAACCGTCGCTGGTGGTTCGACCTCCACATCGGACCGCTGAGGTGTAGATTCAATGGGATCAGGCACCACGTCGCGTTGCGGAGGCGGCCGAGCGGCGATCTCCTGCTGAATGCCAAGCCGCACCAGCAAGTCATCCGGTTCTTGGTAGCCGGAGACGCGGACACCACCGGGAACAATGAACGTTGGTACTTCCGTCACGCCGAACCGGCTGGTCAGATCGACCTGCTTGTCGGCATCGACAAACTCGACGGAGAACCGCGTTTCCAGCTGCTGACGAAACGAGGCGTTGTTCGCGAAATCATCTTTGAACTGCCGGCAGGGACCGCAGGTCATCGAACCGAACACGTACAGGGTCGGACGGCCATCATTAGGGGGACGCTCTCGCTCGAGTTGTTGACGGACGGTCGCATACGCCTGACGGACTGCAGCCGACGAGATGAACACGCTGGTGGCGCAGTCGGTGCTGTTGAGCAAACCGCAGACTTCCGCCTTCGCGTTCAGCAGCGGGCCACCACTCCAGCCGGGACCGGTGACGAACCCGACCACATTGCCATTGAACGATCCATCGCCGTAATCGAACGTACTCCACCGCAACAACGGGCCGCTGTTCCAGCGGAGTTCGCGACGACCATTCACCTGCGGATAGCCATAAGACCAGAGCCGTTCCCCAATCTGCGGTGGACTCGCAGCGACGGTGAGATAGGGATAGCCATCCCCTTCACAGTCAAAGACCACCGGGCCCTCGGCATCGCGACTGACATACACCCGTTGGGCAGTGGATGTTCGGTCTTTGAATCGGATCGTGACCGTTGCGGGCAACTCGCAATGTTTCGCGGTCAGGACCAGACCATCGGGATCAACGCAGACTCCACTGCAGCCCTCCACCATGACGACCGCTTCGTCAACGGCATCTGCGAATGCCGCGGTGCTGCAGGTCAGCGCCAGCAGTAGGACCAGTACATCACGGGACCGGCTGCGGAGCAGCGCGCCCAGCAGCGTGCGGCAGAGCGCCGCTCCGTACAGAACAGCAGTGAAAGCAAGGAGCAGAAACAACAGCGGCCTCCGGGTGAGCGGAATCAGAACACGCGAGCCGATCAGCGGGGCTCACGGAAAAACGCCGGGCGTGCGTCGCGGCAGCGCGGGGAACTCCCGTTCGAACCGGAACGTCCCTTGGCGGACCAGCTCCCGCAGCAGGCAGGCGGGGTTGAACCGGGTCGGGTTTGAGCGGTTCATCCGTCCCAGCCGCATACAGACGGCGGCGACTAGTTCCGAACAGAACAGTTCGTTGAGATCGGCCTGCGGCAGCAGTCGGGTTCGTTTGAACAACCGCGTGCCGGAGACCAGTGCACCGCCGAGGTCATACGTCACCCGCTGGCCAATGAAGTGCCGGACGAGGATCGTCGTCAGCAGTTCCGATTCGGACTGCGAGAGTTTTTCAATGGGCGACAACCGATAGAGATCGACGTGCCCGCCGGTGGTGATGTAGTCCCGGATGCGATCCTCCGGCAGATGGGCCTGGCAGCCGTCGACCTGGTAGCCGAGGATCGCACAGGGGTGTTTGCAGAGTGTGGTCGACTCAATCCAGACCATGCTGCCGTGAAACTCACACAGCACGGCGACATGGGAGGGGCCGATCTTCAGTCGCGGCGGGGCCAGGAAGGACGCGGTGCCGTAACTGATCGCTTTCGCCGTGAATCCGGTGCCGTAGCAGGCGGCGATGTCGAGTGGCTGAAAGTTGATCTCGGTCATTCGCCCCCCCGCAGTCGGTCGAACAACTCATCATGCCGGGCGAGTCGGCGACGGATGTCCTCCAGTTCCGCCGACCGGAGTTGAGCGTTGGCTCGAACTTCCGCTTTGATCGCGCTCACGTCGGAACTCATCTGCCAGGCCCAGAGGACCGCACCGACGAAGATCACCGAGACCGTGAAACTGAGGAACGAAACGAACCACTTCGGGATGACGACATACCCGTTGCCGTTCATCCCCAGCGCATGCAGCGGTTCAGAATTGGAAGGCGATGCAGCCATAAGACTCCTGGTCAGCGAACAGAATCCCGCCACATGGCAGGGACTTTGGGAAGTTCCTGGCGGAACGCCGGTCCCATGTAGGGGCGTTCCTCGATAGCGACACGCACCGGTTGGCCGTCGGTGGTTTCAACGACGGTCTGGCCGCCGTACTCCAGCGTGGCGGGAGCGTCGCTTCCGGTACTCAGCCGAGCGGGGCCAATCACGACCGAGCGGCGGTCGGGATCGAACAGGAAATAGATGTGCCGCTTAAGCAGCCCGGTTTGGTTGGTAGGCGACTCTTCCGGCTGCGAGGGACGCTTGCGGCGGCGAATCCGCTGCTTCGCATCTTGCCGGACATAGGCTCCGAACCGGGACAGCACCCGCCGTTCGGCCCGGCTGACTTTCGACAGGACTTTCTGTCGATCGAAGAACAGCCGCTTCGCCTGCGAGAGGCGGACTCCGATGACCGGCATCGGTTACTCGATCACTCGAAACGTCAGCGAAACCACACTGGTGAACGTCCGCAGCTGGTCGATGTGGTCCGGCGCATAGATCGTCTTGAACTCCGTCTTCACCCAGATGGCATGCGGAAACGATGTGAGCCGCTTCCCCCGGAAGTGAGCTGCAATCTCCTCGGCCAAAGCCAGCAGCGGATCGAGGTCCGTGTTGTCCTCACCTGTCAGCTTCTGCTGGACAGCGACATCGATTGCTACATCCTGCTGCGTCTGGCCGCGTGAGGCGGTAACGACCGACAGGCCACTCGGAACAACGGTCACCTTGAGTGCCTTCAGTTCCGCCAGTTCCGACCGGGGCAGATAGGACCGTACTGCTGTGAACGGCTGACTGAACGTCGTTCCGTTCAGTTCGGCGATCACAGCCTCAGCAACCTGCGTGATCAGCGGCATCAGGCCTCCGTTGTTCCCGT
The DNA here is from genome assembly GCF_048270125.1 of Thalassoglobus sp. Classification (NCBI taxonomy): domain Bacteria; kingdom Pseudomonadati; phylum Planctomycetota; class Planctomycetia; order Planctomycetales; family Planctomycetaceae; genus Thalassoglobus; species Thalassoglobus sp. Next base: position 234,527 of record NZ_JBLWTN010000005.1, on the reverse strand, counting down.
GTGCTTGGTGGTGATCCGAAACGTCTGGCGGTAGGGATCAGAGAACCGCCATTCCAGCACTTCAAACTCGCGCGGTCCCTCACGGATCAGATCACCACGCTCCGGCTCGGTTGGCTGGCCAGCGAGAATCAGGTCAGCGACCAGAACCAGAAAATCCCGGTCGGTGAACTCAACCCGGACAACATGGCCGTCATCCGCTTCGAACTTCGTCCGACCGATCGTGGCCAGCACATCGACAGTCGACGCACCACGGACATAGGTGACGGTTGTCGCCAGATGCCGGGTCCGCTGCTGTTCGAGCCACGCGGCCCCCTGCGCCAGCAGGTCACCCATTACTGCGACATCCGGACGCGGACTTCAGCATCGTTGTCTCCGGCAGCTGCGACCGTCTTGCCAATCAGCTTGTTGGCCCCGGTTTCGCTGTCGGTTTTCGCCTCAGTGTCGGCGACATCCCAGAAGACTTCGACGCCAGCGGCGATTGCGGTGCTGGCTCCGGTTGCCTTGGGAAAATCAAACACGCCGGCGACATGCAACGCTCCCTGCGTATTGGCCGGGATCTTGCGTTTGGTGACGCCAACGAGATCGTTCTGCACGACGACATCGCCGGCTTCAACATCGGCATTCGGCGTGTAGTCGACCGCCGATCCTTCTTGAACAAACGTGACGAGTGGCATGAGTATGAGACTCCTGAATTGTCAAAGCCATTACGGGGAATGAGGAAGAGAGAGAAGACCACGGACCAGTGTGAACCGGTCCGTGGTTCGAAGGGGCTGTTACGCCTCACCTTTGACCTTCACCGCGCCACGCGGATCCTGTTCCCTCACACCGAAGTCGATATAGCTGCGGAAGCCCATGCCGAGGGAATTGGGAGCAGCATCCACACGCTCGATGACGGGTGTGCGACGGCCGTTGAGGAACACAATCTCGAATGCCGGCACGAGTGCTGGATCGGCGAACAGGTACCACGCCTTGGCACTGGCCCCCGAATACACCGCGTCCGAAAGGTGTGGCATCGAGACCACTTCGTACTTGTTGCGGTGCGGGTTATCGACCGGGATCTTCGTGGCCGTCCCCGAGGCGTCGATCATCAGCTGGGCGGAGCCCATCAGCAGTTCGGCGTCCGTTTCGATCTCTACCGGCACCACGAGGTACTTCGGCCGCACGTTGATCGGCTTCTGATTCTTCGCCTTACCACCCGGCCCCGCCTTCTGCTTGCGGAACTGAGTCTTGGCCACGGTCAGGGAATCGGGACCGAACGCCGTCGATGCGCCAGCGAGATAGTTGTTGTTGGGTCCGCTGAAGAAGTTGTCGGGGTTCGACAGGAACAGTGAGAAGAACAGGTCATCGATCGACTCAGCCCCGCTGCGTCCCATCTGCTTCGGCAGTTCGAGGAACGCTTCCAGATCGTCGTTGATGATGTCGTTACGAGTCAGCATCAGATACTGACCGAACGTTTCTGCCCGATTCTTGAATGCCTGCTCGCTCAGAGCCCCCGCCTTGAGCTCGCCGCTGGGCGAGACCTTTTCGAAGCCGCCCGTCCCGAGCAGTCGATAACGTGTCACTTCTTTGAAGTCACTCACCGAGCCGATGGCACAGAGTTGCAGCGCCGCGATGGGTGTGGCCTCATAGGCGGCCAGCATGGTCCGGTTCATCACGCTTTCGAGAATGCCGGGAAGACTGACCGTGGCAAATCCGGCATCAATCGTGGCGCGACCTTCACCAAACACCCGCGGGACATCGTGTCCTTCGAGTCGTGCGCACTCTGCGACCAGTTCCCTCAGTTTGATTGCCCGGATGGGATCAGCCGCATCAAGGGTTTGTTCTCCGAATTTTCGGAGACACTCCTGCTCGGGGATCTTCGCGGAGAGCCAGACCGCTGCTTCCAGAACTCGGGCCGAAGCAACACCGCGCGACGCGTGAATCGGAGGAGCCTTTGGACGAGAAGCCCGCAACACCGCGAGTTCGGTTTGTGTGGCGTCCCAGCCTTCTTCAACCGCCTGGGTCTGAATCTCCGGAAACTCGCCCGCGCAGATCTCCGTGATTTTCATGATCCGCCGGTGTTCAGCTACCCACTGAGCCCGCAGCTGTCCGGCCAGATTTGGAGGTAACTGGGCCGTCGCAGTCTCTGTGGCAGCACTCGCGCTCACCTGTGCTTCATCCGCATTTGTGCCGTTTGACGCCGGGCTCGTCGCGTTGTCGTTTGACTCCGTGTCGGCTTGATTCGAACTCTGCGACCACATGGCCCGCAGCGACTGGGACTGCTGATCAGTGAGGGCGTTCGGATCAAATCCTTGTGCCTCGACCCACGCTTCGAATTCCATAGGTTGTGCCTCGATCTGTGAAGAGGATGGTTGTGAATGACGAGCGATGAGTTGGGCGATCGTCTGATCGTCTGCCCCCAGCGCAACAAAGCTGACTTCCCGGAGAGTGGACTGCCTGGCGACATAGACCGGACCGCTGAACTTCCGGCCGTTGACTTCGACCGATTCGCCCTGGTCGACGAACACGATCCGCTGCGCGATTGCTCCGATGGAAGACTGCCAGGGGAATCCATTGTCTCCGGAGGCCGTCACCTCGCGGGCGTGGTCATTCGCTCCTGAGATCACCCCGGCCAGCTTGATCGAGCCGGCATTGACCTCCAGCGTTTCCGTGTGGCCGACGATGCGGGAGGCATCATGGTCCCGCAGGATCGGTCGGCTCTTCGCGGAAACTTTCAGTCCGGAGAGATCGACGATGACCGGGAAGGCGAACCCGGCCAGCAGCAACTTTCCCCCGGTATAGGCGGTCATCGAGAACCGCCGCAGTTCCTTCTCAGCGTTGTCCCCAGCGTTCTCATCAGCGGCAGCTTCGAGAAACCGGAAATCGGTCGGTCCTTCGCCTTCAATGATCCGCAGGTTCGCCGGAACCCGCAGGGGATCAGGCAGCTGCGACGGTGTCGCGGTTTTGGGGTTGGTCTTCGGCATCCGACTCCTCTTCGTCAATGACAGTCGATTCAGGCATCAGTCCCAGTTCATTCAGCAGCGCCAGTTCTTTGGCCCGCTGACGAATCTGTGTCTCCCAGTCGAGTCCCATGCGGGCGTATTCATCAGCCAGCGTGGTTGTGAATGACGCCAGACGGACGGCTTGGGCGTTCGCTTCCTTGAGCGGGTCGACATGGGAGGTTCCATCCCACATCCACGTTCGCTGCGTCAGAGTGGGCTGAATCGCTTTCGGCAGCAGTCCGGGGACCATCGCAGCTTCCGCGAGCCACGCTTCCAGGATGCGATCCATCACCACTGCTTCGAGATGCGATTGCTCGACGCGGATCGACTTGAAATACGTCTGGTGATCGAGTCGGCCCGATGCATAGTTGTGCCGGCTGGAATCCCCGGTCAGGACATTGACGGGAACGAGCAGACAACGTCCGATTTCTCCCAGGATTTCTCGTTTGAACTCGCCATACGTGGTCGTCGGAAACTGAGCCTGGATCTGGCTCACCTTCCAACCGCCCGGCATGGTCATCAGCATGCCCCGCTCAAGCTCGATGAGGTCCATCGGCTCGACCGACTCGGCTTCCCCGTTGGCAGGAGCGTCGGTATAGAGCACGCCCCCAGGCAGAGCGGCGATTTCAGCAGCGGTGATTACCGCCAGTGTGTATCGACGTAGATGTGCAAACAGCGGGAGCGCCGGAGTAATGTCGGGAATGCCGCGTGCCTGCCCCGGGCGGTCCGCCCGGAAATAGTGAATGACGCTTCGGGCGGGAACGCGGTCGTATTTGAAACCAATTCCCGCCAGGGGATCACCCGGATGGTCACGCAAAATGTGAAACTCAACCGGATTGCCATCGCCGTCGAACCGGATGCCATCGATTGCCCGCAGGGCTTTCAGGGACAGATCCGGCGTTGTGACCTGATCACATTCGATGAGTTGCACATCGAGTTTGATTGCTGATGGCAGGGCTCGGTTGTCGGTCAGCAGCGCGAAGGCTTCGCCATCGGCCGCTCGGGCCATGCGCATTGTGCGCAGCTTTTCTGCCAGACGGACGTTGCGGCACCACTGTGAAAACTCCTGTTCAAGGTGCCGATTGACACTGTTATCGGGTGTCAGCATCTGCAGCCGGGGACCGGTCCCCACCGTGTCGTGTGCCAGTGTCAGCACCAGCCCCTTGGCGTAACTGTTGTTGGCGACTTCGTATCGGCTGCGGATGCGCAGCAACCGGCGCACTTCCGCGTTGTTGGCGGCGTTGGCGGAGAGGTCATCCGCGTTACGCCAATGCCGCCGGTTTTCGTCGGTCGTCGCCGCCGCATCATATTTCGCCTTGATCAGCCGCAGTGTCTGAAACACCGTTTGCGATGGTTCAGAACGTCGAGCAGGCAGGAACTGGCGCAGCCAACGAAGCAAGAAGGATGGTCCTCGAACTGAAGGAGCACGCGGGAGCCAGCGTGGCTACGACCGCTGAGAGAGAATCAAGAAGCGCCCGGAGGGCTGATCTTCGTGAAGCGAATGCCGCGACGCTTGGACTTCACTGCCTGCTTGGAGGCAAGAAACCGATCGGCTTCGATCTGGTCCCTGAGAGAGTGCTGCTTCACGCTGGAGGAATCACCACGAGCCTCGGCAGGCCCCTGAGCATTATCGCGAATGGTGTCATCAAGCGGTTGTTCCGGCATCGGAGAAACTGTCCCCCTCTATAGTATTTATACGTTGGCGGCGGAAATTCGTACGAAAGTTTCTGGCAAGATTGTGTCACGCTGGTCTTTTCAGGCTCTGTTGCGTGCCCGCAGGTCCGAGAGTTTCAAGCGTTTTGTTGCTCTTGGGGCCACGTTCCCCTCGCCAAGCAAACTCGCACCCTGAATCGATGCCCCCACAGCGCAGCCGACCAGGCAGTCGAGCCAGTGGTTGTCGGGCTGGTTGGGACGGGGTTTCCATTCGTCGACGGTGCGGCCGCGACCTTCTGTACGGACGCGGTACTCGGCGACGAGATGCTCGGCAAACAGGCGGTGCGGTTCTGGTTTCTGGCCGAATAGCGAGAGTGAGCCTTTGTCCGCGATGGCCACCGCCAACCTGGCGAAGACGAAGGACTTCCAGAAGTTCGTATCGAATAGAGCATGGCGGACCGCCCGTTTGCCCATCACGCCTGGGATACGCCAGTTGAGACCGACACGGTCACCCGGCCGGCGCTTGTAGTCTGAGAACGGGAGACTCGACGCCCCCACAAACCGCCCGTGACTCGGCAGCAGCAGCGCTGCATGGGGCGACTGCCGGCAGAATTGGTAGACCACGTCGGTCGACGTACCCCAGTTGGCATCGATCAGGCAGCGTTCGATTCGCAGCGAGGCCCCATCCTCACGCTGCCATTCTCGCGATAGTTGCTTCTCTGTGAGCGCCTGCAGTCCAGCGTAAATGGCTCCTTCGAGTCCCGTCCCTTCCGCGACCGTGGACAGCGTCTTCGTCACATCACGGAGTGAGAAGTAGGCCCGCTGAGGATCTGGCCAAGCTCCGTACTCGAGCACGGCCCCGCTGAACTCCTCACCCCAGGCGCAGACGACGTAGAACAGCAGCTTCTGCTGCACGTCGATGAACATCGTCAGGTGCTGGCAGCCGAGTGGAACGCGTCCCTTGGGTAGACCGTTGAGTTTGGCGGCGATCTGGTCGGCCGTCAGTTCGTTCTCATCGACCTCGACTTCCGGCAGTGGCTCGTTCTGGTATTCGGCCCAGAACGCCGCTTCATCCTGCAGCTTCAGGTTCATTGCATGCTGGATCGCGGAGAGTTCGTCGTAGTTGAACCGCTCCGGCCAGGCAATCTTTGAGCCTGTATCCATCAACGCTTGATGTTGTCGATAGAACTCGGTCGCCGCAGCGCCGCCGTCTTCATTGCGCAGCCCTTCCGCACGCAGCTCGGCATACCGATCCCACAGCTTGGTGTCGCTGGGGAACGCATAGACCATCTTTGTGCGTTCGCCCTGCCACGACGGGTGGTGGTCCCGGTTCAGAATCCGGTCGGCCATGTCTCCCGGTCGGATGACCGTACAGGGCATGATGCCGGAGATCTTGTGCCCCGGACCGGCGAGACCGAGAACAGCCCCGGCGAGAATGCTTTCCCGCTGTTGGCATTGAGAGACCGATCGTGCCGACTCGTCGGTTTGCGGGTCGTCGAGCACGACGAGGCTGGGCCGAACCGACTTGCCATCCGGCCGTTTGAACTTCATCCCCCGAATGCGGCCGGTAATGCCAGCGACTTTGATGATCGCGCCGCTGGCCAGTGCGCGACTATCCTCTCGAATCAAGGCACTAAGTGTTTCATCCCCGGACCAGCCCTTCGGCTGCAGCGTCGGCAGGACGATGTACTTCGCCGTCCAGCCGATGTGAGTCCGCTCACTGTGGTACAGCTGGCCGTTGCAGCGGTTGGCGATTCCGTCGAGTGACTGAATCGGATGACAGACTTCAGGATAGTCTGCCAGCAGCAGTTCGTTGGCGTCGAGTTCGGTCTTGATCGACTCGAGCATGTCCATTGCATGCCCTTCATCGGAGCCGATGAGGCACACGAACTCTCGATGACCGTTGAGCACCGCCCAGATGCAGGCGCACTCACAGATGGTCGTCTTGCCACTGCCGCGAGGCATCGCCATCGCAAACAGGCCCCCCTGCAGCACCGCCTGCTCAATCTTCCGCAGCACTTTCAGATGATCGTCGGACCAGGCCAGGTGGAACGACTGCGGGAAGTACGACTCGCAGAAGAACTGAAAGTTGGTTGCTGCCTTGGATCGTCGCGTTGGATCAGAGATCGCCGGCAGGTCACCGATGTCCCGTCCGGCGGCCGAGAGTTCCGCGCTGCGGCGGGCGGCACGATCTTTGTGCTGCTCGTAGGACTCAGGAGTCTGCGCGGGCTTTGGGTTATGGCGTTCCCAGGCCAGCCACGCGGTGTATCGCACCAGGTCGACACGGTTCCCGTCACCAATCCGGAACCCGGCCCGTTGGCGATCGCGATAGAGCTGACGCTCGCTGGTCACTTCGCCGAGCAGCGTCGAGTTAAGCAGCCGGACCAGCTCGCTCGGCTTCAGTTGTCGGGGGTCAATCGCCACGGGTTCGACCTCCGCCTTGGGAGGTAAGCCAAGCTGCGTACGTCACCAGGTTGATCGTCCCATCGCCGTTCGTTGGCGCACCGACTGCCACATCCGCCTCGATCTGCTCGACCCGAATTTGTCGAGCCCCCGCCTTCGAGAGCAGCTGCGCCGCGTCGGCAATCGGGAGCGCCAAGGGGTTGATAGGGCCGTGTTCGGACATGTGAAAACCTGCTGAAAACCTGCTTTTTCTGCTCAGAACTGAGTGGATGACGTTTCGCATCCGAGGTAACTCGTGTCATGTCGCAACCGCGATGCGAACCACGAAACGCTAACGAAAGGAACAACGATGAACGCCCGCCAGACGACCGCGAAACACGCCGAGACGATGGCCGTCCTCCTGACGCGGATGCAGGCTGCCACCAACACGGTCCCGCACCAGGAGCGAATCAACTGGGGCCATGCCGAGCAGATGCACGACGCGCTGAAGTACGCGGTCTACGCCGCCTTCGCGATGGGGGTGGTCAACGAAGACGAAGCCCGCGACATCGGGTTCCCCGTTTGAGTCAAACCGGAGACGACACATGACCAACGCAACAACGAAACAAAGCCTCAACGACCTCGACCAGGAACTCCGGCGGCATATCAACCGGCTGCTGGAAATCACCTGCGACGACTGGCAGGTCTCGAACCTGATCTATGACGCGATTCAGAACGCCGCCCGCATGGGGCAGGCCTGCCGGGCGCTGCAACGCGATCTGGCCGGCGACGGAGACGAACAACCATGCGACGCCCCCTGAGTCAACTGCCGCCGGGAACGCGGTTCCTTCAACCGGAACTGGCGATTACCGGCACGCTTCTGATGGTCAATGAATGCCGGGCGCGTGTCCGGATTGACCAGCCGCAACAACTGGTCGAGTTCACCAGCCCGGATGGCTCGACCAGATCATTCCGGGCCTCACGCAATCACGAAACCTCCTGGGCCCCGACCGTTGTGGTCGAGGCCCTTTCCTTTGAACCCCTGATTGAAAGGGACACGACGATGGCGACCAAGAAGACCACGAAGAAGACTCCAGCCCGAAAGACCAAGGCAGCAACCAAGGCTGCGCCGAAGAAGCCGCGTGCCACGAAGGCCACGGGCAAGCTCAGTCAACTCGATGCGGCTGCGAAGGTGCTCACCGAATCAGGCGAGCCGATGACGACCAAGGCGATGATCGAAGTGATGGCGGCCAATGGATACTGGACCAGCCCGGCTGGCAAGACCCCGGCACAGACCCTTTACGCCGCCATCACGCGCGAGATCTCGGCCAAGGGAACCGAGGCCCGGTTCCAGAAGGCCGACCGGGGGCTGTTCACCGTCAACGGCGGCAACACGACCGCCAAGGCGAAGTCTGCCCCGAAGGCGAAGACCACCCGCAAGAAGACGGCCAAACCGGCGGATGGGACTCCCGGACCGAAGGCGGTCTCCGACCTCTTCAAAATCTAAGGAGCAGACCATCATGCAACATCCATTCCCGATCGGAACACAAGTCGCGTTCAATATCGAAGACCTGGTACTCGGAACCGCCGACGTGGCCGCATCCGAGTATGACGACGGTTGGCTGTATCGACTGGTGTCCGTCGCGATCACGCGGGGGGACACCGAGACCCTGCGCCAACTTGCCACGGAAGGCGATGACGGTGTCTGGGCCTGTGAACACGAGGTTCAGGCCCAGCTTCGGGGATATGCCACCGCAGGAGGTGCCGCATGACCCACATCTCCGACGCCATTCGCGAGGTGACAATCGCGATGCAGAAGGCCATCGCGAATGGTTACCGCTCGCGGATGATCGATGCCGACGACTTGGTCGAGGTGCTGCTGGCAATCGCCGACCGCCTCGACCCGCCGGTTGCGGAATCGGTCGCTCCCGAGTTCGCCTGCCCTGAGTGCGGGGAACGCAATCCGGACCGTCTCGTATGGATCGCTGACGAGTTCCCCGGCGCTGACAAGTTCGTCCGCTGCGACGCCTGCGGCACGATCTTCGATCCCACTGAAGGAGGTCCGTGATGCCCCGCCGCACAATCGACCACCGGCAGACGTTCGCGCTCGAAGATGGCTGGCTGGTCCGCACGGTCGTCAAACCGGACGGCTCGTCGTACCAGCACCGCTGCAGCCTGGACTCTTACCGGGCTGTGGCACACTTCATCGATGAGCACGCCAACGTGGGGGTCACTACGAACGGGTTGTGGGACAGTCTACCGGAAATCCGCTGCACGCAGGCGGCGATCGCACTGGCGTTCCTCAAAGAACGCGGCTGCGTCACCGTACGCCACCGCCGCTGCTACCCGGCCTCCAACTTCATGGTCGAGGACGCCCTTACCGAGTTTCACGCTCTTGATGCCTGACGGGCCAACTGGCCCACGACGCCCCACGTCAATCCGTGCGGGCGTTTTTCTCGTGGACGCCCAACCATCGCCGAACTTGGGTTTCAATGGTACGGTTCGGGTACATTCACTCATCGGCAACTCCTCCGCCGGCATCTTCTGGCAGGTGCAGTTTGTCAAAGAATGCCTTATGTCGCATAGCGGCGTCATCGATCAGTTTTTCATATGTGATCACCTCGAAGTAAGCACAATCAGAGTGCTTGAAGTAGCCGCGGCCGTCAGACGTTTCGAGGAAATCATACGCCTTCAATATCCGATGGAGTGGCTTTGAACGATCCGCGATCAAGTAGACGAAGAAATGCACATTCCGAAGGTCACTGATTGGGCGACCGTCGCGAAACCTAGCCGTACCGTCGCGAATATCCTCAACGTACCGGACTGCTTGCGTGTACGGATTGTCCTCCATCGTGTATCCCTCGCGGCCGGGCCGTTTGAACTCGACGAGTGTAATTGTCGCTCGCTGCGGCTCGTTCGGCCCAAATGCATGGGCGGCGTCGTACACTGTAAAATCTGGTTCCTGAGCGGACGCATTCTTGAGCGTCGTATGTCGAGAGATCGCCATGTCGGACGCCAAGTACTCGTGAAACGACATTCTTTCATCGATCAGCCACAAGTTGGCAGCGCTGACGGGGTAACCGTCAGTGTCGAAGCCCATTGGAAAGAAGACTGCATGCACCGACTCTTCGAAATGGAATTTTCCAGAATCTTTCAGTCGCAATCGCTCCTTCAGAAACCAAAGGATGACCCGTCGGTGGGCGACATACGACGCCAAGTCGGACATGGCCGCCTCATTCCAATTCTCCAGCACCTCCTTTATCTCAGCGCGAAACGAGTCGAGGTCATCGATGTGTTGCGATGCTCGCTTCGAGACGCGTCGCGTGCGAGCCCGTAGCGATTCCATGTAATCGCGATAGACCGCGTTGATTGCGTCTTCCAGTTTCGAGTCTGGTAACGATGGCTCGATCTTGTTTAACTGGGCGGCGCAGTGCTTCAAGAGTGGCCGATATCGAACCTCGCGATCACAAATCCTTTGAATTCTCTCCTGTAGATCCGCGTACATTGCAGCGACCCGGTCACCCAGAAACTTGCGACCACCGGCAGCAGTCTTCTCTACGATTTGCTCCCGGGTCAGTTCATTTGGTAACGCAGTTTCTTCAGTGGCGATATCAATGTAGGTGCGAGAGTCATTTGTCAATTCGTCCAGTACGTCCCCAGAGACAAATGCACTGTAATAAAGGGAAGTTCCATCACATCGAATTCCCCCCTTCGGGACGCCGAGTCCGGCTGGGATTGTGTGAGGGTCCTCGGCCGGCCTTCCGTTTGCCAGCATCGTAATCGTATGGCGTTGTTCGCCTGGCTCCCCCGAAACGCGATGGAGGAGGTGGACGACGTTGAAAGTCTTTCCTGTGATCTTGAATTTGCTTTCGTGCCGGTCAACCAGGAAGTTCTCACGAAAGTACTGACGGAGCTCGATCGTCTCATGTAGGAGACCGTCGACTACCTCGATCTGCGGACAAGTGTCCAATGCAAGAAAACGCTGAAAATGCACTGCCAATCGATCGACGAAAGTCGATGGCTTTTTGGGCCACTCGTCACGGAACTTCTTCTGAAGACTGCTGAGCGTTACGAGTGTTCCGACAACCTCGTTTTCGCCAGCGGGGCCAAGTTTTTCGTCTCGGGTACCGTCTGCCTCGACAGCGTACTCGAAGGTTCTCCTACAACGAGCTCCTTCACCATTCTCAAAGACACTCGAGACGGACACTCTCTGAAATGCAGAAAGCCAAGAAAGCCGCCCGATACCTTTTCCGCCTTTCGCGGCGCGAAAGTCGTCGTCCAACCGACAGAACGCTGCGAAATGTTCATCATCGAAGCCAACTCCGTTGTCTTCAATCACGACATCCTTGATTGGGGGCACCGACCCACCATCAAACAGCGTACCTTGGCTTTCATCTCTGACGACGACGATGCGAATTCTCGCGTCGGAAGGCTTCCACCCGGATGATGTACGGTCCTCAATCGCTTGAAGCGAATTCATCACCGCTTCAAAGACTGGTAGATTACATCGTTTGGGGGAGAGGTTGAGGTTGCGGACTCTACCTCTGAGGTACGATTCCATCGCCTGCAAAGGCCTTTCTCTGAAACCTTGTTGGTACTTCGTCGCATTCGTTGCCCAAAGCATATCGATTTCCAACTGTCGCAGGGAGTTACTTCACTGGCCAACATCAACCGTGCACTCATCTTTCTGAGTACGCGTTGCCTGTTTTCCCGTGAACTGCTCCCACCGCTGCACGATCACGTCGCAGTACAACGGATCGAGTTCCATCAGGAATGCCCGGCGGCCAGTTTGCTGAGCCGCGATCAGCGTGGAGCCGCTGCCGCCGAAGAGGTCGAGGACATTCTCGCCGGTGCGGGATGAGAACTGCATCGCCCGGACGGCGAGTTCAACCGGCTTCTCGGTCAGATGGACCATGCTCTGAGGATTCACCTTCTTGACGTGCCAGAGGTCGGTGGCGTTGTTTGGGCCGAAGAACTCGTGGGCGGCTCCTTCCTTCCAGCCGTAGAAGCACCATTCATGAGCACCCATGAAATCTTTTCTGGTGAGTACGGGGTGCTGCTTGTCCCAGATGAGGGCCTGTGAGAAGTACAGCTTGTGCTTCTTGAGGAACGGTGGGTAGTTCGCACAATTCGCGTAGCCGCCCCAGATGTAGAACCCGCGACCAGGAACCAGTACGCGGGCGATGTTGCCGAACCAGGCGTCGAGTAGTCGATCGAACTCGTCATCGGAAACGAAGTCGTTGGCAAGCGGTCGGTCCTTGGCCCGGAGTTTTTTCTGCGTCGGTTTCGACTTCTCCGGATGTCGAGCCACATCCATCGACTGGTGATGCGTGGTTCCTTTGAACGAGGACAGCCCAGCAGCGATCGCATTGTTCGATCGAGGTTCGACCTTCACGTTGTACGGCGGGTCTGTATTGCAGAGATGAATCGGCTGGCCATCCAGCAGCCGGTCAAGATCCTCCGGCTTGCTGCTGTCGCCGCAGAGCAGACGATGCTCACCGAGAATCCACAGGTCTCCCGGTTTGGTAGTTGCCTCATCCGGTGGCGCGGGAATCTCGTCCGGATCGGTCATGCCTTCCTGCACACCCGGATCGAGCAGTTTGGCGAGTTCGTCCTGATCAAACCCCAGCAGCCCGAGGTCGAAGTCCATTCCCTGCAGTTCGGAGAGTTCGATCGGCAGGAGTTCCAGGTTCCATTCGGCGATCTCGGCGGTCTTGTTGTCGGCGATGCGGAGCGCCTTGATCTTCTCCGGCGACAAACCGCGAGCAACATGCACCGGCACTTCGGTGAGACCGAGTTTCCTGGCTGCCTTCAACCGCGTGTGGCCGATGATGATCACGCCTTCGTCGTCGACGACGATCGGCTGTCGAAAGCCAAATTCCTCAATCGACCGGGCCACGGCTTCGACCGCATCGTCATTCAGACGTGGGTTCTTGTCGTAGGGAATCAGGCGATCGATCGGCCAGGTTTCAATGGTCATTGCGCTTGCGATCATTGTTGTTCCTTTGCGGGTTGCGGTTGAATCTTGTCGACGTGGAGCACAACGGCGCGACAGAGCGAGATGAACTCCTCATTCGTCAGGGTGCCTTTGGCACGGTTGACGTCCCTGCTGAGGATCTGAGCGTTCTCGATGGTGTGCGGTCCGCCACGGGACACGGCGAGGATGTGATCCATTGATGCGTCTGCCGGGGCGAGCGGTTCACCCGTCAGAGCACAGCGAAAGTCCTGGCGAACCAGGAGATCATGGACTTCCTGAACGGTCACGGTTTCGCTGCTCCTTGGGGTCCTGATTGGCAGTACGTCGTCGAAGCGCTCGGGACGAGAGTGCCGCTGCTCGGCCAACCAGGCCGCGAAGCGGATCAGGTCGATTCGGCGACCATCGCCGATGCGAAATCCGGCTCGGTGCCGGTCGCGGTAGAGTTGGCGTTCACTGGTCACGGTGCCCAACTGCGTCGAGTTGAGCAGTCGCACGGCTTCCGACGGTCTCAATCCAGTCAGCGTGAATCGAGGGGGACATATCGGCAAGGGGGCCGCGTGCGTGCCCGGCACCAGCGTTTCCAAGTTGCTTTCTCCCGTTGTCGCTGACTGGTCTGATAGAGCGAGGTCAACATGCGTGAAACACCGCTCTCCCAGTCAGACGCCGGTTCTGTGGCAATCGCAGCATCGCGACTCGGCGACGACTGGCTGTGACGAATCCGCCAGGACTGAACCATGCTGGAGATCGCACGTTCCCAGGGATTGGTCACCCGCCGCTGCATCCGCCCTTCAGATTCCCATTGGGCTGCCAATCGCCAAACAGTGCCGTTCCAAGGATTCGATTTCTGTGTCACAGGGACTCCAGCGGCAGCACGGCACCGGGACCGCAATTTTCGATCACCCAATGCCAGCCCGTTTCTGTGACAGCCACTTTCCGCACACGATTCCGGCTGCGGTCGACTTGGCGGGTCACCAGACCACAGCGCTCCAGCCGACGCATCGTCCGCGACCAACGGCTCCTTCGGCAGACCGTCGGGGTCTCGTCGAACCAGATCGCCGGGCGATAGGTGACGAACGAGTCCGGGTGGCCAGCCACACGGGCAACGGCAATCAGCATGCGACCGGAATTTCGGTCCAGGCGGGGTGTCACAGGAATGTTGTCGGAAGTTGTCATGAGCAGACGGTTTGCAATCGAAAATGAAAATCCGGCACGAAAGAAAGTGTGGTCGATACCGCGACGGTTCCCGCGTGTAGCACCTTTCGCCCCCCGCCTCGGAAGGAACCATCGCGTCAATCGCCGACGCCACTGGTGGCCACGTGTCGCGTCGCTGGCCAACTCGCACCGGTGGCCAACCTCCGCGACTCGATGCGACACGGGCCAACGTGGGCGTTGACGTGGCGGTATCACGTTTTTCGAGGACGGAACTGCCCGCACCAGTCGGTAACCAGCACTCTCGGGAATTCGCTGAGTAGCCGGATGGACTCGCCGTTCAGTTCGATCTCTGGCCCCAGGACTGGGGGACCGAACCGGCATTCCCCTTCGGCACGACCTTCGTCCCAATCGCGTTCGGCGACATCTGCGATGTCTTTGCCGTCAATCTGGAAATAGTCGCAGTCAAAACAGCAGCGGTGCACGTCATCTCCTGTTGGGCTTGCGGACGGCAATTCTCGGAGTAGCGATCCGGAATCCGTCATCCACCCCCTCACACACAAAATCTGCGCGAGTGGGGGTCCGTGTGACGGATCTCTATAGAGAGTAAAAGAGAGAGACTATTTTCATATATTTCATAGACTTATGGCTTCTGAAATCCGTCACCGAATCCGTCACAAACGGCTGTGACGGATTGTGCTGGATTCGGCCTTTCAGACATCCCAAACCACCCAGCCGCATAGTTTTGCCCCTCGAATCGTGACGGTTTGTGACGGATTCAACCCTCGTCGTGACGGATTTCCGAAGCGAGTTGATAGCCGAACGCGGACTTCGTCTTCGTTGGGATTTCGACCGAATTGATGTCACCCTGCGAGAGCAACGTGCTGATGATCTGGTCGAAGTCAGCCATCTTCAGATGCATCGTCCGCATCAGTTTGTTCCGTCCCATACGGCCACCAGCATCCCGCAGTTTCTTGAGGAGCTTGAGGCATTCGGCGTGAAACGGATTGTCCGCGACATGGCTCTGCGCCATGAACAGCATTCGGCGGGTCTGATGCGTTGCGAACTGAGTGGCCCAATTGGCGGCGTCGGCATCGATTGATGGCTCGCGATGATTGGCGCTGATTGAGTACAGCAGCGCCAGCTTGCGGATATGCTCGTTCGTTCGACCCCAGACAGTCATTCCCACGGGATCGCCACGCTCTTCAGCCTTGGCGTATTGCGCCTCACAATGGCGGCGGGCATCGATCAGCAGTGACTGAGCTTCGTCGGTGTAGTGGACGATATGCGGGATCGGGAAGAAGTTTCCCATGTTCCCTTTGCCGGGATTGAAATTCGCCCAGTAGGTCGCGGTCTCCAGGATTCGTGGTGGGAGATCAGCGATCTTCGGCTCCTGACCTTCCCCGCGTTTGCCGGCCTCGACGATCAGCATGCGGGCGAAGAAGCCGTTCGTCAGCATCCTCTCACTCAACGCAGCGTAGTAATGAGTCGGGATGGCCGTACCATAGATCACGAGGCACGGCTGCTCGATCGTCTCACCACGTTCCTTGCCGGCCTTGCGTCGCATTGGAAACACGCTGGCTGCCGCTGAGTACATTGTCAGCAGCGTTCCGAGGATGCCCTCGTACCGTGCGTCCTTCGCTTTGTTGATCGACTGCAATAACCCGTCGATTTCGTCGGTTTGAAACAGCATCGCCGGCCGGACGTACAGCGCATCCTGCAATCCCTCGCCGGACGCGAAGTGCTCACCCAACGCATTTGCCTGATCGATGGCGTGCAGAATCCGCGTATTGACTCGACGCGGCCAGTCCTTGCCTGACGATGAATGCGCCAGGCTGAGCAGGTACAGGTTGGTCCGGTTGTCCGCTTGATCGCGAACCTTGCGACCGCCGAGGAATGCCTGCAGTGCCAGCGCACCGCAGAATGCCAGCGGCTGATTCGGATAGGGAGCCGTCGCCAGCGAGAAGTCCATCACCTCAGAGATGAACCCCGGTACCCGCAGGAGTTCCGTCGGAATGGGACCGGGGTCATCTGCACTGTCAGTCGGCGGTTCACGTTCCGTTGCGCGGACCGTCGGTACTTTACCCTCGGCCTGACCAACCAGGGCGGAAATATCGACGCCAGTATCAATTGGCTGCTCCCATTGCTGGTTCAACAGCCAACCACGGGGCTGGTTGTGCGGTTTGGTCGCGGCGCTGGTGACCTTGTGTCGGAGTTCCTTCTCGGTCCACGGTGGCTCACACCTTGGATTGAAGTGATCGAGCAGCAGCGTCAGCGCGTGTTCGGGATCGATCTCAAACCCGTGAACGAGGACCGTGGCAGCAGTGTACGTCGCAGCATGGCCGCCGTTGCCGCTGATGGCTGGTGGGAGTTTGTCGAGGTATGCCAACGCACGAGACTCAACATCGCTCGTCGATTGGTGTTTGGTGGTCCGGTCAAGGTGCGACCCTGTACGCACCACGGCATCGGTGCGACCATTGCCAGAGGCAGCAACCGGATCAGTGTCTCCATGTCGGAGCTCGATGACTCGTTTCGCCAGTGCTTCCACGCATGCTGTCAGCATCTCTGCCGGCACCACCGCTGGTTCGCCAGTCAGAACGTCGTATTGCTGTCCGCTCGGATGAATGCTCGGGCCAACAACGGTCTGGCCGCCAGTTGATCGCAGCTCAACGATCATCTTGCGGGTGACGGGATCACGGTGCTGCACCGTCCTCGCGCCACCGGCGACATACCACCAGTGTGAGTCGGCTGCACCCGCGCGGCCAGATTTGGCTCCCGTCACTGGCAGGTAGTTGCTGGCGATCGCCCTGGCTTCGACACAGTCGAGATCGACATCGACCAGGTTGCCGGATGGCTCTCCGAGAATCAGTCCAACGTTTGCCGGCTGGTCGAAGTATTGAGAAAGTTCGTCTTCAGCCAGGCGGAGTTGTTCCCACTCCTTGATGACAGGGCGTTTTTGTTTGTACGGAATCGGTACGACGCACCAGCCGCGGCGCACGTATTCGCGTGCGGCATCGAGTGGTGTGACAGCGTCATGACCAACCTGGTCCATCGGTTACCAGTGCTCCTCCCGGAGAATCACCTCGACAACCCGCGCTCCGTGAATCGCGCCAGCATCGCGATTCGCTTCATGCGGATTGCGATAGAGTCGTGGTGCCGGGAGTGAGCCGGGAACGTCGACCAGCAGGAGTTCCGGCGAGCAGCCCGGTTCGTCAATAACGATCGCCCAACCACGGAATGGTCGCGCTGTCGGCTTGGCATGTGCGGTCGGCATTTATCCCTCGGCGGTCTTCGTCTGCGTTTGGATCAATTCGGCTGCTTTACCGACCGGTGGACGGTCATCAATCAGGGAATCTGTTGTCTGTGCGTCAATCAGAATCGCCAGGCACGCGCGTGCATGTGCCAGATGAGAGATGCCGCTCTCCGGATCGTCGTTTTGACGATCAAGCCATTGGGCCAGATGCCGCATGGCTGCCGAGAGATAGATCGATGCCCGGATTGGTTTCACGCGCCAGTTGTAGGCTCCGCCGTATTTATCAGCGCCATGTCCAAACACCACGGCTTCGAGAATGTTGGCGGATTGCGGGACGAGATGCAGAGCAGGCTTCCTGCTTCCAATGACATCCTTCGGGTTCTCGGTAGCGCCATCCGGATGGAAGATGCGGGGCAGATCGTGTTCGGTCATCATCTCAGGCCTTTCCTCCCCATGCTCGAACAGGCGTGGTCACGGCCGCCTTCGCATCCCAGCCATACCGATAGAGCCGTGCTTCAACAGTCGGTTTCGGAATTCCGTTGAGGCGTGCCCATTCCGCGAGTGGTCTGATGATGCCGTCGATTTCAATGTTGCGGTTGGATCGGAGATTCAGTGTCTGTTCCTGTTGAAGTGCCCATCGGCAGTTCTCGGGCGAGTAATCGCCGTTGCCATCGATGCGGTCGATGCTGTGTTTCGGAGATGGACGAGGGGACATGTCAGCCACGAAGGCTTCATATTCATGCCATCTCTGGCAGACTCGAATTCCACGCGCGCCGTAGAACCGGTATCCGGGATTGCCTTCGTTGTAACACCGCTGGAACATGAGGTTCCAAATGTTGTACAGCGGTTTCTGTTTGCGGAATCGGCTGTTGTATTCACGCTGGCAATCACGACAGTCGCTTCGTCGCCCCGATGGTCGCCGCCGTTCTCGATTGAATTCCGATGGAGCCTTTAGCTGACCGCAATGGCTGCATGTGATCTGTGATGGCTCTCCATTGGGCAGGTCGTGTTCGGTCATCAAGTCAGTGTCCTCAGGCGGAGCGAGTGCGGCGATTACAGACCACCACATTCGGGAACTGTCACGTTCCCAGCAGTCCTGGCAGAGTTGAAAGTCGCTGCCGACCGAGTCGGCTGGTTCGAACTCCGTGCGACAGCGAGCGCAGGGAATCGGCATCAGCCTTCCCCGGCGTTGCAGCGGCAACAGAGATTGCAACGGTGGCAATCAGCGCAGCCGGAGCGTTCCTTGCTGCATTCGGTGCAATGGACGATGGCTTGTTCGTTCAAGGCGGTTCCTTTTAATTGGAGAAGAAGTGCGTTAGCGCGGCGACGCAGTCGGCCGGATCAGCGGAGCGTGGCCGTATGACGGGGATTGCCAGTTCGTCGGCGAATGTGCATTCCTGCGTTGCACCGTGGGAGTAGCCGGGAACGCGGAGCAACACGTCGCAGCGGGCCAGCAGTTGGCGGTCGTAGGCCAGCCATGTGTCGTACGGCTTTGGCGAAACGAGATGCCAAGCCAGCGTAAGATGCGGGATCAGCGGAGTGAACCCGGCATCCAGTAGAGCATCGGCGATCCGAATGACCGCGTGCGTGTTCGCGACAGGGTCAGGCTGTGTGTACGGACCCGCAACGTAAATGAGCGGGACATGGTCAGTCGCCGTCTTCCGCCCTGCGATGGCTTTCTGTTGCGGCGAGGTCAGCGTTTGTGGCATTGGCAAGTCCCTGAAAGAAGCGGTGGATCATGGGGCCGTAATACGCATCACGAGCCAGCAGATAGCGTGCTCGCATCACCTTGAGCGATTCCCGGCTGACCGGGTTGTGAACGAGCGGATGGCAGACTTCGAACTTCTCAGGGAGTACATCGTCAGTGACGAATCCCCAGGGCCGGACGGTGATGGCGTCATCGACTCCACCGCCGGCGAACGGAATGACGGGGGTGTATTCGACGGAGAGGTCAACCATCTCCAGCAGTTCCGGCGTGATCCCTTCCTTTGCCAGTTCGTCATCCATAAAGCGTTTCAGGACGTTCAGAATGCTCAAACAGTTGACTCCGCTATGAGAGAAGAGAATCAGCGGCTGTGCAGCAGCCACGGTTCGAAGTACGCCTGCTTGCCGTTGAGCACGATGCCGCAGCCGAGGATTGGTTTGTGGGCGAACTTGCGGCCGTACTCGAACTGCATCCGGCTGGCATCGATGCCGCAGCCGACGGAAAGACCGAACACGCGAAACTCGGGATTGGCCCACCAGCGGACGCCGGCCTGATTGTGGAAGTGGCCGATGACCGTCGAGCGGAAGTTGTCCTTCGCCTGACCGAATGCTGCGTCCTGTCCGCCGCGACCACTGTCACCGTGGGAGTAGATGACGCCATCGATTCGCAACTTGGTGAATCGGGGATGGACGGTCCAATCGACTTCCCACATGTCGGCGTAGTCGCGTAACAGTTCCGGCGGCAGACCAGCCGTGACCGCCTGGCGTTCGGTCAGGGCATCGTGATTCCCGATCAGCCAGTCGGCCTTGGGAAATGCCTTTGTCAGCGATGCCACCTGTCGTTTCGCACGGGCGTATTCGAGCGTGGCGTTCCGTAGGCTGGGACTTTTCTCGTGGTATGAGATGGAGGCCCAGTCCACGAGGTCGCCGATGTGGACCACACGGTTGATCGCATAGCGCTCAGCGATTCGCTGCAGAAAGTCCACGTATCCGGTGCGCATGCCGGGACAATGTGTGTCGCCAATAATCAGGACTCGAGCCAATCGTCAGCCTCGGACAGGTTTGTCAGTTGGGCGCGGCGTGATGCAGGCCACCACCTTCGGGTCGGGATGGCCGTCGCGACGGAGGCGCTGCACGATCGCCAGCACCTCGGGGCGGTTGCGGTACCAGAACACCTCGTCGATCCCATGCAGCAGACGGACGGCTTCGGACAGCGCGGCTTTCTCTTCGTCCGTGGTCGCGAGGTTGTACCGGATATGGGAGTCGTCACGCGGGCCGCATTCGTGAAGGTCGCCTCCGAAGCGGAGGTACGATCCACACTGCGGACATTCGTGGACGTTCATCGTCCAGAAATCGGGCATCAGTCACCGGGCAGCAGGTTGGTGAAAAAGAGTTGCCGCCCGGTCGTGCATCAGAGAATGCGTCCGAGCAGGCTCGCCTTCATGGCGTCGATCGCCTGGCAGGCGATCAGGTGTTCTTCGATCAGAGCGTGGTCGTGCGGGCTACCCATTTCGGCGTCGGCGACCTCCAGCGATTCCGCCAGGGCGCTCAATCCCTCAACCGCCTTGTAGTACGCCTCGCGAATCTCCTGTGCCCGGTGGGCGTCCATCGTGCGGAAGATGTCTCGCAGGTTGCGTTCGCGTTCTTTTTTGGTCTGGTCGGTCATCTTTGGCTCCCGTGTTGGTGGTTGGTCTGCACGTGACACATGGAGCCATGATTTCGGAGAGACATCAAGCGCTGTCGCCAGATGTTTGCGACGATTCTGGCACCGGGCGCGAAGAATCCGCATCAATCAGCAACCTGCAGAGATCAGCGGCCAGAATGAGAACGAGGTCCACCACAACATCCTCGTCCGTGACGTCGTACTGATCATCGTAGTGACGAAGATCGCAAACCAGCATCTCCCACAATCGGTCGAAGCTGATACGGACCACGCCGTACGCCTCCATTCGCGATCGATACGGAGCCGACGCTTGAATCTTCTCACGAATCCGTTCGAGGACATCCTCGATCATCAAAGCCCTCCGTTCGGCTTCGGTACATGGGCCGAAAATCGCATGCAGAAGTTTCTGCTCAGCGGTCATTTCAACTTCGCTTTCAAGCATTGGGTTCCCTTGTTGAATCAGAACGGAACATCATCGAGATCGACCTCGGCCCAGATCGGACTCGGTTCCGGTTTTGGGCCGAGTTTGCAGCTGTGGATACGGTCGAACTTTTCGCCGGCGACGGAGCGGACTGTCACGGATTCCGTATGTGCCAGCGCACCGTTGTTCGCCAGGTCGCACGCCTGTTGAGCGGTGTCGGGGCAGGGATCTGGTGACCGGGCTTTCCACCACTGCTCGGCTTTGCGGCGTGCCCAGCCGGTGTGTTCAAAGCAAATCCATTCGCTCACCCAGTAGTCGAGACCCAGCCGGTAATCGACCCGCAGCGTCTTGGGTGCATCGTCATCGGCGTCTTTTTTAGTGTGGACGCTGAATGTGATGTCCCGGACTTCGAACTCGGCGTCGCTCACCTGGCCGGAGAGGACGCCGGCGTTGGTGGCCTGCGATTCGTGCTTTTTCCGTTCCGGCGGCGGGAACTCGTGTCCGCACTGTGGGCAAATGGAGTACGCCGGTGCGATCAACGCTCGACAGTTTGGACATTCCTTCGCCGGCGCAGGTCCGTCACCATCACCGCGTTTCTCGACAACCTGCAACTGGTCAACCGGACCATGCCGGAGCACGTTCCCGCCGTAGTCGAGAACCAGGCAGTTGGCTTTCCCGAAGTGCAAGCGGAATCCTCGACCAACCATCTGGTAATACAGTCCCGGCGACAGCGTGGGTCTCAACAGCACGACGCAGTCAACATTGGGTGCATCGAACCCGGTCGTCAGGACGTTGACGTTGCACAGGAATTTCAGAGGCGGCTGCTGGAACAGTCCTTTTGATTCACCTCGGAACCGACGCAGCGTCTCATCCCGCTCTCCATCTGGAGTCTCACCGCAGACGAAGCCGCATTCGATACCGTGTCGTTCGTGCAGAACCTGACAGACGTGGCGACCATGCTGCACTCCGCTGGCGAAGATCAGCACGGACTTCCGGTCTTTCGTGACCTCGACGATCTCCGCACACGCGGCCTCGACGAGAGCAGCATCATCCATCGCTGCTTCTACCTCGCTGGCGACGAACTCCCCAGCACGAACATGCAACTGGCTCGTGTCCGCCTTGGCGATCCCGGCTTTGGAGATCAGCGGTGACAGAAATCCGTCGGCAATCAGCTGCCGGACGCCGACCTCAAAGCAAACTGCGTTGAGAAAGTGATCGTCCCGACAGATGGGACCGGCATCGAGCCGAAACGGCGTCGCCGTGAATCCAACGACGCGAACGTGCGGATTCAGCACCTTTGCATCGGCCAGAAACTGCCGATACATCCCTTCGCCATCGGCGGGAATAAGATGGCACTCATCCACGAGGATCAGGTCGAACGCATCCAGATCGCAGGCCCGCTTGTAGACCGTCTGAATCCCCGCCACGATGACTGCGTGCTGAGTGTCCCGGCGTTTCAAGCCGGCAGAGTAAACTCCGACTTTCAGTTCCGGGCAGACCAGCTTCAGTTTGTCGACCGACTGCTGCAGCAGTTCCTTGACGTGTGCCAGGATCAGCACGCGGCCGTTCCAGGTTTGCACAGCGTCACGGCAGATGGTTGCCATGACCGGCGTCTTGCCGCCACCCGTCGGGATCACGACGACCGGGTTGTCATCATGATCCCGCAGGTGCTGGTAAACAGCGTCAACTGCCTGCTGCTGATAAGGACGAAGCGTCACCGCCGCGGGCGGTTTGTCGCCGTGGAGAGTCGATGCGGATGGGATCGCTTCTCGCGGCATGCTCAATAGACCTCATAGACCTTGATGCGGGGCTTGAACCGGCGACGGCGGCTGGGATCACTCCACCAGTCCCAGAACTGGTCCTCGATTTCGTCGAGAATCAGGTCACAGACCTCGTCGGGCGAGCAGGCCTCGCCCGTTTCTTCCGGGGTGGTGATCTTGAACAGGAAGTCGTGTTCGAATCCGAATTCATCGGGATCGAACTCTTCGACCCCCTCGAACTCTTCGAGCGGGACAATGCTGGACATGGCTGGTCGTCTTTGTGATCGGGGATGTACGGGGCGATCTGTATCTCGGCACGGGGCTCGGTGGACTTGTCATGCATCTCGACGACGCCTTTCTTGATCTGGCTGTCGTCAGCGAAAACGCCGGCGTGTTGACACGCGTCCCACAACGCCTTGTGGTAGTTGTCCCAATCGCGACGGCGGCGATCGGGGGGATACAGATCGAGTTGAACTTCAAGTGGGCCAGAAAGAGGCTGGCCGACCCGCCCCGCGAGGAGAGCGCAGACCACTTCGCGGTACTGTCTCCCTTCGCGGCTGAGGAGCGTGCGATAGCCAACATGCCGGTAATACCGGTTGACGCTCGGCGGGAACGGCAGCACAAAACGAAGCACGGCTACCGCGTCTGTCGCACTGTGAGTCAAGGACATAGCGATGTCCCCAGTCGACAGGCTCACGCCCGTTTCCACGGCGGCGTGGAACCGGCATGGCCGGTTTGTGCCTGCGCACCGCTGTCGCGGAGCTTCGGCGATGATGGCCGTAGCTCGGCGGAGCCGTGCGGAGGCACCGGGTCCAGGGCCGTGCCCTGGCGCTTCTTGTAGCTCTTGATGACGTTCGTTAGTTCTTCCGTATCGTCCCGCTTGCGACAGGCGACCTTGGCCACGAGTGGCAGGTCGTGCAGTTCGCACGAGTCCGTCGGTTGCAGGACACCGACTGCCCGGCAGATCGCCGACAACGTCCCCTTGGCAATCTTGACCGTGGTCTCGTTGGCGTTGTTCAGATTGAGCCGGTCCCAGAGCTTCCGTCCCTGGTACGGCCCCTCGATCACCTGCAGTTCGAGTTCGAGATAGGCCCCGTCACCCGCCTTCGTTGGTTTCATTTCCGACGTCGTGATGATGCAGAGATAGTCGCCGTTCGGGATCGGATCGAACGAATCATTCGGTTCCACGGTCTGGGCGTCGAAGCCACGAAGATCAGCCATGTGATGGTCCTTGAATTTGAGGTTGGAGATTCTGTCAGTGCGCAGCGGTGGCGCGGTTCATCAACGGGAAGTGCAAGTCAAGCGGTCTGACCGAGGTGCTCGGCATAGACTCGAAAGTCCAGCGGCATCTCTTCCGGCAGGCTCATCCGGTTCTTCGCCATATGTGCCGGTAGTTCCGTGGTCCGGATGATCCGGTCGCCAGTCCCGATGCCCCGGGTGCGAGTCTTGTCGAACCCTTCCTCGGTCTGCTTCGTGTGGACCTTGTAAGTCGCGAACAGCACCTCGTCGCACCACTCCTGAATCAGCGCTGAAGCGTGCTTATTCAGTCGGGGTGAGTACCGGTCATAAGCATCGGTCTCGGGATTCTCGAACCGCTCGATCTTGGCGTGAGCGATCAGGATGACCATCATGCCCCGCTCGTTCCGGAGGGCATTCAGTCCATCAAGTACTTCTCGCCACGGTTCCAGGGCATACGTGTATCCCTTGGCAAAGCCGTAGTCCTCGATGGACGTGATGTCGCGTCCGCGATCCGTTGTCGGTCGCCGGCGGATGACTTCTTTCCAGATCAATTGCTCCAGCCAGTCAGCGGAATCCACGACGACCGTCTGAAAATCATGAGCCTCCGAATACAGCGCCATCACGGCCGCCATGACGTCATCGAACGACTCCGCCAGCGGGAATCGGGCCGCGTCCAGGTTGCCGAGCCCGTCTTCGGTCTGAATGAACACCGGCTGGGGAGCCATCGCCCCGAACGTGCTCTTGCCGATGCCGTGAACTCCGTAAAGCATCACGCGGCGTGGTTTCTGGTTTCGTCCCGATTCAATCGTCTGCAACAGGCTCATTCGTTCTCCTCGTCGTCAAAGTCATCGAAGTCGTCATCGTGTCCAAATCCGGCAGCGGCAAAGTGGTGGCGCAACTTGCTGAGCCGGTACGAAAGCGTGGTTGTCGCCACACCCAAATGGCGGGCCGCCTCTGTCAGCGTCATCTGCTTGAGCAGCCCCGCGAGTTCCTGCAGGTCGTGCGGCAGCCCCGCCAGCACTTCGTCACAGTCGATGCGGAGATCGATCCGTTCGAAGTCGCTGACTTCCGGCTGACCGCGAATGCCGTCCAGCAGCCCGAATTCTGCACCTTCAGTCAGCGCTTCGTTCCGCTGATAATCGCAGTGCAAACACTGTCGGGATCGCACCAGGTCAACCACCTTGGCGTCCACCAGGTTGGCGATGAACGTCGTGACCTTGCCCTTCGCATCGTCAAAGGACGACCAGCGATCCAGCAGATGAAGCGTCAGTTCCTGACTGATGTCTTCTGCTTCGTCCGGTGCAAAACCGGAAGTGCCGGCAAGTTCGTCTGCCTTTTTGCTGATGTACCAGGTCGCATAGCAGTCGCTCAGCGCGTGGGGATGTCCAAACGGGGATGACGGCATACGTTCTCCACGGGAGAAAGTGGTTCTGCCGCGATCGAAGCTCGCCACCGGGCGGCGGCGGCGACAGCGTTGGAAGCCCAAATGCAGCGTGCCGGGCTGGCTGTCGGTTTCGTGCGATTGCTCGCGGCCTACATAAAGTTATTAGCCGCTCGCAAGTCCGATTGCGCGCTTTTCCGCCAAAGTCACATTGGATTCTACATTGGGGACATGTCCCCAATGTGGACGCAATATTGCGTCCACATTGTGTCCCCGATCATCAATGTGGACGCCACATTGCGCCAATGTGACTTTCATGTCCCCAATGCGGGTGCGTAGAGACTGTGTCCCCGATCAGAGCGGATTCTTTCTCACCGTGGTCAGCACGTCGCTGGCCAGCCAAACCTGTGAGAGGAGAAATCCAAGATGGACACTAAGAACGAACTGACGATCGATGAGAAACTGGACCTGGTCCGCAGCCGCGCTGTGCGATTCGGAATCAAGAGGCACGACCTCGAAGATGCCGTCCAGGATGTCATCATCGACTTGCTGGAATTCACACCAGATCCCAACAAGGCGAACGGTGCTACGGAGTCGACGGTCTTGATTGCGGTCATTGATCGTCGCCTGATGGAGTGGCTCAGGACGCAAAAACGCTATCAAGGCATGCTTGAGCGATGCGGTTCCATGCTGCCGTCCGGCGAAGAATTGGCCTATGACAGCAGTGTTGCTGCGAGTGATGTGGCGATTGACGTCGAGTCCGTGCTTGCCGATCTGCCGGAGTTCGAACGGCAGGTCGGAAAGATGCTTTCTGAAGGGCACTCAGCCTATTCGATCGCGGACGAACTTGGCGTTGGACGTCGCGCCGTCAACTCGGCGATGAACGTGATCCGCGAACGGTTCACCAGTGCGGGTCTCGGTGGCGAGGAACTCGCATGAGTGAGTTCAACAACATCGCGAATCCTGCTTCGTCCGGCGGAGACATGACTGGATTCTCTTCGCCAGATGAGCAAGGAGTGTGTGTGCCCGACCGGCGACCACTGTCGTTGTCCTGGATGACCGACGAAATGCTCACGGAAACCCGGAAACTGTGGTCGCGACGGTACGAGCGAGACATCTCGACGGAGGAAGCCGTCGAGATCCTTCAAAACATCAAACGGTTTGCCGAGATGCTGCTGGAAAGGAGCGAATCATGAATGTGGTTATCTGGTCCCGCGTTTCTTCGCGGGAACAGCGGGAAGGCTATTCGATCGATGCCCAGTTGCGGGCCACGCGCGATCGGGCGGAGAAGAATGGATGGACGGTCGTCCGCGAGTTCTCGGTGGCGGAGTCGGCGAAACGCGGTGCGGAGCGCCATGCGTTCAATGAAATGGTTTCCTGGGTGAAAGCGAACGCGAAGCGGGAAAACCTGCGGGCGATCCTCAGCCACAAGCTCGACCGCGTTTGCCGCAATATGCGGGACGCGGTGCGGATGCAGGAACTGGAGGACAAGCACGGCGTCTCGCTCTCGTTCGTCGACAACGAATTCGGACCAGGACCGGCCGGAGCGTTGTCATTCAATGTGATGGCGGCCGTCGCCCAGTACTACAGCGACAATCTGCGGACCGAGGTGCTGAAGGGAATCGACGAGCGGTCCAAACAAGGCTGGCAGCACGGATTGGCACCGTTCGGCTACGTGAATACCACCGAGGATCGAGACGAGCCAATTCAGCCACATCCGGAGAATGCCAAGGCGGTCGTCAGGTTGTTTGAACTGTATGCGTCCGGCGATCACACCCTCGAATCGATCGGAGACACACTGGCCGACGAAGGATTCGCGTTTAGACCGTCCGCGCCCAGATTTCACCGGACGGCTGTGTCGTACATTCTCAATAATCGGTTCTACATCGGCGAGATTCGTCGGGGAGCGAATCTGTATCAGGGGCGACACCAACCGCTGATTGACCGCTCAACATTCCAGACGTGCCAGGACCGGCTCCAGGGAAAGACCCGCCGCACAAAGGCAAAGATCAATCTGCCGCTCTCCGGCGGACTATTCACCTGCGACCACTGCGGCGCGATGATCACGGGGGAGCGGATCAAGAGGAAATTGAAGGGAGGCGGAGTCCGCCTTCACGACTATTACCGGTGTGCGAACAACTATCCGGATTCAGAGCATCCCAGTGTCCGGTGGCGAGCCGACGATCTGGAAGATGCCATACTCGCCGATCTGGCCAAACTTCGAATGCCGGATGACGAAGTGGCGAACTGGTTCCGGTCATCGCTGCAAGTCGCGTTCTCTCAGATCGGCGACCACCAACGCAATCAGCGGATGGCCTTGAGCAAGCGGCGGAGCGAGTTGGCCACGATGAACGATCGATTGCTCAACGCATTTCTGGCCGGTTCGATCGACGAACCAACGTTCAACGCGAAGCTCGCCGCCCTTCGCGACGAGGCGGCGCAGATCGAGGAAAGGTTGGGCAACGTCGCGACGCTCGAACCGCCCGACGTGCGGGCTGCGCTCGCGGTCTTCGAGTTCTCTCAAAAAATCCCGGAAATCTGGCGCGGTTCAAAGATGCTCGAAAAACGGCGGATCCTCGAAACGCTATCTTTGAACCGCCTGCTCGGCGACGTAACTCTAGTGCTGGAAAAGAGAAAGCCGTTTGACGAACTCGCCAAACGGCCTTCAATCCAGTTGAGTCGGGATGACAGGATTTGAACCTGCGACCTCTTGACCCCCAGTCAAGCGCGCTACCAGGCTGCGCTACATCCCGTGTTTGTGAATGTTAATGTTGCGGAAATCTTTTGGACTCAGCATCAATCACAAGGGGCGTCAGTTTATGTGAATGAGTGGGGTTGTCAATCTACCGGTGGGGGCGGTTGTGATTTCTCGCTCACATCACTGAATACTTTTACATCCGATCCTTTCAAAGCAACCTTAATGCTTGCCATGCCCGTGAAGGTCATTTTTATGTCCTCCTGGACTGCTTGCTATGGGGCTGATCGTGTTGATCAATTTTAGAGTTGCTCTCAGCGAGCAATAGTGCGTCGAGAGACGGAGGGTGTGATTGAACGCTGTGACGATGGGCGAATCAGCGTTTTGTGGCTGTCGATTTTTTGCGGTATCGACGACTCACTCCCAGTGCAATCGTGATCGCAATTTGCCCCGAAATAACGAACGAGATTCAAATCACGAAGCCGTTGCTCACGACCCAGCAGTTGACCGAATTGCTCGAGCCTGAAGTTGAGCAAAGAATGTTTACTGGTGGGCCATTTGTGTTTGTCTGCAATTATGCAGAACGCGCGAGCATCGAATTTGAGGATTCGGCAGTGTAAATCCGGTCGAGAATTTCTTTCCCGGAGAGTGATGCATGGACAGCGATTTTTTCATGCACCACTTGCGCAACGGACGACCAGAGACGTCGGGCTGGCATGGTTGATGTGTAGTGATCGTAGTTTGTGTAGCTATCGAGTGTGTTTTTGACACGATGATAATTTTCGTGTGAAACCTGCATTGGCTTTGCATTTTCGGTCTTTTTAAAGACTGTCCGGACATGCACCGATTTGCTCACCAGATCTGTCCTGACGACTTCGAAGCCTGCTCGTCTTCCGAGGTTTTCCATTGTGTCTGTATTGAAATTGAAGATATGTGCGAAGTGCCAGCGGTTGCAGGGCGTGTGGTACTTACTTTCAACATTCGGGACTTCGACGATTAAGTGACCTCCTTTTTTCAGACCTTTCCAAATCCCCTGAAAAACAGTGAGTGGATCACGAAGGTGTTCGACGACATGGTTCGCAGTCACAACATCGAAGCTGTCTGGCTCGAACATTGTTTCGTCGAACGGACCGATCTTTACGTCGATGCCATACTCCTGAATTGAGAAGCCTCCGTAGCCTTCGTCGGGCTCGATCCCAGAAGCCGCGAACCCTTTTGACTTCAGCAAGTAGACGAACTCTCCGCCACCGGAACCGATATCAAGAACTCGTTGACCAGGCTTTGCAAACTCTTCGATGAGGGGGAGTCGCAGCAATGCCCGTTTTCCAGCTCGATAAATGTGTTTTCGCTTCGGTTGAACGACTCCCTTGTACTTGAGTCGATACTCCTTAGCGTAGTATTCCGCAACTTCTTCAGCTGTGGGAATTGGAGAGATAAAGACGAGTCCACAACCTGTGCAAACAACAGTGTGCAAGTCTTCCCCAGCTCGGCCACGCGTTGCCAACGTTTGATGCTCATCAGATGAGCACAGTGGACAGGTCACGGAAGTGTTTGTTGCAATTGAGGTTATGTCGCTCATATCTCGGCATCCATGCCTGAAGTTCGAAGTGATTGAGAAGGGCATTCGTTGCCTGGCTCAGAACCAGATCGATAGTTTTTATCGCAAATTCTTTCTCCGCTGCAAGATGAATCGTTCTTTCTGGAGCACTTTTTTCACATCGTTATTAATCGGGATTCATCCACTTTGAAGCAATTGGGCCAAAAGGGGCACGATGGACCAAGCTCTCAGCTTATCTGAATGCCACATAATAATGTTCATTTTGCATCAGGTTTCATACTGCGTCTCACGCATTCAGTGAACTCAAGCTGATCGCGAATACGTTTTCGAAACCTAATTTCATCTGCGACCCAACTTAATGAACGGCATACTGGTTATGGAGGCTGCGTGTTTCAGCCTCATCTTGACCTCAAAAGGAGAATTCGATTAGAAGGCTGACTCGTGATTTCGCACCAATACCATGCCGAGAGAGTCGACCGTGAATTCATCAACCTACAATTCAGTGTTTGACGATTGTTTCCATTCCATCCTCAGCGCGGTGGAAAGTGCAAACGTTTCGAATCGTCCGTTTCCACACTTTCTGTTCCAGAACATTCTTCCAGAGTCAGTGTATTTTCGACTCCTCGAAACGTTCCCTCCTATTGAAAACTATTCTGAGCTGGGCAAATACGCAGGAACTGAAGGGCAAACCCGCTATCGTTGCAGCTTAACGCAAGAAGGGCTTCAGGGAATGGATTCTGAAAGCCAGGCGATCTGGAAAGCCGTTCGCGATGCACTCGGACATCCAACAGTCAAAGCGACTGTCTTTCGGCAACTTTCTGAAGGGCTCACCTACCGCTACTCAGTCCCGCGCGAAGAAGTCGAAAATGTGACTGCCTATCCCAAAACCGAAATCTATCACGAAAAATCGGGCTACTCGATCAAACCACATCCCGACACACGCAAAAAAGTTGTCACCATGCAAATCGCATTACCAACTGACGACTCACAGTCTCACTTGGGGACCGAATTCTACCGGCTCAGCCCACTCGGCCTCCTCTCGAAGCCAGTCGGGTTTACCAAAGTGATGACAACGCCTTTCCAACCGAATAGCGGCTACGCGTTCGTCGTCCTGAATACAAAATTCAAACGCAGCTGGCATGGTCGCAGTGAACTCGAAGAGAACAGTGGCGAGCGCAATTCGCTGCTCCACCTCTACTATGGCGACGTGGAAAATGGTGACCACGAAGTCTACGAAAAGTTCTACTCACCAACCCCGCAACTCAAAGCGGCTGCATAAGCGAAAACTTCTCGCTGCGAAAATCTCGCAGGTTCGATGCAAGACATCCTTCACAAGTTCCGTGAAGAGTCAGGTTTTGTCCTGCGAGAACATTCTTGCATGGTATGTTTTGGCGCAATCTCGCGATCTGGTCTTCAGTGAACAGAGCATTAAAAGTGGATTGCAAAAAATTGTAGAAAGTGAGCAGGCAGAAGGATTAGAGCATCCCTCGATGTGGTGTGCAGGTTCTGCCTTTTTTCTACCCACGACTTCTTACCACGCCCGCACGTCAAGTCTCCGAACTCGGCGAAGCATCAGAGATGGCTGTTTTGAGTTAGACGCGAGCGGGGATATGTGAGGAGACTCAGGAGGGTCTTCGCGTTGCAATTTGAACAGGTTTGGCTTACGCTCATTTTTTGTTCTTGCGACAGAATGATTCTGTTTAACATGTACGTCCAAAGTTGAATGATGGGCCATGAGTTTCAGGTTCGTTTTACTTTTACTTCTTACAGCGGCCTTGAGTTCACCTGCCCTCTACGCGGATGAAACAACTCAACTCTTGGATTCCGTTTCGGTCTCTTGGGACGACCATCGTTCCCGCTCAGCGACTTCGAAAATCCACTTCTTATCCGCAGTGATTGGCTGCAAAGAGCAGAAATTCAGTGTGGAAGACGTGCGGCGTCTCGTTGCGGAATTTGAATTTTCTGCCGATGAAAAGTTCATGCTGGAGTTTGTAAGTACGTTCTACCCCGAGGTGATTGAACGGCACCGACAGCATGATCAATCGACCGGGCCCTGGGATCTGTGGGATGATGTCGTCCTCTTGGATGATGGAGTCAACAAACGGAGCATCGGTCGACACAATGAGCACATTGTGGCTCGTGGACTGCATCTGATGTATTCGAAGCATTTGTCGCAACAGATCACCGCCTTCGAGAAAGGGCGTTGCATGGTCTACTTCTATGACCGTGAATGGTTTCTGGGAATCCCTGCTGCACAGATTCTCGGACAAGTAGAGGTCGCTCAAGCTGAAGCGAATTCGTTGAAGCTATCGGGGAAGAAATCAGGGGATTGGGTTCTCGATGGAGAAACGCATTTGCCGATTTCACAAACATCGATGGACGATCAATCCAAGTTTGGTCGACTTACCTATTACAAACTTCCCACTGTTTTTCCAGGAGATGTGACTGCGCCAGCTATCCGTGTCGAGATCGACTTTCGAGATGGAATCGCTCAAAAAGCAGAGTTAACCGCGATTGTCGATGCCGAATTCAATCTCGATATCCCGCAAGCAGCGTTTGTCGTGCCAGTGAAAGAGGGCGCTGTGATGGTCGATCAAAGATCAGAGGAACGCCATGCTCGCGCACTCAAACACAGCATCGAAAATGCCGCGGAATATTTCCTGGCAAATGGAATCGCACGCAAGACTGTCGCGGCGACTCCAGACCCTGGGTCGCAAAGAAAATTCGACTGGAAGGCATTTTTTTTGATTGCCAACGGAATCTCTCTGATTGTTTTGGGAGTGGTTCTCTGGCGCAGGTCAGCGAATTAGATATTACTGTTTTCAACCACAGCCTGTTTTCGTCACGAGTGTGAAAGAATGTTGTACTACAAAGCGTTGAGTTTGGTTTTGATTTGCACGGGGGGAGTGTCACTCCTGAACGGTGTCTCACCTCAAGTCATTGCAGGTGTTCAATGCCAGGGTGGACAAGTCTTCGACGGTACCATTTGTGATCCGGCACATGCCCGACAAATGCACATGGTGATCAGCGCCAACATGCGTTGTGAAGATGATTCCTCAGGGACGAACTGCCACCCCACAGAAAGATCACAGTGCGGAACGCTCGAAGGCTACCAGTTCGCCGTGCGCGGAATGTGTGTCACAACGATGGAGTCGAGTGACGAATTTGGGTGTCAAGAAAATTCCGGGGCGACGTTCGTTCCTGTCGATTACTATTCATCGACCTGCAAATACAAAGATGGAGCATGTGTGTGCATGCTGATCGGATCGACAGTTCATCCAACCCAATACTCCGAGCAATGTAGTTGCTCTCAGTAATAGGTTCTCATGCAGAGCAGTCGACGCGATACATCCCGTGAAACGCAAAGCGTCACTATTCATTCAAGCTTGAATGCAAACAAGTTCATCTGCAGCAGCTTCGACCTCAACAGGAGAAATGAGCGGAAGTTGATCGACGAACCCGACCAATAGAGCAAGGTCACATAGTTGATTGATTCGGCGAGGGACACCTTGAGCGAGTTCCCAGATCGTTCGAACTGCTCGCTGATCGAAAATCTCTTCAGCTCCGGCTGCTCCGAGCCGATCCGCAATATATGTTTGAACTTGCTCATATGTGAGTGGCTGTAAAGCCATCCGCACCGAGGCACGCTGATCAAGCGCTTTGATTCGCTGAACACGAGACAAAAGGTCCGACCTTCCAGACAGGATCATCGAGAATCGACACGTTCCTTGTTCATGCAGGTTCAGTAACAGCCTCAGAACATCGAGATGTTCGACATCGAGCAAATGAGCGTCGTCAATCACAAAAACCGGGTGCCCATTGTTCTTCGCGATTTCGCGAAGCTTTTCTTCCACCTGAATGAGAACACTTTCGGTCGCAGTCACGTTTGCCGTCTGGATTCCTAAACGCATTGCGAAGTAGTTCAGAATCTCTCCCGGTGCAAGACAGGGAAAGACCAGACGAATGAAGGGACCGATTCCATCGTCATGGCACTCTCGTTCCAGAACATGCGTAAGATACGTCTTCCCCAGACCATGATCACCAAGCAGAAGTCCGATCCCCTTGTTCTGTTGAATCAGGTAGCGCAGCTTCAACAAGCTTGCCTGATGGGACGGACTGGCTGAGTAGAAATCTGGATACGCCCCATCTTCGAAAGGTCGTGAACTCAGTTTCCAATACACCTCGTACATAGTTCCACTTTCCACGATTCAGCAGCGAGTTGCCACTTTGATTATTGGTCCTGAGTTCGATCGATTGCTCCGTCGAGCTTTGATTTTCCTGCTAGAGCAGTTTGCTCTACCGTGTGCCCGTGATGCTCACTTTCGAGACTTCGCAGACTGCTTGCCACAAGGCAGAACGTAAAGATCAATATTGGATTTACTATTGCATTGGATTTGCTATTGCTGAAAACAGAGAAGGGCGGACGACTACTCTTCTTCAGGCTCTATCGAGCCAACCAACCAGACAACAGGACGAGCAACTTCGTCTTCCCTCTCAAATGAAATTTGGACAACTTGAGAATCTTGATGTACTGCTCGCTCATCAACTTCGTTTTGCTGGGTACTTGCTTGGGATGTTTCATTCAGGTGTGAGTGAGTCGACTTGGATTGCAACTCCTTCAACGGACTACCTGAAGCGACTTCAAGTTGGTTGGGCTCTGGAAGATCTTCGCGACTGCGAAACACATTCTCAGTTTTGTGCGATCCGAGCCTTGCACGCACCGAAGCATTTTCGTGACGAGTGTCGCGAAAAGAGGATGCTCCGCCAACGATGAGTATCGCTGCCAACCAAAACCAGAATTGCTGTTTTTTCCATGGATTCATTCCATGCACTCCCTGCCTTGCGCTGGAATTTGTGCGACTGCCGGTTGAAGGTCTTCTCCGCGATCGATCTCAACGAAACCTTTAATCAAACTGCAAACACAAGCGTCTCCGGGTGGAAACTCAGGAACGAGTTCGTGCGGTACCGATCACTCTAAACTTTCAACCTTCAGCTGTGCCCTGTCGAGTTTTGAAAATCTCGCTGCAATCCGTTTATCGAGAGGCCCTTCTCATATCGAGGGAGCATTCATCCCTCGACCATCGCGACCCAAACGATTCTTCACCTTATCGCAGTGTTCACAAAATTCGTGGTCTTCATCGACAACGTTTTGGAAGGACCGCGCCATCTCTTAAATCGGCTAGCTGCCGTCCGAACTTAACAATATTGCCGATTGTAAAGGTTTTGCAGGGATCGAATCGCTTGAAGTAGCAGGTGGGAGAGGGCGATACTACGGGACGAATCAAAATTCCTGTTCTCATGGAGACTTGTGCCAGATGTACACCTTGAAATCTTCTCACCCCATATTGCCTAAGCTTTCTATTCCGGGGCTCGCTATCGTCGCCTGCCTTTTGAGTTCGCCAGCAACCTCTCTCTCTGCCGATGCAGATCCCTACGGCGGGTTCAAAATGGGAATTCAGAGTTATTCACTTCGTGGATTTGATGTCGACGAAGCATTAAAGCATTCGGAAAAACTCGGCCTGAAGTACTGGGAGGCCTACCCCAAGCACATTCCGATCTCGACAGTCCCCGCTCACATCAAGGAGCAGAAAGCGAAACTTGCAAATTCCGGAGTTACGCTCGCTGCGTATGGAGTCGTTGGATTTGATGCCAATGAAACCAAAGCTCGCGAAGTCTTTGATTTTGCGAAAGCGATGGGACTCAAATCGATCAGTGCGAATCCGAAAAAGGATACAGCGACCTTTGACCTGCTCGAAAAGCTCGTCGAGGAATACCAGATTCCGATCGCGATCCATAACCATGGTCCCGGGGCTTTGTACGACAAGGTTGATGACATTCTAGAAATGGTCGACGGTCGCAGCCCGCTCTTGGGAGCCTGCGTTGATACCGGTCACTACTTGCGAAGCAATGAAGATCCTGTGGAAGTGATTCAAAAGCTTGGCAAGCGGGTTTTCGGTGTTCACTTCAAGGACGTTCGCACCATCCGTTCTGAGGAAGAGAAAGCGAAGCTCATGGCTGTGCTGCCGAAGAACAGAGCCAATCACCTCGAAAAAGAGGGCAAGATCTTTACGATTCTCGGCGAAGGAGAATTGAACATCGTGGGGGTGTTGCGGGCGCTTCGAGAAATTGGATACACCAACCCGATCTCGCTGGAATACGAAGAGAACCCACAGAATCCTCTCTCTGATATTGAGCTTTGTCTGGCAGCTGTCCGCGAAGGTGTTGCCTATCTGGACAGTAATGACGAAGGCTTCACACAAATCTGGGATGGTAAGACATTTGATGGCTGGAAGATCAACGAATCTCCAGACACCTGGAAAATTGTCGACGGTGCGATCGTTTGTCAGGGACCTCGCAGCCATCTCTTCTACGTCGGAGACGGTACTCCGTTCAAGAACTTTGAACTCAAAGTTGATGTCATGGCTGAGCCCAACAGCAACGGTGGAATCTACTTCCACACGGAATTTCAGGAGAGCGGCTGGCCTGAAAAAGGATTCGAAACTCAGGTCAATAACACCTATAAAAAAGATCCTCGCAAAACAGGAGGTTTGTACGCAGTCGACGATGTTACGGAACAGTTGATCCCTGACAACACGTGGTGGACTCAGCACATCATCGTCAAAGGTAAACGCGTCATTATTAAAATCGATGGAAAGGTCGCCACTGACTACACCGAGCCTGAAAACTCAACAGGTCAGCCAGACCAGCCGAAACGCCGAATCGACAAAGGAACTTTTGCTCTCCAGGGACACGACCCGCACAGCACTGTCCACTTCAAAAATCTCCGCGTGAAGAAGCTCGCTGACTGAGACAGCGAAGAGATCTTTTCAACATCACCTTGGCAGTCTGCCTCGTGGAGATCCGCGTTTTTTCTCAAAGAACCGAATCTTCACGGGTGCAGAAAACGTGTCAGTGCACTGAGTGGCTCACACATCACTATGTGTCAGCCGAGACAATGCCCGCCGAGACAAGGATTGCGTTACGACAACGATGCGGGGACCCCACTTGACTCGTCCGGGACAATGGTCCCGGGCTACGTCGCGTTCTTGATTTCCTTTCTTGCTCGACTTTAAAACCGGCAGTCATCATGAGCCATCTCATTCCGACACATTTCTTTTCCTACTTGTCACTCATCTCTTGCTTCTTGCCGATTGTGTCTCTCTTCAGTTTTCAGAGTGTCGCCCGTGCCCGGCAACCGAACATCATTGTGCTGCTGGCAGATGATTTGGGGTATGGAGAACTCGGCTGCCAGGGGAACCCTCAAATTCCGACTCCGCATATTGATTCAATCGCCAAAAACGGAGTCCGCTTCACTCAAGGATATGTGACCGGCCCCAATTGCAGCCCGTCGCGAGCAGGTCTTCTCACAGGAAAAATACCGACCAGATTCGGATACGAATTCAACCCAATCGGAGCCAGAAACGAAGACCCAGCTATCGGCCTGCCAGGCAAAGAGATCACCCTTGCAGAGATGCTGCACGACGTCGGATACACAACCGCGTTGATCGGGAAATGGCATCAGGGAGGGACAGCTGCCTATCATCCGCAGCGTCATGGATTCGATGAGTTTTTCGGATTCACTCACGAAGGCCACTATTTTGTTCCGCCTCCGTATCGAGGTGTGACAACGATGCTCAGACGAAAGTCTCTGCCAGGAAATCAAAAAGGGCGATGGACCGGACGAAATCTTATCTACACAACGCACATGGGCCACAATGAACCTGACTACGATGCCAATAATCCGATTGTGCGTGGTGGACAACCTGTCGTGGAAAGCGAGTACCTCACCGACGCATTCACACGCGAAGCTGTCGACTTTATTGACCGGCACTCCGACAAACCGTTTCTCCTTTACCTGGCTTACAACGCTGTCCATAGCCCGTTACAGGGGGCGGACAAGTACATGCAGCAGTTCGAATCAATCGAAGATCCCCATCGCCGTATTTTCGCAGCCATGCTCGCCAACCTCGATGACAGTGTCGGTGCGGTATTGAATCAGATCGAGAAATCTGGCCTACAGGAAGAGACTCTGATTTTCTTTTTAAGCGACAACGGCGGGCCAACCCGCGAGTTAACATCGAGCAACTTGCCACTGCGCGGTGAAAAATCGCACATGTACGAGGGAGGGGTGCGTGTCCCCATGATGGTGAAGTGGGAAGGGCAGATTCCAAAAGGAAAAACCTACGAGAAGCCAGTCAGTAGTATGGATATTTTTGCCACGTCCGCAAATCTCGCAGGCGCACAAGTTCAACATGAGATTGATGGGGTCGACCTGATGCCGTACCTGCTCGGCAAAAAGGAGACCGCTCCACACGAGCAACTCTTCTGGAGACAAGGTCCGCGTTCTGCATTGCGATACAAAAACTGGAAACTCGTCAATATGTCTCGAAACGAGAAGAAGCCGCAATGGGAACTGTATGATCTTGATGCTGACCTTCGTGAACAACACGACTTGGCGGGCGAGAAACCTGACCTCTTAAATTCGCTGATTCACCGATGGGAACAAATGAACAGCCAAATGAGCGAACCACTGTTTTAACGTACCTCTTCAAAATTGTCCGATGCATCATCCGACATCAACCCTCTCCGTTCTGATGATTGAGACACCGAAGGGCGATTTTTCCAATACATTCGGCGAATTCAGCTCTCTCATTCGCCTGAAGTCTCGCTGCCCTCTATGATTCACTGACAGGCTGAGACTCATTTAATCCTCAAGAGATTCCGCACCGACCATGTCCGACGAAATACCCCAACATACAAAATCGAACAGCGGACGTTGGACTGTAGTCGCGATGTTTGGATTCGCCTTCACGATGATCGGCTTACTCTTCGCATATTGGGAATTCTACACTGCTCCTTTTAGAGAATTGCAGTATGCCATCGCGGATGAATACCCTGAATCCAGCCCGCGAGTCGTTGGAGGCCAGCACAAAAGCCACAAAGAAGACTTCCCCAAAATCCTCCGTGTCGTGGTATATGTCCCGCAGAAGGAGTTCAATCCTGAAAAGGAAGTTGAGAAGAGCGAGTCGCGTGCAGCCGATCTTGCCCGCCTGGCATTTAAGCATCAGGACGTTGGAGAGTACGAACAACTGGACATCGTCCTTCTGCAAAAAGTACCCGAAGGATCGCGCAGACGCTGGACAACTTCAAAATCCATCGAAGAATGGAAGCCAATTCTTCAGTGACCCGGGTTACGTCTTTGGCTGACTTTACGTTTGTGGCTGCGTTTGTGCTTGCATATTGCACGTTCTCACACGTGATAGAGCATCTTTCGAATTGGTTTGCAGGTTCTGCCTCGTGGCGAACAGCATTTTACT
The DNA here is from genome assembly GCF_048270125.1 of Thalassoglobus sp. NCBI lineage: Bacteria > Pseudomonadati > Planctomycetota > Planctomycetia > Planctomycetales > Planctomycetaceae > Thalassoglobus > Thalassoglobus sp. Next base: position 195,394 of record NZ_JBLWTN010000005.1, on the reverse strand, counting down.
AGAGTAATGCGTTCTTCACGGGCACACGGTAGAGCAAACTCCTCTAAAAACGCTGCTGCCACCAGAGCTACACTTCAGGAAGCTTCACGAATGAGTTCTTGATGTGCGCTGAGCCCGAAAAGATCCAGAGAGGGTTATGTGCCGGGCCGTGGAGTCCCTTTTCCCTCGGAGATGTACGTCGATCGGCCAGCTGCGTGATCGTCCATCGAAAGATCCGCGTCGGCATCAGTCTGCCCCGCTTCGAAGGCTTCGAAGTTTTTTTTCAGGTAGTTCACGCACCAGCCACATCCAGTTCCGGCTCCTCCACATTCAGAAAGCTGACTCGCCCGTCGCGGTTTATGTATGCGCAGGTAGTTCAATATCTTCCGCTTGGTCACATGAAAACAGAAACAGATTGTATCGCCGAGCTCCACGGGTCATTGTCGCTATTAAGAATAAGTTGATTTCAAAGAATGATGATCGCACCGAAAAGCAACATCTACAGACGATCCAGCCCGTCCAGCCATTGAATCAGAGCATTCACGAGATCGAAAGAGAATTTTGCTTCTTCTTCGCTATCAATTTGAGCAGTCGGGAATTTTTGTTTTCTCAACAGCTCGACGGATTTCAAAATTTGGTCACGTTGTCGCGTTTCAGGAGCAGCCACAAACGCTGTGAGTAATCGCTGTTCGGGATTGCTATCCGGGGGCGGAAAGCGAAGTGGACCTTCAATAGAAATGAGTCCACGAAACAGGTCCCGATACTTAAAAGCGAGTCGTGTGGCAAACACTCCAGAGTCCTGCGCTCCCATAACTGCAACCCGAGCCGCGTCAATTGAGTAATTCTCCTGAACCCACCCGACCACATCTTTGGCATACTCCTCATCCGTGGCAGCCCATCCACTCAGGTCTTCGGCACGTGGACCAACAAGAATAATTCCTCGCTCGGTACAAAGATCTTTCCAGAACTTCAGCACGTCGGCTTCCATCGTTTCGCCCGATGGATGGACCCACATCAGCAGTCCATACTCAAAATTTGGATTGTAATTTTCCGGAACAAAGACCCAAAAGCTGCGATCACTCCCCGCGAGTTTCTGATTGGACCGCCCTAACTTGATTTCTTCGGGAACATCTCCTGGAGGGATATCAGACGGAGGAATGTTTGTAAGTCCATCCCCATCGGGGAACGCTTCCAGTGTGACATTGACCGTTTGAGTCTCTTCTTCACGATCTAAGATCACCGTGAGCTCCTCACCTTTCTTCCTGGTGGTCAGGATAACGGCAATTTCGTTCGGCGTGGAAACCTGTTGTCCATCCATAGATCGAATTCGATCTCCCAATTTCATCCCCGCTGCCTGAGCGGGACTGGAATCGTAAACGAACCTGACGAGGACGCCCTCTTCGGGTGATTCGTCGCTGGCACTTCGCCGAGCTGGCAGAATACCTATCGAGGTGAATTCGTATGCGAGCAACTCGCCAGTCAATTGAATCTCTCTCTCGATTGTTTCATCGCCTCGCTTAACAACCAGTGAAATTTTTTCTCCGGCATAACGATTCCCCAGTTTTTGACGCAGGTCGACAAGCCGATTGACCGGATGTTCATCGATTTCAATCACGACATCATCAACTTTCAAACCTGCTTGATCTGCAGGAGATTGTGGTCGCACGCGAAGAATTTTCGCTTCCCCGGTGAGTGGGCCTTGTGCTTCAAACCCGACTCCTAACAGTCCAGACTGTAAATCTTCACCAGCTTTCATTCGATCAAGAACACGCTGAATGTCTTCGAGGGGAATCGCGAATCCAATCCCGGAATCGTACCATTCCACACCAGCTGTCTCGCCGGCTTGCTGCGGTGAAAGTGGGACGAGAATCCCCATGCACTGTCCAGTCAAATCGATCAACGGGCCGCCATAATTGACGGGGGAAGTTTTTGCATCCGTTTGAATGGCCTTCCCGTTGACTCGATTCAATGCACTGACAATCCCAATTGAGATATTGGGAAATTCCACGTCGAACGTGCGGCCCAGTGCAATGGCACGCTGCCCAACTTTTAGTTCCTCCTTGGGAGAAACCGAGATCGGCTTCAAACCGGACGCTTCAACTTTTAGCAATGTCAGCATTTTAGATTTATCGCTGGCGACGATTTCGGCTGCGTATTTTTTCTCTTCGTCTTGCTCGATCAACGTGACGAGAACACTCGCAGGATCAGAGACGAAATTGAAGCTGCTGGTAATGATGTAACCATCGTCACTCACAATGACACCGGTCGTCGGTCCGGTCCCTGTCAGAACGTCGCCAACAAGGTCCTGTCCCCCTACGGTTTCGATTCGAACTATCGAAGGACTCGCAAACGCAGTCGCCTGCTGAATCGCTTGTTGTTCCTGGCTGAACAATGGTTGCGCCTGAAGCATTGATGACGTATTCATCACCGTGAAGGCAACCAGAAAGAGGCAGACTGTCCGGGAGGAAGTCTGGTTGGGTTCTGTTTTCATAATTCGCAACATGATTTCACTCTGCCAAAGCCGCTGCCTCACGATTAAAGAAACAGCTCTGCTACTTTCGCGGGACAACAAACTGGACCGTAATCAAGTCGTCTCCACGACGAACAATAAGTTGCAGGTCATCCCCGGGGATCAGCTGATCCAGAATTTCGTTGAATGTTCGAATCGACTGAACAAGCTCCCCATTCGCGAAGACAATTAGATCGTCAGGCTTCAGGCCGAACTCATCCGCTTTCGACTTTTCGATCACTCTATCCAAAAACGCAGGTGTTCGAGCGACAACGTCCGGGACCAGGACAAAACCGAAATCAGTCGACTGATAGTCACTTTCACTCGGTTCCCCCCCTGCAGCGAGAAGGTCATCGCTCCGACTGAATCGACCAGCGATAATGTCCTCAATCGGCTGTTTCAGAACGGAAAACGGGATCGCGTAGTTGAGCCAGGTGTTATTGTTTCCTTTGAGTTCCCGCCCGAGCATGCCGAGCAATCGGCCATCCATCGTCGTCAGTACACCACCCGCTGCACCGGGATTGTTGGTCACGGCATCGACAAGATAAACTTCGCCATCATAGGGAACTTTATAGCGACCGCGACGTGCAGAGAGTTCTGTTTTCGCGGAGACAACACCTTGCATCACAGTCACTGGCTCATCGCCGGTGGCAACTTTGAAGACGTTGCTGAACGCAAGAATCGGTGTTCCCGGACCAACTTGAACGGAAGAACCGATATCGAAGAACGGTAATTCCTCGGCATCGATCTTCAGGATGGCGATATCTTTTTGGGAGTCCGTCCCAATCACTCGTCCGTAGAACCGGCGACCATCATTCAGGACGACAGCGACTGCATCAGAGTCCAGAAGGTGATTCCAAACGGTCGCAATGTGACCGTCTGGGGAGACGAGAATTCCGGTCCCGTAGTTGGCGAGGTTCTTCAATCCGCCAGCCCCAAAAATCTTCACAACTTTCGGCTGAACGGATTCAATCGCCTCGGAAGCGGACTGTGCTTTCGCAAGTCCGCAATTCAACAGACAGGAAGCGAAAAACGAGTACATTATATATCGAGATATCATGGTGAGCCTTTCGAATCGGGGTCGAGAAACTTCAGCGAAGTGACATCCAACTCGCCCCAAACTTGCCCCCCTGAGCGAACCGTCAATCGTGATGGAAATTTGACACCATCAAAATCCCGCATTTCTCCGAATCGGATTCTGCACGAATCATGCTCTTCGTCAATCACGGTATCGACTCCAATGAGCGCTCCACTCTCCTGTTGAAAATACCAGCGCGAGGTCAGCAGTCCTTTCGTGGTCACGAGAACATCCACTCGCTCCCCCTGACCATCTAGTGGTTCGCTTCCGACGTAGTAGAACTCTGTGAAGTAATCTTTTGGGTCAATCAGCAATTGCTTCAACTGCTCCAGAGAGGCCAGCAATCCACCAGAATCCATCGGCTCTGCGGTGAATTCTCCCCCCAGTTCCAGGACAGCGAACCCCTGCTCAAACTTGGCAGCGATTGCTTCGGGTTGCATCCGAATTTGCAGCGGAGCCCCATCTTTGAATGTTGCATCGAGCGCCCACATGCGCGGCTTCGAATTGAAATCGCCCCATCGTCGAATCGATTCGAGAAATCGATCTTGTGCGATTTGATTGAAGTAGTAGTTTGCGTACCCGCTCTTTTCTTCGTAGAGCTTCAAATATTCCTTGGGAATATCCGGCTCTTGCTTCTTTCCCATGTGAGGAATTGGAATCGGGATTTTCGGTTTCTCTTTTTCGTCTGGCTCAGGCTTATTCGGTGGCGGTCCTCCTGCAAGCTCAGCACGACGATGTAACCCGGCGAGTTGAACCACAATATCGAACCGTGCTCCGTCTCGTTGAAAAGAGAGAGGAACCTGCCAACTCTTCGGGTAGATCCCCAGAATATTTTTGTATTGATTCACACTGCGAACAGGCCGGCCTGCGAAAGAAATTAGTTCATCACCTTGGCGGAGTCCGCGTCGGTATGCTTCCGATGTTTCCAAAATGTTTGAGACGACAACAGCTCCATCCGAAGTACTGGTGACGGTTGCCCCGAGCGTCGCATGGTCGACGATGCGGCCACTTTTCAGATGATCAAGAAAGTGCATCACCTGATTGATCGAAATGGAATAGCCAGCTCCAACGTTCACCTTGCCACGTTTTTCAACGGAAATCCGCCCGTTAATTCCGATCACTTCGCCATTGATATTAAACAAAGGACCGCCTGAATTTCCGGCATTGATTGACGTATCGACCTGAATGCAATCGGTGTACTCCAGAAACGTCCCAGCTGGATATTGATAGCGATGCGTTCCACTGACCATTCCGTAGGTGACTGTCGGTTGAAAATCATCCGCGAGGAGGAACGGGTTTCCCATTGCGAAAGTCCAGTCTCCCATCTTTACGGTATCGCTATCACCGATTTCAGCATGTGGGAAATCGTCACGACCGAGGAGCTTCACAACTGCGACATCGCCTGTCGGATCAATTCCGACCAGAACAGCATCGTACAGGCGACCGTCATTCAGGCCGCATTTCATAAAGCCACCGAGACCCTGAACCACGTGAAAATTCGTGACTGCGAAGCCATCGGAAGAGATCAAAACGCCGGAACCGCCCCCTTGTCCTCCGGGAGCAAAGATCGCCACAACACTGCTCGCAACACGTTCGACAGTCTCAATACGATGTTGCTGTGCCTGAAGCACAGCTTCCGGAACAACGACGGACGTTTGCGAGAACGCAGTTGTCTGCGTCATCAAAAAGAAGATCACCACAGGCATCCAGCGGGATGCGCGAAGGTGCATCGCAGGTTCTAAAAATTGATTATGCTTGCTTGTCACTTGATCACCTGGGCATCACCGAGAGCAAAGTGTTCGAGAATTCCTTTTCCGACCCCCAATGATTCTACGCGAATGATCAATTCACGAACATTGGATAAGTTCAAATTGATCTTCTCCGGCGGGGTATCCCAGGAAAACTCCTTCGCGTACAACTCTTCTGAATCTCCCTCGAAGACCAACTTGACCTTTGGGTTGAATCGTGGCATTTTCCCGACATGCGTCTGGTCAAACCCTGCAACTGTCCGAAGCTCGGTGAATTGCCGGTTCAAGCGGAAACGTACAATCGCCCCGGAGTGCATCCACAATCCCCGTTGATACTGCTTCCCATCGATCAACAGTGGACGTCGTCCTCCTGAGCCTGCAGGAAAGTTCAGAGCTGTAAACCAGACGACCGGGAATTCACTATTTGGAGAGACCGACGTAGAGTCGTCAAAGGGAAGATCCGCGAGATAGCGAATCCTTCCGCCACCAAAATCGATCTCCCGAGTCTTCGAGAGGTCTAGCTCCAGATTGATTCCACTGACCAGCGAGACTGCCAACGTTGTCTCTTTCAAGGTGATGGACTTCGCTTTGAGTTCGTCTCCTTCTGTTGTGCGCAACAGGCCGACTCCCGGAGTCTCATTCGCCGATCGGTTCGCGAAGACAACCGCGAAGATTCGATCCACCGGAGCTTTCAGCTCGCGGCCTCGCACATTGATGGTGACTCCCTTATCGGTAAGTTCGCTTACTGTACCGGCAACGTAGTCGAGCACATCACCTTTTCGAAATACAAGAAGATCATCTCGAGCCCCACGCGATTGCAGGTCCGTCCAACTTTCCTGAACTTTCTCATCAACCGCTCCCCAGCGAATGTTCTGAATCGCATTAACAGGGACAGTCGTCGCTCCGTAGCCAATGGTTTCCACTTCTGCCTGTTTTTCTTTGAAGATGACCGTCTCAAACGTGAGCAGCGACTGATCACTCAGGCGGACAACTTTCTTCGCAGCTTTGCTCCCCGTCGGTGTCTCATTGACTTGTGCATCATTGAAACGGAGCAGCATCAGCTGATCCACCGGGAGTGTTTTGTCTTGTGCTTCCGTCTGCACGACCACTTGAGCAGAATCCAGCTTTGTCAATTCACCAACGGTTGACTGACCATCAAGTGTCGTGACGGTGACGGGTGTTCCCGATAGCGTCGCCACCAACAGCAACTGTAATGCAGCATCCAAACTTGCACCTCTCGCGACGAAATCTGTGACTGAAAGCGATTTGCTCTTCAGTCTGTTCAGAATGAACAAAAATTGAACGTGCCAGTTCGTATCAACATGCACAAACTGGCGCCGATGATTATAGGAAACAGAATCCCGAAAGTCGCGAGAATGTCCCAGATTTCGAAAAGACGTGGCAGAGTTTCGGGAATTGTGGCCCCCAGCGACTCAGTCGCACGACAGCATTTCCCTGCGTGCTTCAATGTTGCACTCCCATTTCCTCCGCACTTGCACGAATTCTCCGTTCTATGAAATGCTACCGCAATCAAACACTTTCGTGCTGCATGTACCGGTGAAGAAACGGATTCAGACTGATCCGGCTCAGAGTCTGTCCATTGAGGTCGACAGCGTCTCTTCACTCCCTCCCCCGATGACATGACTCTCGGGGGCTATTGCATCTTTCAACTACTCCTATTTCGGAGCGGGGCGATCGGCGAGTTTCTTGAGGTACTCCTCAACTGCTTGTCGGTAGTGTGAGGGGAATTGTCGGTCGAGCATATTCTTGGCAGCTTCACGAGCTTTGGGAGGAAGATCGCCCCAGTTGTCTTTGTTCCCGATATCTTTTTTATCGGTGAGGCCTTCCCCTTTAATTCCGCCGAGATAGGTATCACTCGCTCCTTGATCGGGAGCGGACGATCCGCCACCACTTCCGCCAGCCTGGGCCTGCTGTTGCTGCTCTTCCAGTTTTTTGATCAGTTCATCGAGCGTCTCAACGATTTTGTTTTCGACTTCCTGGACGCCTTCATCTGTTTTGCTGAGGTCGAGACGTCGCTGAACATCTTTCATTTGTCGAGCCACTTCGCCGAGTGATTTTTCCTTCACGCCTTCAAGGTCCTGAAGCATCAACTCGCCCAGTTTCTGATATCGGATCGGCAGATTTTCCGTTCGATTGAGTAACGCGTCCAGAGATTCCAATCCCTCTTCGCGCATCAACAGATGATGTTCGCAAACCGACTGATAAAACAGGCAGCCAGCGGGATCGACGACATAGCTGGGATCGATGGTGTGAAACAATTCGGCAGCTTCGTTGTACGCGGTTAACATCGACAGATGTCGCGCCAGGAAGTATTTGACGTTGTGACCCAGTAACGGTTCTGTCGCAGTCCGTTCAGTAGTCGGCGCCTTGAGTTGCAGAACTTCAGGACCGAATCGCAAGTCGCGACATTGATCGACCAAAGCACGGACCTCGTCGTCCGCGAGATAAAACGTTCGCATCAGGGCATCGAAAAGCTCTTCGGCCTGCGGGTCGCTTTCAAACTTAAAAAACGGCTCGACGGCATCAACGACGGGAGACTGGCCCAACCCTTTAAATGCCAGCCATTCTTCGACGGAGAGACGGAGTTCTTCCTGCGACGGGGCTGAGTAGACCTCTTCATTGGCGAAGAGAGGAGTACTCAGTCCGCCAGCGACCACGACGGCAATTATCAATGAGGTAATGGGTAATGTACTTCTCACTTATTTCTCCCGACGGAAAGGTCGTAAGTCGCTTCCTGAATCCGTTTTTGTCGTTGAGCGATGTCATTAATCAGTGATTGCTGATCCGCATCAATTTCTGACAGACTCCCGATTTCAGTCCCAAGCTGTTGAGTAATTCGGTTCACCTGCAATTGCAGCGAGCGAATCATTTTGAGTTCTGCAATTTGATTGACCAATCCGGGATCCTGGGGTTCTCCCTGTTGCTGCTGGCCCTGTTGCTGTTTTTTCTCTTCCTGATCTTTTAATTCCTGCTGAAATGCTTCAATCATTTCTTCGAGAGTTTCAACGACGAGTGTTTCGACGAGTTGCGTTGTCTTCCCTGTGTCCTGTGCTCCCAACCGGTTGATGACCACTCGCATGTTCTTGTTCATCTGTTCGACAGCTTCCGGGAAGGCAACTGACGATCCTTCTTCACGCAATAAATTGAGAGCTTTCCCGGCATCCATCAGGTTCTCTTCCTGGTCTTTTCGAATCTCGTTCGTTTTGGAAGCGTATCCCTGTTGTGCTCTTGAGTCTTTTTCGATCGTGTCGAGACGTTTGGTTTCCGAATTGATTTGTAGTTGCCGACGCAACATATTTTGAAAGCGTGCTTCAAGGAGTGTCAGGTAGCTCTCCTTCTCTTCTTCTCGCAACTGCCGCAAGATTTCTTCGAGTTCGGCTTTCAACTGTTCCAAGCTGGCGATACTGGCATCTTGATCTTTAACTGCCTCGTCGTTTTTCTTTTTAAGGAGTTCTTCGATCGCCTTTTCCATTTGTTTGCGGGCCTGCTCCAGCTGCTCTCGCCCGGGAGTCTTCTCCTGCTCTTGCTGCTGTTGTGGTGGCTGATCCTGTTGTGGTTGCTGGCCTTGCTGGGACTTCTCGCCTTTTGATTTCTCACCCTGTTGAGACGGACTCTCCTGAGATTTTTCTCCACTCTCGGATTTTTCTCCGCTCTCGGATTTTTCTCCGCTCTCGGATTTTTCTCCGCTTTCTGATTTTTCTCCGCTCTTTGATTCTTCACCCGACTTGGAAGGTTCACCTTGTTGTGATTCTTCTCCAGACTTCTCCGGCATCTTACCGTCAGAAGACTCTTTCCCTTCTTCCTTCTTGTCGTCGGACGATTTCTCAGAGTCACCCTGTTTCTCTTTTGAATCTCCTTCGCTGGAAGACTCAGCCCCCTGTTGATCCGACTGCTGTTGATCCGACTTCTGTTGATCGGAGTTATTTTCATTCCGTTCGGCGTCGTGTCGATCAATCTCCTCAGCGAGTTCCTTTGCCTTGTCGGCAATTTTCTGCTGAGCGTTTTTCAGTTGTTCCGAATCCCGATTTCGAAGTGTTTCAGCGCGAACATCTTTTTCGCCCGCGATCAGTCGGTTCGTTTTCTTGAGATACTCTTCGACGCGTTTCATTTCCTCAGCGAGTCGTTGACGTTCATCTAATGACCGCAACAGCTTCAGAATTGAATCCATTCTCGCAATCAATTCATCCTGACGGTCGACAGCTGGTCCGTATTGAGCGGTCTTTTTTTCATCGCCATCGCTGGAGCGAAGAAGCTCTGCAATGACTTCCATATCAGCGAGCAGGTTCTCTTCCTGTGACTTGCTGCGAGCGCGATAAAGAACTTCCGCCTGTTCCGGATCTTTGCGGCGCATTTGCTCCGCAACATCGTACAGAGACTTCTCGAACCGTTCGTAATCTCGAAAGATCTGCTTTTGCAGATTGTTGAGATCAACGTTCTGTGCAGCTTCGGCAGATTCAGTTGCAGCCGGAGAGACGGCAGGAGATGCTGGGGAATCTTCGCTGAGACCGGGTGCTGGTTGAGCATTGCTGATGTTCAACGAACCGGCCACCGTCATCATGCAAAAGAAGCAGATGTACAGATTCCGCATACTTGACTCCTCATTCTTTTATCGTCATTGAGGATGAATATTGATGAATCATCCCGATTATTGTTCGAAATCAAAGAAAAAATTCTCCTCAATCCGCTTCTCTTCCGTCAATTTCTTTAATCTCATCTGCTCATCACGAAGTCGCTGAATCGTTTGAATCAGGTCATTCATTGTACCGCGATCCTGCATTTCCTCCAAGATGCGATCCATTTGTTCAATCAAAGCATCCACCGCCGGAACGGTTTCCCGGAGCGCCACATCAAACCCGGTTCCTCGCTGCAAACTGAGTCTCTGTAACGCATAACGTTGGTCCGCCTCAACAAACAACTTCTCATTCAGCACACCTAATGGAGCAATCACGCCGTTGTCGATGCGATCAAGTTTGTCTTTCGTATCGATCCCGTTATTGACCATTTCTTCTCGTAAACTCTGAAACGAGACTTCAATCGATCGCGATTCCGTTTGATTCTTGCGTAATTGATGCAAACTTCGCTCAACAAAGGCTGAAAGGATCGACTCTTCGACTTGAACGTTTTCCGCGAGATTCGTTTGCTGGTCTGCCAGCAGGTCTCGCAAATCTCCAGCTTCGGCACGAATCTGTTCGAACCGCAATCGCAAGTTGACCTCTCTGTCGAAGAGCCGTGCTTGAAGTTCTTCGTCAGTGACAACCCTGAAGGAGAAAATTTCTCCGTGTGCGACATGCGGCCCATTAAAGTCGTCCGCATCTTGTGCATAAATCGCCAGCGTGAGCGTTTCGCCCTCTTGAAGCTTTAAGGGACGCAAATTGAATCGCTCAACATTTTTTTCCGCTGCATCGTTAAGTTTGAACTCTTTTTGCCCTTTCGGAAGCTTGTTAAGAGGAAGGGTTTGCTCCTCCATCTGGCTGCCGACTTTGAAACCAAACCAAGCATTCGCAACTCCATAATCGTCAGAAAGCTGCCCCTCTACCGGGATGCTTGCATTGCGGGTAATCAGCGAACCGACACCTGTCCGTTTCGTGTCGACCACCGGAGGCTCATCGACAATGCCGTTCACGAGTAATGAGGCCGGTTCCGGGCTGTAGATTTCGTCGTTATCTTCGAGGAAGATTTTTAATGCGGAATCGGGTGGAATCGGAATCGGCAGTTCTATGCGATCACCAAGTTCTTCCCACTGCTGTTCCGCTTTAGAAGAAATCACGAAGGGAATTTGAAACCCACTCCGATCTTCGGTGAGCAAACTTTCCGGAGAAGCAGCCACCTCGATGGTTCGTAAAATCTGGTTTTCTTCATTCCGAAGGGTAAACGTTGTCGGCTTAGGAACTTCGTAGCCATCGACCAACTTATAGCCGAAGGAAAGTTGAAATCGGCTGCTGCGAAGATCGACCGCTCGCAGCGGCTTATTGCATCGCCCCTGCAACTCAAACCCTGTTTCCATCGGCAGGGAGACCTGAGTCCCCACCACGGAGACCGGCTTATCTTCCATTCCATCCATACCGGTGTATGAAGGATAGTCACACATGAGTGTGATCGCATCGACTTGAGGCGGGTCAACAATTTGGATTCGGTACGGAGTTCGATTTACAAAATCTCCTCCCCGAATCCATAACCGATAATCATTTACGACGCGAGAAAATGAGTGGCGGAATTCCCCATCGCCGAAGCGATTCATATTCGCGCGGCCACGTTCGGTCGCGTTGCCCTCGAATGCAATGTATTGAATTGTGACCTCTTCCGGTGCGATGGCTGCGTCGTCGCTTTCGACGAGGAGTTGCAAGTCGGCCCCTCGGGGGTGTTTATAACTCCGATTCTCATCAAACTCTCTCACACGTTCCCCCGGTTGGCTGAGCACTTTCAGCACCAAAGCCTGTTGGCGATACGGGTCCCAATAATTGTCTTTCGTCAAAATGTAAGCATGCACCCAGCGTTGCACGCCAGCTGCGTTCGCTACTCCAAAAACGGCCAGTGTACTGAAGAGAACCGTCGCGATAATGGCGATTCGTTTCAGCGGAGTTCGATCAAACGTCTCTTCCAATGGAAGCTCTGAAATCTTTTCAGCAGCCTCTCGGCTGGTTTGCTCTACCATTTTGGCAGTCAGCGGTGAAGTCGTTTCGTGTTCAAACTCGACAGTAGTAATGAGCTGATCTCGAAGTTGCGGGAATCTCCGCTCCAGTGCTAATGCCAGATCTTTGAGTTGCAGGTGTTTGAAGAGTCGAAGGGCAACCCATGAAACACCGAGCCCAACAAGCCCTCCTACCATCACGATCAGACAGATGAGTCGAAACGATGTCGGCAACTCAAGACTCGAAAACCAGAAATACGCGACATCAACCAGAAAGGTAACCCAGAACATCATCGCAGCGACGGCCACGAAAACGGCAATCCCTTCCAACAGAATGTAGCGGCGAATCCAGCGACGAAACTGTTTTAAGACACTCTGAATTTCGTTGGGAATCTGGCTCATTATTTCTTTCATCGCATCTCAGAGCATTTCAATGCTGGTCGTGCCCGTGAAGCTCACTGTCATGACTTCATAGACTGCTCGCCACGAGGCAGAACGTAAAGACCAATATTGGATTTGCTCCAGCCGAAGACTTGAAGTCGCCGGCGTAACGATTTGGTATTTCCTGAATCGAATCTCGCTACCGCTTCGTCTGAATCCTTCATTCCAGGAAGATGTCCGGACTACTGCTGACACTTCCAGCGACTCAAACGATTCTTTTCCTCGAACAAAACTTAACGATTGAATTCTACGCAAGCTTCAATAATTTTCGCGTCAACCATTCCGCCGAGACCAGCAGTACCATCAAAAACATCAGAAACTTGCGGTCCCAGAGTTCTTCGATTTTCTGGTCGATGGTCACTGACTCCCCTTTGTTTGGCAGCAGTTTCGGAACCGCAGCCACAGCCTCTTCCAAGGTCACGTACTCACCGCCGGTCCCTTCGACGAGCCTGCGAAGCTGTTCGACTTCCTGAACCAGCGACGCAGCTTCCTGTCGCGGAAATTGAACTTCGATATTCTGCTGAATCCGGTCACTCGATTCAGGAACCTGATACTCAAAACGATACGCACCTGCGACAAGTGGACGATAGTCACCCACGAATTCTTCTGGCCTGAGGGGATCACGAACAAGGACAGGCCCCGGAAGGATTGGACTCCCATTCGGGCCATAAAGTTCCAAAGGAATTTCCTCTGAGACCAACGGTTCAAACTGCGGAGTGACTGAACGTACACGCAACGGGACTGTTTGCCCAAGTTCGAATTCTGTTCCGTCAAGAATAAACAAGCTGCGTTGCAAGCCTCGTTTCGATCGTCCTTCAGCTGCTTTTCGAACTGACTTGATCCAAAATCGTTCGTAATAGCTTTCATCAACTGACCGCAATCGCCACATCTCCGGACTACCAAGGTACAAAACTTGTCCCTGCCCAAATCGCTGAGCTGCCAGCAATACCGGTTGGCCTCCCGGTCCTCTCGACAGTGGGTCTGTAAACTCGGCAAAGATCGTCGTTCCCGCTTTGGCTCCGCGCGTCGGATAGGTTCTATACACACCGGGAAACTGTGCCCAGGCCGACTCGTCTCCCGTTTCCGCCAGCTTTAAGAATTCGGCAACTTCCCCGTCTTGAGTAAAACCAATCGGGAAAGCGGTTGAAGCGGCATCGCGGTTGCCCAGTCGCAAACTGACTTCTTCCAGTAATACGGGATAAAGTCGTTTAATCTTTTCGAATTCCTCGCTCGCTGCCAGCTGAGGTGTATTCACGTCGCCTGCAACAACGAACAGTCCGCCACCTTCGTTGGAAATCCAGTCTGTCAGCAAGCCTCGCTGTTCTTCACTCACCTGAGACCAATCAACATCAAACGCGATGATGGCATCGTACTCGTACAGCGACTCTCGGTCTTCAGGAAATCGGAACAGCAACCGGTTTGATTCCTGGCTGATCCCGACCGATCCCGTTTGCAACCAGATATCGGTCAGTATCGAAGGATGTCGATAGAGTGCAGTTTTCGCGAAACGGTAATCTCGCATCGGCCCTCCCGCGATCACCAGTACTTTTAAGGGACGATCAAAAATGTTGACGGACCGGCTAAGTTGATTGTCTTCCTGTCGTGTCTCGTTTCCTCCGCTCAAGCTGGCGCGAACCGTAAACTGATACTCTCCGCCATCGCTGGGCTTGAGATCGAACAGTACTTCGGTCGGTGTCCCGTCTTCGGAGATGGTCCGCGTTTCTGTCAACACAACAATCGGCTCGGGATCATTCGGTCCTTTTTGAAGCAGATCCACTTGTGCAGACTTTCCAGCGACACCCTGTCCTCGCAAAATCGCAGAGAGCTCGAAAGCGTCCCCCTTTTGAACATCGGTCGGCGCGATCAGTCTCGCAACTTCCAGGTTCTGTGGAGGCTCAGTGCTGCCGACTCCAACAGAAACCAGCCGCACTCCGTATTCGGTCGCTCTGTCGCGAGCAGCGGAAATATCGCGACCGGCGTTCGTCGCCCCATCTGAAATGACCACAATCCCCGAAAGCGTCGATGTTTTTGCTTCAACAAGAAGTTTGTCGAGACTGTCTCCCAGACGCGTCAAATGTCCATCCGTCTTTAAAATTTCATCCCAGACGATCTTTTCCTCCTGAGGAGAATCGCTGCCATTTGCTTCACCAGTTTGCTGAGCGTTCGGCTGAGCCCCATCTGCTGGACTGGCATTAGTAGGGAATCGAGCTTTCAACTGGCTGAGATCATCGCTGAATGTGAACAGGTCCACGCTATGGTCGGCTCGCAGCCTTTCAAGCAATGGAGACTCTCCAAGTAATTCCAGGATCGCCTCCGACCGGGTTGGAACACTCTCGGCTCCAGCAGAGCGGGGGTCTCGAACCGGTTGCTGCATCGAAGTAGAAGTATCAACAAGAAAGATGACTCGCGACGGCCGATGTGTATCTGTTTGGGTCCGCTCATGGGGATTGAGTGCCATGATCAGCCCCAGCGTCAAAAACGCCAGACGCAGGGTCGTCAACAGGATCGTCCAGCCACGATTGAACTGTTTCGTATCACGAAAAACAAAGTAGAGCGTCGTTCCGATCGCCAGGAGCAACAGAACGATTGGCAACCAATCCGTCCAGAAGTAGGGCCAGTCAAATTCAATACTGGATGACGTCCCGGACGGAGTCGCTGTAGTGCTCGATTGTGCAAGAATTGAGTTCAACACGCGATCCGATTCATTTGATTGAGAAACATAGGGATTGCCCCGTCATCCCGTACTGTTCAGCTGTCCTGTTCAGTTGTCGTAAATTGTAGCAGGAGAAGAACCGCTCGTCGAAACCAGAATGAGTTCAGCCCTCTGTTTCGCCGGACACTCGAACTGTCGGGAGGAGAAGTTTTCCACTCTCCTTTCGAACCGGTTCCCCGAAAACCGTGTCAAATTCAGAGCGAACTCGACTTTCTCATGTTGAACTACTCGCGAGCAACGCAATTGCTGTCTAAACTGCGTTCATTCAATGAAATCTGAACGATTTCCAGACTTTGCCGACGAACAGACACTCGAATCGACCTCCACTTATGTCAAACCGCCGTATTCTTGTCACCGCCGCTCTGCCGTATGCCAATGGAAATATCCATATTGGCCACTTGGTCGAATACGTCCAGACCGATATTTGGGTTCGCTTCCAGAAATTACGGGGCCATAACTGTCGTTATTTCTGTGCGGACGACACCCACGGCACCGCAATCATGATTCGCGCCCGCAAAGAAGGTCGCAGCGAAGAAGAATTAATTGCTGACGTCCGTGAAGCTCATATCAACGACTTTTCCAAATTCGATATCGAGTTCGACAACTTCGGTTCGACACACAGCGAAGAGAATCGGGAACTGTGTCATCAAATTTGGAAATCGATCCGCGATGCCGGACTCGTCAAGCAAAAAGAGATCGAACAGCTTTTTGATCCGGAAGCACAAACTTTCCTCGCTGACCGTTTCGTCAAAGGGACATGCCCGAAGTGCGGAGCGACAAATCAGTACGGCGACAACTGTGATAAGTGCGGTTCCACTTACACGCCCGCCGAATTGATTGACCCGAAAAGCACATTGAGCGGGGCAACCCCCGAGTTGCGGACTGCGACGCACCTGTTTATCGAACTTGAAAAATGCCATGAGTTCCTGAACGAATGGACTCAGTCGGGTAAGCACCTGCAGCCAGAAGTCGCCAACTATCTGAAAGGGCATTTCCTGAGTGATGAACTTCGCGACTGGGATATTTCACGGCCCGCTCCCTATTTCGGATTTGAAATCCCCGACTTCCCCGGAAATTACTGGTACGTTTGGTTCGACGCGCCAATCGGATATATCGCCAGTACCTATGAGTGGTGTAAAAGAAACGGCGAAAACCTCGACGACTGGTGGAAAAGCGACCAAACCGAAATCCATCACTTCATCGGAAAAGACATCACCTATTTCCACACTCTCTTCTGGCCTGCGATGCTGAAGACAGCTGGACTCACACTTCCAGAGAAAGTGCACATCCACGGTTTCCTGACCGTTGACGGCGAGAAAATGTCCAAATCAAAGGGGACATTCATCGAAGCTGCCAAGTACGCGGAGCATCTTGATCCGTCGCATTTGCGGTACTTCATCGCTTCAAAACTGAGCTCCAAAGTTGACGACATCGATTTGAACTTCGATGAGTTCAAACTGAAAGTCGATAGCGACCTTGTTGGCAAGGTCGTCAACATCGCCAGTCGGTGTGCCAAGTTTGTAGCAGGAAAAGAACTCTCCGCTGAGTACCCCGAAGATGGAGGTTTATTCGAACAGGCAGCCGCCGTCGGAGAAAAAATTGCTGAGCTTTACGAGAACTGCGAGTACAGCAGCGCTGTCAGAGAGATCATGGTTCTGGCAGATCGTGCGAACCAATACATCGAGGGAAAAGAACCGTGGGTCGTTCGTAAAGACGAATCACGTGCAGACGAACTTCGCGACATCTGCACTGTCGGTCTCAACCTGTTCCGGCAGGTAATCATTTATCTTGCACCGGTTCTCCCCAGCATCCAAAAACAAACCGAAGAACTCTTAAACAATAAAATCGAACACTGGAACGACGCCCAAACGCCACTTCTCGGCACAACAGTTGGCAAATTCCAGCACATGATGAAACGCGTCGACGAAAAGAAAGTCAAACAAATGGTTGAAGAATCCAAAGAGACACAAGCAGCCGATGCAATTGCTGCTCCACAATTTAATGATGGGCCAGAAGCTCTTGAAAAGGAGCCGATGACCGAAGAACACTGCACAATCGAAGACTTCATGAAGGTCGACATGCGAGTCGCTCGCATTGTGGAAGCCGGACACGTCGAAGGTGCGGATAAGCTACTGCAACTGAAACTCTCACTCGGAGGCGACGAAACACGAAACGTCTTCGCTGGAATCAAAAGCGTTTACACTCCGGAAGAGCTCGTCGGACGACTCGTTGTCTGCTGTGCGAACCTGAAGCCTCGCAAAATGCGATTCGGCCTCAGCGAAGGTATGGTCCTCGCCTGCGGGCCCGGCGGAAACGAAATTTTCCTCCTCAACCCCGATGACGGAGCTCAACCGGGAATGCGCGTCCATTGATCAACTGAACGAAGTTCAGTGACGACACAGATTTCTCACTCATCCCCATTCACTCACTTTTCACAACATTCCATCATGGCAAACATCAACGACAACTTTCTGAAACTCAAAGCGGGTTATCTCTTTCCAGAAATCGGACGGCGCGTGAATGCGTTTTGCGATGCAAACGCCGATGCGAACGTGATCAAGCTTGGAATCGGTGACGTGACCGAACCGCTTCCCGAAGCGATCCGCACCGCAATGCACTCTGCGATCGACGAAATGGGACAGAGCCAAACCTTCCGCGGTTATGGCCCCGAGCAAGGCTATGCATTCTTGCGAGAAGCCATTGCAGCGAATGATTTTCAATCGCGCGGCTGTGACATTTCCTCAGAGGAAATTTTCATCTCTGATGGTTCAAAATGTGATACAGGAAACATTCTCGACATCTTCGGACCAAGTAACACTGTCGCGGTTCAAGACCCGGTCTATCCGGTCTATGTCGACACCAACGTCATGGCTGGCCGAACGGGCCAAGCTGATGAGAATGGACGCTACGAAGGACTCACTTACCTTCCATGCACAGCGGAAAATGATTTCACGCCGAGCTTGCCGGAACAGCCGGTCGACATGATCTACCTGTGCTACCCCAACAACCCCACTGGTTCTGTCGCCAGCAAAGAGACGCTCAAAATGTGGGTCGATTACGCCAACGAGCATGGCTCAATCATCCTCTTTGACGCTGCCTATGAAGCCTTCATCACAGACGATTCGATCCCGCACTCGATCTATGAAATCGACGGAGCTCGAAACTGTGCCATCGAATTCCGCAGCTTCAGTAAAAACGCTGGCTTCACCGGGACTCGCTGTGCATTGACAGTTGTTCCAAAAAGCCTGAAAGGCAAAACGGCAAACGGAGAGGAGAAGGAGATTCACGCTCTCTGGAATCGTCGCCAAAGCACCAAGTTCAACGGCGTCTCATACATCATCCAACGGGGAGCTGAAGCTGCTTATAGCGACGCAGGCAAAGAGCAGATCAAAACCCTCATCAACTTCTACCTTGAGAATGCCAGCATTCTCAGCGAAGGTTTGCAGCCTGTTGGAATTGATGTCTTTGGCGGCGTGAACGCTCCTTACATCTGGCTGAAGACTCCGGAAGGGATGAAGAGCTGGGAGTTTTTCGACCACCTCCTCGACAAAGCCCACCTCGTCGGAACCCCCGGCTCCGGGTTCGGCGCCAGCGGTGAAGGCTACTTCCGCCTGAGCGCATTCAACAGCCGCGCCAATGTAGAAGAAGCGGTTCAACGACTGAAATCACTGATGGGGTAAGCAATACTCCACAAGTAAACCCCTAAAGACTGCTGTCCCATTGACACTTTGTCAGTTCGATGAAAGAATCCGAATTGCAAAGAATTGTTTCACCTTTTGTTTGTTTCGATGTGTTTGAACGCCCGAAGGAGCAGGGATGAGTAATCTTCGAAAAGACATAGCCTACATTGAGGGCGATAAAATTCCTGCTTGCAATCTCAATAAATCACAAGTTGAAGCATACGCTGAAACTGTCGCATCACAAGCGAACTTTCAGGTTGGTTCGGATCCTGCTGATCTCGTTAAGCGCCTACGCGGACGCATTCACCTGCAGGACACTGACAAATGGGAAGAGACAGCGACTGGATCGATTTTTGTACACGGGCGATTCGATTTTGATATTTGCTTGCCTAAATATACGAGTACTTTGCGGGATCGATTTACTGTTGCCCATGAATTAGGACACTATTTTTTGCATTCCAATCAAGGCGAGCAAGCAATCATTGCCTACCGAAGTGGATCTACACGAATTGAATGGGAAGCAAATTGGTTTGCCGCAGCTTTTTTGATGCCGAAAACGCTTTTCACTAAAGCAATGAAGGAAAACAAATCGATTGTAAGTATCGCCACTCAATTCGGTGTTTCTCAGGAAGCAGCAAAGGTTAGGAGTGAGGTGCTGGGTGACTGAAGAGAAATGGGCGTGGGAGTTAAGGATGTTTTGCAGTGCCGACATTGTTGGCTCAACAGCTTATAAAAGTGGGAATTCAATAAAAAGTGGGTCGTCTTGGGCAGCAACATTCAGCGAATTCTTCCGCTCATTCCCAGAGGAACTTCAAAACAGTTACGCAAAGCTACCAGCAAAATATGAAGACAGTACTAACCAACTCACCCCTTGGAAATTTTCCGGCGACGAGATTTTATTTTCCGTACCGATCTCTCGCCATCAAGAGGGAATCTCTCACCTCTGGGCTTTCAAAGATGCCGTAAAACGGTTTCCCGAAGAAAATTGGCAGAAGAAAGACTTGCCTCTTGGCCTCAAAGCCACTGGCTGGATTGCAGGTTTTCCTGTAACTAACCGAAAAGTCCGCATTCAGCAATCCAACACAGTTGATTACTTAGGCCCAGCTATTGATCTCGGATTTCGTGTTTCGAAATTTGCCACTACAACGAAGTTTGTTCTATCTGCAGACCTTGCCTTACTAATTCTTCATGGATACGAAACTTGTGAACCTGCTTCTAGCGACATGCTAAAGCTCTTTTTGGATAGCAAACAAGCGCTAAAAGGAGTAATTAACGGCGTTCCATATCCCATTATCTATTGCGACATGAATGATGGCATTTCGACGGAAGAGGAAATTTTATTGGGATTAGTCCCCATAGATAATCCAGATTTACTTAAGAAATACCTGCGAACATTTTTAGAATCAACCCCCAACCTTATCAAGCCTTTCATTAAGAATGACGAAAACCCCAAATATGGCACATTGCCGGACGAAATCGTTAATCTTCGCGAACAAATGATGGCCGAAGAATCTGACAGAAATTATCTGAATCAATCACATCTACCCGAGCCTCAAGTTGAGGGGGCCGCTCGTCAGCCGAACCAACCGTCTATTGAACCACCAGATACAAATTGACTTCCGCCTGAGCGCATTCAACAGCCGCGCCAATGTAGAAGAAGCGGTTCAACGACTGAAATCACTGATGGGGTAAGTATAACTCCACGGTCTGAGGATCAGAAAAATGTTGCGCCAGCAGAGCAGGGGAGTTTACCTTTGATCTTCTAAATGCCTGACATTGAGTTTTGATTGTTTGATGCGTTGCTTGCTGCGAGGGGATTCGAGAGAATCGATCTGCCTTGGTGGTGTTTGAGTGCACAAGGTCGATGTTTCGTCGACCCGGTCCTGATGTGGCTGCAAAAACTCTGCTGAAAGCGTTCTTTTCACTGTCCCAGTGTTAAAAGAACGCTTTGCAAGGCAATTTGAGTGAGGCAACATTTGTTGCCTCACTCTACTTTTTTCGCTGATCTCCATCGCACAGCCTTTCACCGCATCGTGACAGAATGTCTGCAAAAGGGACCTTTCAGTTGGCAACCGGTTGCTGTCTCTCGGCAGCGACGGCAGTTGTCACTCTCTTTTGGCTGCTCAATTCCGATTCGCAAATTTCGTTCGCAATCATGTCCGTACTTCTGGTTGCGATTTGTGCAATCATGCTGTTCGGTTGGTGGACGGCCTTTCTGCAATTGACCTCGAAGCATCCCTGGCACTGGATTCGAACGAAATTAGGCTGGGGCCTTGGAATAGAAGAATTGGCCAATCGCCTGGGCTATTCAGTAGAAGAACTGATTGAGCACCAACCTCAATATATTTCAGCGTTCATTCCCAAAAGATCGGGTGGCACTCGCGAGTTACGGATTCCCGATAAAAAAACTGCTGAAATTCAGAAACGCATTCTGCTTCGCCTCCTCGTAAAGCTTCGATCTCACCCAGCTGCCTGCGGTTTTGAAACTGGAAAGTCGATCGTCCACAACGCGCTGCCGCATGTCGGGAAAGCTGTTGTCATTAAACTTGATGTGGTCGACTTCTTTTCATCGACAACGGCATCGCGAGTCGAAGCCTATTTTTGTCGAATCGGCTGGAATCAGAAATCAGCAAAACTCCTCACGAAATTAACATGTGAGCAGGACAGCCTTCCACAAGGGGCCGCAACGAGTCCCCGGATCAGCAACCTCGTCAACTATCTCCTCGACGAACAGCTGGTTCGTTGTGCCACAAAGTATCGGGGGGAGTACTCTCGCTACGCGGATGATATCACCTATTCATTTCGAAAGGATTCTCCAAAGAGAATGCGCGGAATCATCCAGCGGACCCGCCATCTC
This sequence comes from Thalassoglobus sp., assembly GCF_048270125.1. Classification (NCBI taxonomy): domain Bacteria; kingdom Pseudomonadati; phylum Planctomycetota; class Planctomycetia; order Planctomycetales; family Planctomycetaceae; genus Thalassoglobus; species Thalassoglobus sp. The sequence continues at coordinate 173,740 of NZ_JBLWTN010000005.1, read as the reverse complement.
CTAAAGCGATCCGGGTATCAACTGAATTCAAAGAAGCAGCGCATCCTCAGACAACATCAGCGGCAAACAGTCACCGGGTTAAACGTGAATACGAATGTCAGCCTCTCGCGGAAACTTCGAAGAGAACTTCGAGCTGCCAGACATCGTTTAGAGAATGGAAAAGAATCAACCTGGACCGCCGAGCAACTACAGGGATGGGCTGCCCTGGAATACATGATCCAAGAACAGACAAAATCGTAAGGCAGTACATTTTTGCATTGGAATTCGCATTCTGCCTCGCGGACAAATGTCATCTCCTACAGAAGAAGAACAATAGTCTTTTAAAACTGATCCCAAATCTTTCTATTCACTTCTCTGGCACAGAGAAAGGCCACGATTCCATAGGTTCTGAGACTGCTTCTAGAGCATCTTTCGAATTGGTTTGCAGGTTCTGCCTCGTGGCGAACAGCATTTTTACTGGAGAAATACGTTCTTCACGGGCACACGGTAGAGCAAACTGCTCTAGAACTTCTGACCGGTTTATAACGCCTTCTCTCGGCAAGTCGATCAATCAGCCGCAACAGTCTCGACTCAAGACGTGCATCATTCAACGGGTGATGTAGATTTACACCACCCTGTAGGTTTCCTTCTTGCGATGTTGCCAAGCTGTATGCGCAGACAAGTTCTCGACATTTTATTGGCCTGCGCGGCGTTACTGCCGTTCTATTCGATTTACGCTGCGCATTGCGTGAATCCGGATGGAGCGTCAGGATTTATTCAATACGACATGCCCTACTACGTCGCAAACGGACGGGATATCTTCGAACGAGGAAACGGATTCGCTGGGCCAAATCCATACGATGAAAACCCCAATGCACCGACGATCTACTTCCACTGGTTCACCTGGATTCTCGGTTTCAGTGTTGTTGTACTCGGACTTGATCCGGGTTTCGTCTTTGTCAGCCTGGGACTTGTAGCAGGAATCAGCGGAAGTTGGCTTACGCTGCAAATCATTCGGCAGTTGATTCCCGACAATCGGGCAGTGACACCGGTCTTTCTGCTGTCGATGTGGGGAGGAGGCCTTTTTGTCCTCTTCAAATGCTTCCTGAACCTCGCGCAGGGTGAACCACTTTTGTCGGACGTCTTGATGTTCGATTTAGGTCGCGGTTGGTGGTTTATGAGTTGGGGAAGAAACTTCATTTTGCCAACAGAAGCTGTCTATCATGCGTTTGCTGCTGGCATCTGGCTGTGCGTTTTACGACGTCGTGAATGGTCGGCAGTGACGCTGGTCCTGGTTCTGGCTGCGACTCATCCGTTTACTGGGATTCAACAACTCCTCATTCTGGGAGCGTGGAATCTCGCGCAATTGATTGTCAATCTCTACTCCGGGAGACCTTCCTCGAGTGAACAGCCGAACGAGATGTCGACTCCAAAAGTTGACCTGAGCCCCTTATGGCGCGGATTGGTTCTCACCGCCGGACTGGCTGCTTTCCTGGGTTATTACTTCATCTTCCTGGAACAGTTCGCATCGCATCGAAACTTAAGGTCAACGTGGGCCCTTGAATGGGTGGTCCCGCCGATTGTTGTTGCACTGGCGTATGGCGTGGTCATGCTGCTGGCCTTTCAACGAATGCATGGAAACTGGAGAAATTTTGTGCCAGAGACATGGTTCTTTCTGGTCGCATTTGCGGTTTCGTTTTTGCTCATTCAACATGACTACTTCGTCAAGCCGCATCAACCGCTGCACTTCGCACGAGGGTACGTTTGGCTTCCGTTGTTTCTGATCGCTGCCCCAAGAATTTCGAGTTGGGTCATCTCAGTGAGAGACCAATCGAGTCGTGCTAGACAAACTTTGATACTCGCTCTTGTGATCCTTCTCGCTTCGCTGGACAACATTGCATTTCTGACGATAACGACGCGAGAGAACTCGAACAACATACCACTCAGTCACGACGCGAGAGACGCATTTCGCTGGATGGACGAACAGCAACTCGAAGGAGTTCTTCTGATCCCAGACGACATCCTCAGCTACCTCAGCGCAACATTCACTTCCGCGCAACCGTATCACGGGCACAAGTTCAACACGCCAGACTACCCGACCCGCAAAGAAAACGTCGACGCTTGGAAGGCTGACGGAACGCAAGGCGACTGGATGGAAACGATTGATTACGTTTTGCTCCCGGCTGAGAATAATTCACTTCAGCAAAACGTCGATCATTGGAAGAGGCTCTACGAGAACAATGGATTTATTCTCTTTGAACGCAGTCCACTCAAGTCGTCTCAGAAGAATTAACAAACTGCACGCTCTATCTCAAATTCAATGCTGCTTTTGAGATCCTGCCTCGTGGCGAACAGTTCACGAGGCGCTGGAAGTGAACTGTTCGCCACGATAAGCATTGGAAATGCGCCGAGCAGTCTCAACTTGCCGTGAAAGAACATCGGCCAGCCAGCAGTTTCGGTTCTTCGCCTCTCTCCCGACACGCAACAAGCCTCGTGCAAAGAGACTCTTGACACATCCGTAGCCACAGTTACAATCACGCCCTAATTGTAACAACAGCTACTCTGTATCAAGAGGGACGGATGAATAGACGATTTCACCAACTTCGCCACCGACACGGTTTCACGTTGATTGAACTGCTTGTGGTGATTGCAATCATTGCGATTCTCGTGTCGCTCCTTTTACCTGCCGTTCAGCAGGCGAGAGAAGCAGCCCGGCGCTCGCAATGCAGAAACAATCTCAAGCAAATTGGCATCGCTCTCCATAACTACCATGATGTCCACTCTACGTTTCCTGCTGGGTACTACTCGTATGGGACAAGCGATGGAAGCGGGCCCGGCTGGGCGAATATCGATCCGCAAACATGGGATGCCGCACCCGGATGGGGCTGGGGGACGATGCTGCTTCCGTTTCTCGATCAAGCTCCACTCTACAATAATCTGGACTTGAATCAGGCTTGCTTCTCTCCCACAAATTCGGCTCCAGTCCGGACTCGACTCTCTGTCCTTTTATGTCCGTCAGTTTCTGGATCACATGAAGAGTTCACTGTCCGGGATGCAGCGGGTAGTCCTCTGGTCATTGGAGGAAATCAAATCAATTTTGGTCGCAGCCACTACGTAGCCAGCCATGGACAGGAGTCGTGCTGGGGAGAATGTGGAGCGAGTCGAACCGGCATAATTTTCACGAACATTTATACTTCAGAAACTGCGACTGTAACGATCAACGGAAACGCCGCTGCCGTTGCGGATGGTCCTTTCTATCGCAACTCCGCAACCCGCTTTCGAGACGTCACCGATGGGACGTCGAACTCAATTTTCATGGGTGAACACTCTTCAAAATTGAGCGAGAAAACATGGGTCGGAGTCGTCCCGGGCGCGTACACTCATCCGAATTTATCCTCACCAGAGAATGGAGAAGATGCTGCTGCTACGCTCACCATCGTCCATGCAGGACCATCGGGTGGAGAACTCGACATCACCGGATTTCCGATCATTCATCCTGTGAATTTCCCAACACTTCATGTCGGGCAAATGTTCTCCGAGCATCCAGGCGGGGGACAAATCATGATGGGAGATGGCGCTGTACGATTCGTCTCCGAAAACATCGACCTCATTACTTGGGCAGAACTTTCAAGCATCAACGAAGGTGAGATCATTGGGGAATTTTAAAAATCTGCTTCATCAGCAATATGACCATATAAGAAAACTGTCAATCACGATTCCTGTCCTCCTGCTGCTCTGTGGCCTCACTGGCTGCGGATACCCGGATGTCAGCCCGAAGACCTACGAAATCTCGAAGGCGCTCTACTCAGCCTGTAATCGCAAGAGCGCAGAGCATGTCTCGAAAGTTTCTGAATTGATCGAATCCCATCTCGAAAGCGGTGACCTCTCTGAGCGGGAAGCGAATTGGCTGCGAGCCATCGTTCGCGATGCAGAAAATGGAAAATGGGAGGCTGCCACGCTTGAAGCTCGCCAACTGATGGAAGATCAAGTCCATCGGTCATCGTAGCTCAACTCACTGCTGACAAGACTCTTTTCGCTTTTGTGAAGATGGAACTTGTTTTTTTCTCACAGAGTTGCTGAACTCTGTGCACATTAGAGCATTTTTCGAATTGGTGGACAGGTTCTGCCTCGTGGCGAACAGTATTTTACTGGAGAAATGCGTTCTCCTGGGGCACACGGCAGAGCTGATTCGAATATGGAGTACGCGTTCGACTCGGGCAGACGCGTAGAGCAAATAGCTCTAGAGCATCTTTCGAATTGGTTTGCAGGATCTGCCTCGTGGCGAACAGCATTTTTATTAGAGAAATGCGTTCTTCACGGGCACACGGTAGAGCAAACTGCTCTAGAAGTGGACTTACCTCTATGGCTTGAAGTTGATTGATGAAAAAATACATTGCAGAGGTGATCGCAACATTCGCGCTGGTGTTTGCAGGAACAGGTGCCGTTGTGGTCAATCAGGTTTCAAATGGTGATGTGACTCATGTTGGTGTTGCACTCACCTTTGGGTTGGTCGTCATGGCGATGATCTATGCGGTTGGTGACGTTTCCGGAGCCCACATGAATCCGGCGGTGACCATCGCATTCTGGTTCGGGAAACGGTTCTCAGGCCGCGAAGTCGTTCCTTACATTATCGCTCAACTCCTTGGTGCCTGCGTGGCGAGTGGGTTGCTGCGGGTCCTCTTTCTGGACCAGAGCAATCTGGGGATGACGCTTCCGCGCGACACATGGTGGCAGTCGTTCATCTTCGAGTTCATCCTGACGTTTCTGCTGATGTACGTGATCCTGCACGTTTCGACAGGAGCCAAAGAAAAAGGAATTATGGCGGGGGCGGCGATTGGAGCGACCGTCGGCCTGGAAGCGATGTTCGCTGGCCCGATTTGCGGAGCCTCTATGAATCCCGCACGCTCAATCGCGCCGGCGATCTTCAGCGGAAACGTGGAGCACTTATGGCTTTATATCGTCGCGACTATCCTTGGAGCATGCCTCGCGGTTCCAGCGTTTCATTTTTCACGCGATGAAAATCGAACAGGCGAAAACCTGGCGAATTAAGAACCGCTTACAATACATCTGAGGCCGCTTTCACGACTTCAGAGACTGTGTGTCACACGGCAGATCACGGATGCAATTTCGAAGATCGCCCCACACAACTCTCACTTAAATGAGATGCTCAGGAAGCAGTTGTTCGACCGCACTTCCTTCACTCAGCATGAAGGGACGACCGATCGGGGATTGAATCTCTTCATACGGATCGAGTCCCATAACCGTCAGGATCGTGGCATACAAGTCCGGGATGCTCACCGGGTTTTTCGGCGGAGTCCGCTCGGTCACTCGTTTGTCTTCTTCTTTGGCAGCTTCGGGGTCTGTTTCGCCGATGACAACTCCCGACCGAAGCCCGCCGCCGCCAAGGACGCATGAAAAACCCATCGGCCAGTGGTCCCGGCCTTCCAGTGGATTGAGACGAGGAGTCCGTCCAAATTCGCCCATGCAAAGCACGATTGTCGAGTCGAGCAGATCACGATCTTTCAAGTCTGAAATCAAGGCTGCAAATGCGGGATCAAGGATTTGAAACTGCTTTGTCTGGCCTTTCAGATTGTTGATATGTGTATCAAATCCCTGCAGAACAACCTGCGTTGCTCGCACTCCTTGCTCCACAAGTCGACGAGCGACCAGACAACCGCGGCCGAAGCGTGAGTCTCCGTACTTTTGAATTGTTGCATTCGGTTCATCATCAAGGGAAAACGCCTCAAGCTGCTTCGATGTCATCATCGTCAAGGCTTTATTGACGAGCTCTTGATGCAGCGTCTCACTTGTCTGATAAGGGCGTTGCTGTCTGAAAGCGTTTGATACAACGTCGAGCCCTTCCAGTCGTCGCTGTTGACGTTTCTCATCAACGTTCGGCTTCATGTTGCGGACATTTCGCCCCGGGTCAAATATCCGGAAGGCATCATACTCTGCCCCAAGAAAACCTCCACGTGGGACGACGAAGCCATCTCCGCTGGCAAGCGAGATATGTTGAGGGATTTCAATGTTTGGATCAGCGAGATGCTTTGAGATAATTGCTGTCATTGCCGGATGTACGACACTCGGATCAGGCAGGTATCCGGTTTGTGCATAGTACGTTCCCCGTTCGTGATCCCCCTCTTTTGAAACCATCGAGCGGATCAGGGAGACATTCTGCATTTTCTCCGCCATCATTGGGAGCAACTCAGAGATTTCCAATCCAGGTAACTTTGTCTTGATCTTCCCGACTGTCTCACCGACCGCAGAAGCGGGATGCGGGTCCCATGAGTCGACCTGACTTGGCCCACCTGCCATCCAGAGGACAATCAATGATTTGGGACGCTCCTGCCCTCGTTTTTGTGTCGCCTGCGCACTCAACGCCGGAAGCAAGAACGAAACACCTGCCCCCAAACCCGCCTGCATGACCTGCCGACGCGTGAGTCTCTGAAACAGATTTCGAAATGAATGATGATGGATCATAATTACAGTCCGCTTGCGGCTTGAGCGCCAGAAAACACCTCTGAATCGAGCTGTGAAAATCAATCAGCTCAAAGTCATTTCAGGGCACCCATTACTGCCTGCTCACCTCAATGATTCCAGGAGAACTCTGGAGAATTAAAAAGTGTCCAGTACAAGTCTTCAACAGCATGATCGGGCTTGTCATTTTCGAATCGTTGGATGAAGTATTGTTTCTCTGCTGCCGTGGGAAGTCGCGTCAGACAGACCAGATAGATGGTTTCGATTTTTTTCTCGGGAGTGGAACCAGCAGTTGCGACTCGACCGGGTGAGCCCATTGGATTGAGAGACGTCAATTCGCGTGAGAACTCGCCGTTCATTCGGAGGAGAGCTTGCGAAATGGTTCCGGACCAGTCCTGAAGTTCGTCAACTCCCGGATCGCCAAACTCATCAACAAAGTCATTCTCTCGGAAGAATCTTAATGCTCGAACAAACAGGTGCGAGTTCTGATCAATGGTCCGGACGTTGTTGGCTTGCAGCATCGAACCGATCACTTGTTCCGGTCGCAGTCGAACTAACGGGAAGACAGCCCAGCGTTCTTTCGCCTGTTGAATCGTCGCAGCCGTTTGCAAGATGGTTCCGTCGTTCTCCTGCTCGCTGTTCGGCAAAGGGTAGATTGATGACATCCGAAAGGCGTCCGTTGCAGCGATCACTCGAATGAGACGTCGCAGGTCGTAGCCATGTTTGCGAAAATCCTCCCCAAGGAGATCGAGGGTTGCCGTCTCTGGATTGGTACCCGGATCGGGAAGATCGTCGACAGGTCGATGCGAGAGGAATGGAACACCAAACATCAGTGCCCAGACCCGATTGGCTGCTGCCCGTTCGAAACGCTGGTTCTCTGGATGCGTAATCCAGCGGGCAAGTTGCTCGCGTCTCGAACCATTCTCGCCGAGCCACTCAGGATGAAATGGAACACTGGGCGACACCGTCCGTTTTTCCAGAGTTAAACGATCTTCAACGACATAGTCCTTGCCATGCTTATCAGCGACTCCAGCAAGGCTGTTCACGACCTGACCATAATATGCCGTCAAGCCTTCAAACTCTCCCTGCTTCCAATGATCGAATGGATGGTCGTGACATTGAGCGCAATCCATCCGCTGCCCCAGAAAGGCCCGCACAGATCGAGCGGACAACTTGTTCGGATCGAATTCACCATTCGCGAACCCTGAGGTAATAAAGTTGACTTCACCCTCGCCAGTCCAGACACCGGTTCCGGAAATCATGTCCCGAACAATTTCATCGTAGGGACGTCGCGCGTGGAGTTGAGTCGCAAGCCAGTCGAGAAAACGATCACGCCGAAAGATGAGGAATTCCCCGGCTTCAACTCCCACGTAACTGCGAGCAAGCCGCTCGGCAAAGTAGTCATCAAACCGACTGTCGTTGAGCAGGTATTCAAGCCAGCGCTCGAGACGCTCAGGTTTCTGGTCAGCTTCGAACCTGCGAATTTCCTCTAACGATGGAATTGTGCCATGCAACGCCAGTGAGAGCCTTCGCCAAACTGTCAGTTCTTCTGCGGGGTTCGCCATTTCAAGGTTGGCTTCGCTGCGGAGCCGAGCCAGTTCCTGATTGACAAGAACAACGGTCTCCTTTGCGGTCGAATCAGATTTCGGCGTCGGAATTGTGATCGATGTCGGATCCACTGCAGCTGACCGAACACTGTTCGTCGTGAGCCAAACGACTCCAACGACGACAAGCACCGGCCAGATGAAGGATTTCAACACAACAACCACTTTCGCCTCCAGTTTTTCGAAAATCGCCACTCAGAGTTCACACCGACCTCTATTGGATACCTCGTTCTTTGTCACAAAGTTTCAGTCTTTCTTCGCTTCGCTGAAACATTCCTTTGGGCAATTGGGTAGTTTTGAGTATGAAACGGGAAATTCCACCGGTGATTTCAATGCAAACATCAACATTTGATCAGATGGGCGATTCGTCATTCGATTCCGAGGATGCGGCTGAAATGTCGTCCACCCAAGAACACGTTGCTTCTGAAGTCAACGAGCAAATGTGCAGGACTCATCAACCCGAAGAAGTGATTGATTCGAGACAAACTGCGTTTCCGGTCCCTTGGCGGCATCCAATCAACTTCCTTGTCCTAACAACTTACTATCTGTTTGCTTTTGTCAGCTTGATGCTGGTTCTCGCGGTACTGGCTGCAATTCCACTTGTGAACTTCTTTGTGCTGGGCTATTTCCTGAACGTTGAAGGTCGAGTCGCGAAGAGTGGACGAATTCGCGATGGATTCCCTCTCCTTGATGCCGCTCCACAATTAGTGGTGCTGGCTGGGGGAATTTGGGTGTTTCTTCTGCCGCTTCGTTTTCTCGCGAGCTTTGCCGCCGATTCACGCTTGATTGACCCCGGTTCGCAAGCTGATCTCGGATTCCACCTCGCTCTAAATGTCGCCTGGTGCGTCATCACTCTCCACTTGATTCTGGCGATTGCACGGGGCGGAACGTTTTGGTGTTTTATGCGACCATTCAAGAATTTTTTCTGGCTGACAGGTCGACTTCGCGAAGGGAATTACTTTGCACATGCGGACCGAAAGATTCAAGAGTTCGTCCAGAGATTAGAGATCCGCAGGCACTTTTGGCTGGGACTGAGAGGTTTCGGAGTTGCCTTCTTGTGGCTGTTTCTCCCCACTCTCATGTACGCCGCCATTCAGGAACCGAAGGGGGGGCAAATCCTTCTGACTGTCACCGGAGGAATTCTGCTCGCCATTGTGTTCAGCTGGGTTCCGTTTTTACAGGCCCGCTTCGCTTCTGAAAACCGCTTTCGCTCTGGTTTAGAACTTCGCGAAATTCGCTCGCTCTATTCTCATGCCCCCATTGTCTGGTCACTTTCGTTGGTCGTGCTGTATTTACTGTCGTTACCACTTTACCTGTTCAAGGCATTCCTGTTGCCTCCCGATGCAATGTGGCCGGTGACTTTAATTTTCGTTGTCAGTATTTATCCCACACGAATTTTGCTGGGATGGGCTTATCACCATGCTGTCAAAAAGCGAGAGCTCGGAAATCGCCCACACTGGACGGTCCGCTGGCTGGTTGGCGGCACGATCATCCCGGTTCTTGGCCTCTACGTGTTCATTCTTTTTTTTACGCAATTTCTGGGTGAACAAGGAAAACAGGTCCTGTTTCAACACCACTCACTGTTGCTGCCTGTCCCATTTTAAGATGAACTGAGGACAAGCCCCTCGTAGCTCGAGAGCAGAGAACGATCTCCTCGTAGCTCGGGACCATTGTCCCGAGCAAGCCATAAGGAGAATTAGAGCAGTTTGCCCTACCGTGTGCCCGTGAAATCTACTTTCATGACTTCATAGACTTCTCGCCACGAGGCAGATTCTGGACACCACTTCAAGAAATGCTATTCGTCAACTGGGCATTAAAAAAGACCGTCCAACATTTCTATTAGACGGCCTTGGGGGGGGATTTGTCGTACTGCGATCAGGCAGCACGTTGTTGTTTGCGGTTTGAACCTGGGCCGCCTCGTGGTGGGTACCCGTATTCTCTGAGTTTTCCGGAGAGCGTCCGAATTCCAATTTGCAATGCCTTGGCAGTCAGTTCACGATTTCCACCAAAGCGATTGAACGTCGCTTCGATGAGTTTGCGTTCCATTTCTTTGAGCGTCAAACCTGGAGACTCGGTCGATTCTTCGCTCTGCTCAAGCCAGGGCTGAATTTCTTCAGCAGTGATGACCGTATCGCCAGCGAGTGAGCAACAGCGGTTGATCACGTTTTCGAGTTCACGAACATTCCCCGGCCAGTTGTGGCTTTCGAGTTGTGAAAGTGCTTCATCAGAAAGGCGTCGCAAGTGTTGACCTTCACGAACGCAACATTGTTGAACAAAGTGTTCAGCAAGGGCTGGAAGATCTTCAACTCGTGAACGAAGAGACGCAACCTGAATGGTATTTCGTTCGATGAGATTCAGAAGTCGAGAATCGAATTTGGCTTCTGTGCAAAGCTGACGCAAGTTCGCGGTCGTTGTCGCGATGATTCGTGCTCGAAGTGGAATGTACGTTTCTCCACGTCGGTAAGCACTGTTTCGAATCACTTCTGCAATTTGCACTTGAAGCGGGATGGTGAGTGCTTCGATATCTTCGAAGACAAGCGTCCCATCCGCAGCTGAGGCGAAACGGCCATCTGATTCTTCGTCACCGAAAAGCTCTTTCTCAATCGCTGCTGAAGTCAACAAGCTGCAACGAATAGTGAGAAGAGGCTGTGTGGGTCCAGAGCGAGTCAGGTGAATGGCTCGGGCAGCTTCCGATTTTCCACAGCCCGCTTCACCAGTCACTAATACGGGTTGATCGTGTTCTGCAGCTGTGTGAATTTGACCACGAAGTTCACGTGTTTGCTGGCTGTTGCCAACAAGTCCATCGAACATGCGGCCTTCAAGTTTCTGCTTGAGCTCCAGGTTTTCAGAGATCAGCTGAGCACGCCCAACTGCCGAAAAGAGTGAGCGACCAATTCGTTCTGGTGTCAGTGGTGGCTCAACAACATCGCACGAAACCGAGCGAGGGACGTTGATCCGATGACCGATTGAAGGGAGCAGAATGAACTGTGTTGGTCGATCGGCTCTTCGCATTTCAGTGTCGAGCCGTTCGATATCTTCAATCGATTCCGGCTCGTCAATCACCGCGGCGGCGATATTTTCGCTCATCAAAAGAGCACGCAGCTCTTCCAGTGAGGAGACGGCAATCGATTCATAACCGTTTCGTCGAATTGCGAGCTCCAGATGCTGCTGAGCGGCAACATCTTTCGCACACGCAGCGACTCTTCCGGTCGGACGTATGGTAGCGGGGGGGATGGAAACAGACATGAGATTCCTGCCTGCGCATCTCAAAACGCTTTCCGCAGAGTGGGATGGTGTGTGAGAAGTACACCTTCTGCGTTCCGCTAATAATGAGTGCGTGGGTGAATGAGTGGGGGAAATGAAAGTGAAGTGAAGTGAGAGAGGAGAAGCGAGTAATAATTCTTTCGGCAGATTTAGGTCAATATGTGTCAAATGATTTTTCGGCAGTTTTTGCGATGATGCAATTTTTGCATTTTTCCGCCCATCACGAAGGACGACCTGAAGAAACACAAGGAGTCGCGATTCTCCCGTAATTCGACGATTCGCCCTGGTTACAATATAGTTGTCTGTATAGTTGTCTGCTCGCTTTCTGTGAGACATTTCATTTGTGGCTTGATTACAGGGATCACCAATTCGTGAGTTTGATCACGGCACCATTGAATCGCTTCTTGGAAACAGGTGCGGAATTTCTATTCCCTTCTGCCTGTTCGTTGTGTCATTCCGCAATCCCCCCAAGCTGCCCGAATAGAATGTGTGCAGAGTGTCTCGATGGGTTGGATGTGACACAAAAAAATTCGTGTGAACTCTGCTCAGCCGTCGTCGGCCCAAACTTAGCCACCGACAACGGATGCATTCATTGTCGGCACGAGGGTTACGAGTTTCGCTCGGTCGCAAGTTTGGGGAACTACACAGGCCTCCTCAAAAAAGCGGTTCTACAGGGAAAGTGCCAGTATGACGAACTCGCCTTGAGGAGTTTGGCTCAATTGCTGTCTCAAGTTGTTTGCGATAGGGCCTCGAACAGATCAATGGATCTAATTGTACCGATTCCACAGCATTGGTCAGATCGCTTTCTCTCCTTGAATCAAGCTTCAATGACAATTGCAAATCAACTGAGCCGATTGTTGAAGCTCCCGAATGACAGACATATACTCCGCAAAAGAGAACGAACTCCGAAACAACATTTATTGAGCCCAGCTGCCCGGAGAAAAAATTTACGATCAGCCTTTAAAGTGAATCGGGGAATTGATTTGACAGGTTTGTCGATCCTCCTTGTCGATGACGTCCTCACGACAGGGACGACGTGTCAACGAGCGACCAGAGTGCTGTTGCAAGCTGGCGCAGAAGAAGTCAGAGTTGCCGTCTTAGCTCGCGGCATCGGAGCATAGTGCCCGAAGAACACAGAGCGTAAATGTTCACGTCACTCAAATCACGCCACCCAGAGTATTGTGCAAGCCCATCGGCCTGCTCAGCAAACGCTGCAGAATGTCTGTGCGGCTGCAATGAACAAAAAAATTAAACTCAAATGTTGTTGAACCGAACAACATTTCATTTCCTGCGATCACATGCAACACAATTGTGATGCCCTTCACTGAAAGAATTCATGTCCGAAGACATTGAGAACAATGTGAATAGCGAGGAGCCGAACAGTGAGGCGCATTCGCCGAAGCGAGCCCTCACGCCCACGCGAATTTTCATTCGCGGGCTGGCAGTGAGCTTACCCACGATTCTCACGATCGTGATTCTCATCTGGGTCCTGAACTTCGTGAATAAGTACATCATCGTCCCTGCGACCTGGACGGTGAAGTACACAATGTCGCAGTTTGTCGATCAATCCGTCTTGAGTGAGTCGCTGATTCAACTGGAAACGGCTCCCCCACTGAAATATTGTGGGACGGGCTATCTGGTCACGAAAGAGTTACGGGAGCAGTATCGGAAATACGTGGCTCGGCAACAGGCCGCCATCGATCGCCGTATTACGGAAGATACAAATCCGAATGAGATGGACGATTACGCTGCCCGACAACAAAAGCGAATTGCCTGGCTGCAGGATGAAGCCGATAAAATCGGGACGGAAATTTACGTCCAGCTTGGGCCGAATGCCGTTCCGTACGACGTTTACGCAGAGGTCGCCCGAAATCTCCCTCCTGGGCAAGTTCCGGTTTCTGCGAGGGCGGTCTACCTGGAGTATGTGGCTCACAAGTATTTCCGAAGCCTGTTTCATCTCAGTTTATTGACAGTCGTCCTGATTATTTTTGTCCTCTACTTCACGGGGCAATTCGTCTCCGCGAGATTGGGCAGCTGGTTTGTTCGAGTTACGGAACAACAGATCCTCGGCCGGCTCCCTTTGGTGCGAAACATTTATGGATCAGCCAAGCAGGTTACCGACTTCTTTTTCACAGAAAATCAACCTGTCGAATATGGTCGCGTCGCAGCGATTCAATATCCTCGAAAGGGTGTGTGGTCCATCGGGTTCGTGACTGGAGAAAGTATGATGCAAATTTCGATTGGAGCAGGAGAACCGTGTGTGACGTTTCTTGTTCCATCGTCACCTGCACCAATGACTGGCTACACCGTCAACGTCCCTCGACGTGAAGTCCTTGACCTGGACATCACCGTGGAACAGGCAATGCAGTTCTGCATTTCATGTGGAGTTCTCTCACCTGGCCATCAAAAAATGACACCAGAGAAATTCAAAGAACTTGTCGAACAAGGGCTGATTCGAGCGAGTATTTCTCCACAACAATCGATGCAGGGAGTACCAATGCCGACGGGGCAAAAATGGATCGCTCCTGCTCATCCGCTTGAAATCAACATCGAAGACGGAGACGACGACTAATGGCAACTGAGCAGCGAATTATTCGTATTGCCACACGCGAAAGCCAACTTGCCATGTGGCAGGCGAACTACATTGCCGATCGCCTGCGAGAAACAACCTCTCTCTTCGATGTAGCACTCGTTCCAGTCTCGACCATTGGTGACCGTGACCGGACGGAACCGTTGCGCGAAATGGGAGGCCAGGGAGTTTTCACACGTGAAGTTCAGCGGGTCGTCATCGAGAACCACGCGGACATTGCCGTTCATTCACTCAAGGATTTACCGACCGGTCCAATCCCCGGTTTGTCGCTCGCTGGAATCCCGGAACGTGCCCCGCGGTTCGATGCAATGATCCTGCCAAAGGATTCACAAGTTCAATCGTTCGATGACCTGCCTGCTGGTTCCAGAATCGGAACCGGAAGTCCGCGACGGCAATCACAATTGCTCTCCTCTCGTAGGGATCTCGAGTTACTCGAAATTCGTGGAAACCTTGATACACGACTCAAGAAACTCGATGACGGCGAGTACGACGCCATCATTCTGGCTGAAGCAGGTCTTCGCCGTCTTGGACTGGAACAGAGAATCAGCTTTTTGCTCACACCACCTTTGATGCTCCCCGCTGTCGGTCAGGCTGCTCTCGGAATTGAGTGCCGGGAAGACGATCAAGAAGTGATCGAACTCTTGCATCAAATCTCGCACGCGCAAACTAAAATTGAAGTTACAGCTGAGAGATCCTGCATGTTCACTCTCCAGGCAGGCTGCCACGCTCCTGTCGGCGTGCTGTGTCAACAGGATCAGGAAGTCCTCAAACTGGATGCGGTCGCCCTCAGCCCGGATGGAGAAGTTCGCTTCGACGTTTCCGTTTCAGGTGATCCTGCATCCCCGGCAGAACTGGGAGCAGAAGTCGCTAAGCGACTGATGGAGCAGGGGGCTTCAAAGTACCTTTAGGACTGATTCTGAATACTGAATATGCTCTCTACAGGAATTCCGAACAGGCGTTCGCGACCTGCCTCGTGGTGATCAGCCTCTTGTGATCAGCAATTACGCTGGTGAAATGCGTTCTTCACGGGCACGCGTTAGAGCAAACTGTTCTTATGAGAAAAGTTCTCTCGTAATGGAATCACCAAGGGACAGCGTCGATTTCAGGGGATTCAGCTTGATAGATCAGCCCTGTCACGCAGCTCATCTCTTTCCACTGCCAGAAATGAAATTATCGAATTCTCACTTGAGTGACTCGTTTGCCGATTCGAATCGAGATGAGTAAGATGAAGCGAAATCATGCCTCTTACATGAATAACACTCTCTATAATGGCTGCCTCCCCTACAAGTTCTGTCCCGATTGGAAACTGGAAGCGACGTCATTTATTGGGCTTGGAGAAACTTGATCGAGAAGAAATCGAACTCATTCTTGATCATGCAGCTGAGTTCAAAACTCTTCAAGTCACCAGATCAAAGCTGCCCCATCTCAATGGGATTGTCGTCGCGAATCTCTTTTTCGAACCGTCGACCCGAACAAAAACCAGTTTCAGCCTGGCAGCCAAGCGTCTCAGTGCAGATACGGTCGACTTCACCGCCAGTGGCAGTAGCCTCTCTAAGGGTGAAACCTTCATCGATACCGCGTTAACGATTGAGTCAATGGGTGTTGACTTGATGGTCGTCAGGCACAGCTCTCCCGGCGCACCGGAACTCCTCTCTCGACACTTGAAATCAGGTGTCCTGAACGCGGGTGATGGAACGCACGAACACCCCACGCAGGGGCTTCTCGATATTTTCACAATGCGGGAGAAGCTCGGCACCCTTGAAGGAAAAACCGTCACACTTGTCGGCGATATCAAACACTCACGTGTTGCCCGTTCGAATATTTGGGGACTCCAGAAACTCGGCGCGAAGGTGATCGTTTGCGGTCCACCAACTTTGATCCCAGCTGAAATTGAACAATTGGGAGTGACCGTCGCACATCGATTCGATGATGTCCTGGCTGAATCGGATGTCATTAACTTGCTGAGAGTCCAGTTCGAACGTCAGCGAGGAGCATTCTTTCCATCGATCGCTGAGTATGCCCACCTGTTTGGAATGAACAAGAAACGTCTTCAAAAATCAAAAGAAGACGTTCTAATTTTAGCACCGGGGCCGATCAATCGTGGTGTGGAAATCACCCCCGATGTGGCGGACGGAAAACACTCGCAAATTCTGCATCAGGTGACAAACGGACTGTTTGTACGAATGGCCTGTTTGCATTTACTCGCTCAAACCCAAGAGCGAAAATCGGTGATTCAATGAGTAGTTTGCGGATCAAGAACGGCAGAGTGATCGATCCCTCGAATAAACTCGATGCCCAGCAAGACTTACTGATCATCGATGGCCTCGTTGTCGACGAAAAAGAGTTCGGGGCAGACTTCGCAGCTGATCGCGAAATCGACGCGACAGGGATGATTGTCTCTCCCGGACTGATCGATTGTCATGTCAGTTTTCGCGAGCCTGGTTTCGAAGAAGACGAGACGATCGAAACAGGAGCGACAGCCGCGCTCGCAGGCGGCTTCACAACCGTTGCCGACCTTCCTGATACCTTTCCTGTTGTTGACAGCCGAGCCTCAGCAGAATTCGTCGTGCGGCAATCAGACCGAGCAGCTCAATGCCGAGTCGTGCCCATTGGGGCAGTCACAAAGAATCATGCCGGCGAAGAGTTGGCAGAGATCGGCCAGTTAATCGATGGCGGTGCCGTTGCTTTCTCTGATGGGAAGCGGCCGATTTCGAATCCTGAAATCATGCGTCGCGCCTTACAATACACAAGCATGTGGAATCGCGCAATTTTCAACCACGCGCAGGTCCCGGAACTTGTGCAAGGGGGGCAGATGCACGAGGGGTTCCAGTCGACAGTCTTAGGGCTGCGTGGGATGCCGGCAGCTGCAGAAGAGATCATGGTGCGGCGCGATATCGCACTCGCAGAGACCTCCAACGGCCGTGTCCACATTATGTCGATCTCTTCGAAACGAAGTGTTGAAGAAATCCGACAGGCTATTTCGCGAGGGATTCAGGTCTCCGCCGATGTCTCTCCGCATCATCTGCTCCTCACAGACGAGTGCTTAGTCGACTACGATACAAACTACAAAGTCGATCCCCCAATCCGAACAGAAGAGCATCGCCAGGCACTCATTGAAGGTCTTGTTGACGGAACAATCAGCTGTATTTCGTCTGATCACCAACCTCTTTCCGAAGAGAAGAAGAGTCTTGAGATCGACAATGCTCCGTTTGGAATTGCGGGTCTGGAAACGCTTCTCCCGTTATGCGTGAAGACGCTCATTGAGCCGGGGCACCTCACCTGGTCGCAATTGATTTGCAAATTGACCCATGGACCTGCCACACTTCTAGGACTCGATGCTGGAACAATTCGGCCGGGGTCCGTTGCGGATGTGACTATCATCGCTCCTGATGAGACATGGTCGATTAAAACCGATCAGTTCCAATCCAAAAGCCGAAACAATCCTTTCGATGACATGGTTGTCACCGCTCGAGTAAAATACACCATTGTGGATGGTGAAGTTCGCTTCCAATGCCGTGATGCGGAATCGATTCGATCTAACAATATTTGATGAGTCATTGAACACAAATGGAATCAACACGGTTTCATTAGTTTTGTTCAAGCTTCTCAATCTTTCAGATACTGCAAGACAGGCGTTTGCAGAACATCAAAATCAGGTTCGACCTCATGAGATGGCTTTTCGTCGTAATCTTCCTATTCCAAGCTCCGTTCGCTTCTGCGTATGCAGAAAAGCGTCCGAACATTTTGATCGCCATCAGCGACGATCAATCCTGGCCGCACACATCGGCTTATGGCTCCAGGTTTGTGAAGACTCCCGCTTTTGATCGAGTCGCCAAAGAAGGCGTCCTCTTCAACAATGCCTATGCAGCCTCTCCCGGATGCAGCCCATCCCGAGCTGCGTTTCTCACTGGAAAGCATCACTGGCAAATTGAGCACGCCGGGACACATGCCAGCCTGTTTCCCAAGAAGTATCAAACATTCCCTGAAGTGCTGGGTGAGAACGGATACTTTGTCGGCCTCACCGGAAAAGGATGGGGACCAGGGGACTTCGAAACAGCTGGATGGAAACAGAATCCGGCTGGTCCATCGTTTGATCAAAAGAAAACAACTGCCCCTTTTAAGAAAATCAGCGGGAACGACTACGCTGCAAACTTCGCAGAATTTCTGAGTCAAAAACCTGAAGACCAACCATTCTGTTTCTGGTACGGAGCGCACGAACCACACCGCGCCTTTCAAAAAGGCTCTGGTCTGAAATCCGGTAAGAATCTGGAAGATGTTGAAGTCCCAGCGTTCTTGCCGGATCGCCCCGAAATTCGATCTGACTTACTCGATTACGCAGTCGAAATAGAATGGTTTGACCAGCACTTAGGAAAAATTCTCGATCAGCTTGAAGAAGCTGGTGAACTTGAAAACACACTTGTGATAGTAACCTCCGATAACGGAATGGCATTTCCGCGAGCGAAGGCAAACTGTTACGAGTACGGCGTCCATGTCCCGTTGGCAATTCGCTGGGGAAGCGAAATCGCAGCAGGTCGAACGTCGGATGATCTGGTTGGCTTTGTTGATTTGACCGCCACAATTTACGACGCGACGAAAGTCGCTCCTCCCAGCGAGGAGCCCTCTCTTCCTGGAAAGAGTTTGGTCAACATCCTGAAGTCCGAAAAAGAAGGGACTGTCGACTCCACACGCACAGCGGTCTTCTCTGGTCGGGAGCGCCATTCTTCTTCGCGATATTTAAACCTGGCGTACCCGCAACGATCGATGCGGACTAAGCAGCATCTGTACATCCGAAACTTTCGCCCGGATCGCTGGCCAGCTGGATCACCAAGAAAGCTCGATGAAAATGGAGGTCTGGGTCCGCAAGATGGTGGCTATCACGACATCGACGCCTGCCCGAGCTTGTCATATTTAATTGAAAACAAAACCGATCCAGAAATCGTCAAGTACTTTGACTGGGCGACTCAAAAGCGACCTGCCGTGGAGATTTTCGACATGGAAAAGGACCCCGCCTGCCTCAACAATCTCGCCGGGACGGAGGGCTTCGCTGAGACAGAAAAGCAGCTCACACAACAATTCGAAGATTACCTGATCAAAACCAAAGATCCGCGTATTCTTGACGGGGGAGATGTCTTTGAAACCTACCACCGGGTCAGTGGAATCCGACAGTTCCCAGCTCCGTCTCACGTTGAGTATTACGACACAGCGATGAGGAAAGAGGGGTGGATTCCACTCTTTAATCGACGCAACCTCGACGGCTGGAAGGCAAGCACTCCGAGTGACTCCTTTGAAGTCGTCAACGGCATGATCAAGGCGCAGGCGACCAGCGATCAATCGCACCTCTTCTACACCGGTGAAGTGAACGGTGCTGACTTCAAAGACTTTGAACTCCTTGTGTACGTCATGACCACCCCGGGATCGAATGGCGGGATTTACTTCCACACAGAATACCAGGAAGAAGGATTCCCCGAAGTTGGGCATGAAGTGCAGGTGAACAGCACACACAAAAATCAAAACAAAACCGGAAGCCTGTTCACCGTCAAAGATGTGACCGAAACAGACGTTACCGACAATGTGTTTTACACCGAACTCATCACCGTCAAAGGGAACCGAGTCACAATCAAAGTGAACGACAAAACCGTTGTCACATATACCGAACCGTCAAATTACAAACACCCCAAGTTCTCGGGACGGAAAATTGACCACGGAACTTTCGCACTGCAGGCACACGATCCTGAGAGCACTGTCTACTTCCGTGAAATCTGGGTTCGTCCACTCGATGAGAAGAAAACGGACGACCAGTAAAAGTCGCTACGGCTCCAGTCTCCCCCGATTTACCAGCTCAGGGAGTCTCCGCAAAAATTGCCAGAGCAGGGGACGCCTGTCGGAACCTTAAACAGAAAAAATTGGAGGATCCCGCTGAATTTTCCTCCCGAAAGCTACAGCCAACGAGGCAAATTGTCTGCACAGAGAGCCGAAAACCTGACTTGACGAGGTCGTCCTCACGGGGATTTAATTCCAGGGCGATCTCTGATCAATGTTGTCAGAATGGCCCGATCGAGTGATAATTGAGGAGAGCTGCAGCGATGTCTGCTGTCGGCACTCTTCAAGTTCGTTCATAACTCACCAGTTTTCACAATGTCGACCCGCATTCCAGTTCCTCCTCCACCAAAGAAGCGTCGCAACGACGACTTCAAGGAGGAAGATACACAGGCGACAGCGCAGCGACCGAAAGCTTTAGAAGTTCTCCCTCCCAGCAATAACTGGTGGGAAAGAGCTGTCGATCAGTTCAACGGCAACGAGGGTGCTGGCTACGCGATTTCTTTCGTTCTCCACATCATCCTGCTGGCGATGCTTTCAATACCGATTCTGCATTCGCTCGAGACGGACGACGGATTCACGACATTGATGGAGAACACAGCGAACGAGGAGCAAGTCATCTTTGACGCTCCGCTCGATACACTGATCGCGATGCCTGAAGAGAAAAGTTCGCAGGACCAGGTTCAGCAGGCGTTGCTCGATCCCATCCTGAACAGCGATTACAACTTCCTTCCTCAGCCCAAGCTGGATAATCAAACAACCGTTGAAAGCGACGGCGATGGAACCGGCTCGGGTGGAGAGGCTGGAGGCGGCCGTGTCGCTGAGCCCGAAAATGCCATCAAAGCAGGCAGCTTCTCAGTTTGGCCCTGGCCGATTTTGGCCGGAAAAGTGAATGGCCAGATACGCCATGGAGACCCGGGAGGGTTCCCAAAAGTTCGACAAGATTATTCCATCGTCATTCGCGTGAAGACTCCCAAAACGAAAAAATTCGTTCGCCTGTCTGACTTCGAAGGGACCGTCATCGGAACAGATGGTTATCGACAAATCATTCCTGATGACGCCTACTACTTCCGAGCAAATGGAGAATTAGTCAAAGCCCGACCGACTCATCGTTTGCCGGTGATCGATGGAACAGCGGAGATTCTTATTCGCGTCCCCGGAGCAAGCTTTGCAGAAGTCAAAGATACCATCAAAGTCCATTCCCGCATCATTGATGAGGAACAGGAAATCGCTCTCATCTTCCAGGCCCGCGAGTAAGTACGGATTTCGCCGGACACTGCAGCAGCGCATTTTCAATGTCTTTTAATGCTTGCCGCGCCTGCGAAGCTTACATTGATGAATTCATAGACTGCTTGCTACGAGGCAGAACCTGCAAACCAATTCGAAAGATGCTCTAGAGCAGTTTGCTCTACCGTGTGCCCGTGAAGAACGCATTTCTCTAATGAAAATGCTGTTCGCCACGAGGCAGAACCTGTAAACCTATTCGAAAGATGCTCTAAAATCACGAACTCGTTCGCAGCATTTTTTTGAATTGCTTGAAGGTCCGCGTATTCGCAACATCTTTCTTTTCCAATCCGGCTCGGCGCGCCTGATACACTCCGTACTTCATCACATCGAAGCCAGTCGTGGAGTGAGCATCGGTATTGATCACAATGGGAATTCCGTGATCTTTGGCCGCCGCGGCTTGTATGTCGTCCAAGTCAAGACGCGATGGATGCGCATTGATCTCCATGAAAACGCCGTGATCGGCAGCTGCCTTAAATAAATCGGGATAGTGAATGTCTGCTCCCGGTCGCCGACCGACAATTCTTCCCGAGGGATGTCCAATCGCACAGACGTATGGATTCTTCACCGCGTTGAGTAATCGTTTCATGATCTGCTCACCCGGTTGCTTCAGCCCATAATGCAGCACAGCGATCACCCAGTCACCTTCCGAGAGGACATCGTCCGGCAAATCCAGTTCGGCATCTTCGAGGATATCGCATTCGATTCCGCACAAAATCTCGATGTCTGAGAACTCTTCGCGTATCTTCCGAATCTCTGCCCAGTGCTTACGCAAGCGATCGGCATCGAGCCCATTCGCCATCGTGACACGCTTTGAGTGATCGGTAATCGCAATGTACTTCAACCCACGCTCGCGAGCCGCCTCAGCCATTTCACGAATACTCGCCGTCCCATCGGTTGCAGTGGTGTGCATGTGCAAATCACCTTTGATGTCCTTGAGCTCCAACAAGTTCGGCAACTGACCCTCTTCAGCCTGTTCAATTTCACCCCGATTCTCTCGCAACTCAGGCGGAATCCAGGGTAAATCGACCGCTTTGTAAATCTCTTCTTCAGTCTTCCCGGCAATGAGTTCCTCGTCCTTGAAGATTCCGTATTCGTTCAAACGCAGTCCACGTTTTTGTGCTCGTTGACGGATGACGATGTTATGTTCTTTCGAGCCAGTGAAATACTGCATTGCAGCTCCGTACGATTCATCTGGAACCACCCGCAAATCCATTTCGATCCCTGACCGCAACCGCACTCGCTGTTTGGTGTCTCCCTGTGCAAGGACTTTCTCGACCAGTTCATGCTTAGCCAGCAACTCCATCGCCTCCGCCGAATTGGATGATGTCGCCAAAAGGTCGAGATCGCCACAGGTCTCCTTTCGACGTCGCGCGCTCCCGGCGATCGATGCCTGTGTGACGGAATTCAGCTTCAACAGATCTTCAACAATCAACTCTGCGGGGACGAGTGCTTCGGAGATAAAATACCGGTTTCCCGCCTGCTCGACATGTTCGATCCCGTCCAGAATTGTCTGGGCTGTTTTCTTTCCGAACCCTTTGAGTTCAGCAACTGCGCCTGATTCGGCCGCAGCTTTCAATTCCTCCAGCGAAGTCACCTCAAGCTCTTTAAAGAGCGCTTTCACTTTCTTGGGACCGAGTCCCTGAATCCTCAGCATTTGCACTACACCGGGCGGAACTTCTTCTCGCAGTTGTTCCAGCTGAGGAGTTGTTCCGGTTTCCAGCAGGACGACAATTTTGGCAGCGATATCCTTCCCGATCCCCGGAAGTTCGACGAGGGCCTTTTCTCCTTCGGCAGCGATACTGGCAATCGGCTCCGCCAGATCCTCGATCGTTCGCGACCCGTTTCGATAAGCCCGAACTCGAAATGAATTCGCTCCCTGAATTTCCAGCAGATCCCCGATTTCTTCAAAGTGTCGAGCAACATCTGAGTTCTTCATGGCAATCAATTCCTGTCGCGACCTGCGCGAGGCGCTCTGCTGATTCAGCTGTAAGTGGTAAAGGCGTGTTCGTGAAACGTGATCTGCCAAGCCGTTTCTGACGACGATTGGACATCTCACAACGATTCTAACTCAAATGAAACCTCTGGGCACGTCCACAAAATTACACAGACGAACCGGAATCTCCCTTGGAAGTCCTTCCTCAGCCGAAAGTGGCAGTCGGTCGCTACTTCTGAGAACGAGAGAGGTCATTTCGATGACCATCAATGAGCGAAACTCCCAACCAGATTCTGATTGATTTATTGACTGGCACAATCGAAGCAGAGTCGAGAGAATAGCACGACATCAACCTGATCAACCCCAAACTCTATCAATACTGGGCAAAGGACTCACAATGCCATCTGCGCTGGAATACACACAATCAATGGTCGCTTTCGACTCTGTTTCTTCAAAATCAAATGTTGAAGTAACAAATCAGATTGAGGACTGGCTGAAACAACTCGGCTGCGAGGTGGAACGAGTTGATTACATCGACGCCAATGGTGTCAGCAAATCGAACATCCTCGGAAAAATTGGCTCCGGTGAGGGTGGCCTGGCTTACTTTGGCCATTCAGATGTCGTCCCCGCGACGACCTGGGTCTTCGATGAACATGGTCCGTTCGAACCGACGATCAAAGATGGCAAATTGTTCGGCCGAGGAACAACCGACATGAAAGGTTCCGTCGCCTGCTTTCTGGCAGCGATGGAATCGGTCAAAGACAAACAATTGACTGCACCAGTTTACTTCTGCTGCACAGCTGATGAAGAAGTCGGAATGCGCGGAGCAGAGCAAGTTGTCAAGAACTCTTCCATGTACCGTGAAATGGTCGCCGGCCAGGCGCGTGCGATTATCGGTGAACCGACCATGCTTGATGTTGTTCACGGTCACAAAGGAGGCTGCTCAATCGTAGTGACCTCCAAAGGTCGTGCCGCTCACTCAAGTACCAAGGAAGGAACCAACGCCAACTGGAAAATGATTCCGTTTCTGGCTGAGATGAAAGCTCTCAACGACGAGTTGGAATCGGACCCGAAGTGGCAAAACGAAGAATTCACGCCTCCCACGATGACAATGAACATCGGGATCAACGATCACACGGGAGCAATCAACATTACGCCGCCCCAAAGTATTTGCACGATCTACTATCGACGTATGCCGGGAATCGATGCTGAGCCAATTTTCGAACGGATTCAAAACGCTGCCGAGTCCAACGGGCTCGAATTCGATGTCCGCTTCAGAGCAAACCCATTCTACATCGACCCCAACGCTGAGTACGTTCAGGAATGTCTGGAACTCGCTGAGAACAAAACACCGCGAACCGTTTCCTACGGCACCGACGGTGCCTGGTATTACGAACTCGAACGAGCCGTGGTGATGGGCCCCGGGAACATTGCTCAAGCACACACTCACGACGAATACCTCGACCTCAAAGAGTTCGACCGGGGGACCGACATCTACACCCGTATGATCCACCGCTGGTGCCTGTAGAGCAAAAGAAGCTCAACGAGAAGTGAGGAACCTACCGAACTCAAGTAAACCGCACTCTGCATAGAACTGGTACGGATTCGCACAGCCAGTGCACATCTGATCAATGCATACGAAAAAACGCCAAACACCACTGACCGGGTGTTTGGCGTTATTCGTTGGCTACAAGCCATTTAAGAGAAGTACCGAAGGTGGGACTCGAACCCACATGAGTGTTACCTCACTGGATTTTGAATCCGGTTGTCAGTACTCGTTTGACAGCGGTCATGACGCAGTCAATCGCACACTGAAGTGTTGTCGTGGTAACGCCGGAGGTAACATGTGATTCAATGGAAACTCAACAGGAGTTCCGAAATTCCAATCTGCCCCTAGGGAACGAACTGCCATATCCACGATCTGCTCCGTCCACATTGGTCGGAGCAGATCGTGCGCGGGATTATTCGTGACAAAGGACGGTCCGACATGAGCGCGTAGTGGCGATTTCGCGCCGACCATTCTCGACGCCGTTACGCTACTTCTGAGATCATTCGAACGATTCAGAGGCAACGATCACAAAGCATCCTTCATGAGTTCGATTTCTCCCGGTCGCCAGGACTTGTCGAACCAGGGCTCAAGTGGGCCGTAAAGACGGAGCAATGTGAACCATCCCTTGCCGGGGACGGTCTGAATCCAGTTGGTCTTCTTGCCCTCGGGAGCTTCGGGACCGAAATAAAGATCAATTGAGCCATCAGCATTGGCGGTTAGATCGCTGCGTTTGCTGTTCTTGCTGGGGAATTCCTGATCGGTCTGCAGTTCGGATCGCGTCTGCGGATCGTAGACTACGACCGACCAAAAATCCTTCGCCGGAACATCGGCGGGGATAGTAAGCTTATAGGTTTTGGAACCGTCCAGATAGTCGCCTTCGGCGTCGGTGGCAGCAAGAGCGTACTGCGACCCCTTGCCGACCATCTTGAGCACCATGGCTGGCGTATTGACTGTCGCGATGTAGAAGAAGAACGTCCGGGCATCGAGATTGCGCCCGCCGTCGCCCCTGTCCTTCAACCATTCGTAGCTGCCGCCGACGAATGCCGTCTTCCAGGCGCTGTCCGGATAAATGTCGGCTCCTTCGAGACGGGGCCGGAAGGAGATCGCCCGCGCGGTGGCGTTGCCGATCGCGACGGCATCGGTGAGGATCTTCTTCTCGTGGTCGGTCGGTTCGAAAGGCTGGCCCTTCTGGATGCCAACCGAGGCGAACAAACCACGCAGCTCCGGATCAAGCAGCCCGATCGGCTCGCGCTCGATCACGGTATGCAGTTCTTCATAGAACTTAAAGTTGTTGGCATGAATCGTGTTAAATGGAACCCCTGAAGCACTCGTAAAACGCATCTCGGGTGGGTTGGTCTTGCGGGCAAGCGGGTAAACTTTCAACCCGTTCCTGAACATCTCGGCGGAGGCGTCGGGCTTGCCGTCCACAAGAAAGCCGCGGAGGATGACCCAGTTGACGAAACTGGGCGACCGTACCACGAAGTAGTCCACGCCATCGATGGTCGCTTTTTCACCACCGATCGGACCATGGAGATCCCCCTCATAGTCCGGCGGCAGTATGAGGTATTTCCCGCCCTGTCCGCGATCGGGTCCGGGAATGCCCATGTCAACGACGAAACGGAAGTAAGCATCGTTTACAGTCCCAGGACCGCAGCTCGCCGGAATCTCGACGACAGTGGCACCGTCACGTTTTAAGTTGAGAAACAAAGAACAATACACCGTGTCCGTGTTTCCCGTGAGGAACAGCCCGGCCGAGTCCATCAGTTCGTCGAAGAGCATCGCATGGTTCGATGACTCGATGCCAAGTTCGATGTGCCCCAGACGGAGACCCTCGATCGAGGTCGCAGGAATTCCGTTGAGGAAGGTCTCGACGCCCCTCATCTTGAGCAGGTGGTCGTAGAGCTTGTCGACGGTCTCCTCGGTGGGCATGCCGTCGAAGAACTCGAGCCTCCCAATCGAGGTCTCGACCTCGTCAGGCGTCATGATTTTTTGGGGGATCTTGTAGTTGTAGCCCGGCGTCGGCTTGTTTTCTTGAGCAGTCGTGACCGCACATGCGGCAGCCGCCAGCGTCGCGGCCGCAACGCAAATGAGCGTTTGAGTTGGTTTCTTCATCATCATATTCGTGACTCCGCTGATGGCCATGAGATAGATCTTGCGTGTCTGCTGCGTTTCATCCGGCGGATCAATGCAATGTTCGGAGCAAGGTCGTTGAGGCAAACATGATAATCCGGGACTGAGAAGTGATGATAATCGTTGGCGAACAGGAGATGCTATGCACTTCCTGCAATAGCTCAAGGAGCACCTGCGAATTTGTTGGACGTCTGGACATTCGATGATTATCGATGATTATCGATGAAATTGCAGTCGCCGTCCGAGACATAGATCTCGAAATTTTCGATGACATCGCGACACCGTCGTGCTTTGATCCCGCCGCAAACTGCATAACAAGGGCGCCACGTGATCGCGAAACGTTCTCTCACCAAACCGCTCCAATTCTGCACGCTGGAGCGGACTTTGCTCACTATGTTTTTCTGGTGGGAGAATCAGGCGCCTGTTTCGTGAAGATCGAAGAAGGAAGAGCACAGGACTGTTATGACTGCGTTGTTTGTTGAACTCGTGTTCGGTTGCTAACAGATCTGGCAGCTCTTTCAGATTTTTGTCGGTGTATTTCCCGATGGAACTCTTCCATTCACGCACAGCAGTTCTGGGTCATCATGACGTAACTTATTGCACACCTGACTGCTGCCGTGTCCCAGAAGTGTCTCAAACATTGCGGTCTCTGAATTATTGGGACATTTTGAGAGACACGCTCAGTGATGTCTCCACCGATTCTGACCTTCACAAACCCTGAGAATTGACGGAGTTTATCCGAGTAGAGGTAACGTTGGTGGTAACGTTTTTTAGCACGGTGTCGGGGTCCACTGGGATGAATGTAACATTCGTTCAGCATGTTTGAAGCAACATACCAGCCCCCAAGTGGCTAAAGAGAAAGCCCCGGCGACTGCTTTTTTGTTGCGGTCAGCGGGGCTTGTTGAGATTGTTTGGGGTATTCCCAAAAGTTAATACCGAAGGTGGGACTCGAACCCACATGAGTGTTACCTCACTGGATTTTGAATCCAGCGCGTCTGCCATTCCGCCACTTCGGCTGTTGCATGTATCATGCTAGTTGCATCATCAATCGAGACAAGAGAGCCCAGCGATTGGTTCTGCTACTCCAAAAGATTCTAATAGTATCAGCCGAATTAGGCAAATCTAACCGAGCAGCATCACACCCCGCCTCTTCGAATTCCATAAACCACTTGAGTTTAGCAACTTACACGCACTCACAGAACAAGACGCCAGAATTTGTTTGATTTCATGGCGACCGATTTCTGACGAAAGTGTCACAGTGGCGGGTCTCCGGGAAGTGTCACACTCAATCAAATTCGTGATCACAAATTGGATGAACCGATTCAGCAGTGGAAGAGGATTATCAAAACCGAACGGTGAACAGATCAGGTCCCCACAATCAAGAATGGACGAGGCCCGGGTGGCTCAGGAACGCATCAAAATTTTCGCAGTGATGACAGCTGCATTATTCTCGTAGCCCTGACTCGCAAGCTTTTCAACCATCCGTTTAATCTCTCTGGGCGACCAAAAGACGAAGCCCTGCGAATTCAAATGCTCTCGAACTTCTTCTTCCTGGTTGCGGCAGACATTCCCAGCCGCCAGACCAAGCTGAATCCGCGTTTCGGTATTTGCCATTCCCGATTCGATGAGTTGCTGCTTCAGTTTACGAATAACGATCTTCCGGTAACTTGAACAGGTGAATAGCTTGTATTTTCCTTGCGGGATGGCAAACTCCTCCTGCAGAGCATTAAACCGAACGCCGTAAGAATCGAAAAACGATTTGACCTCGAGGGCCAAAACTCGATTTTCCGACAAGTTGAACCCGAGCAAGTCGATCTCTGGGCGGGGAATCGAATGTTTTCCAATTTCGCGTTTGTCTTCCTTGGAGATTTCGACCTTGAAGGATTGTCGAACCCAGTAATTTTTCGATTCCAGGAGCGTACAAATAATGCTCTCGAAGTGATCCATTTTTTGTTCTCCCGAAATTTCAGACCACAATGGAGATTGCAACAACAGCCATCGATACGAGCCGACAACAGGGGCAATAATTCGGTAAACACTCATCGATCACGAAGTTTTGGGAATTACGCCATGATTCAAGGTGACGCATCCTTTTCCCCATCTCCTGAGTCTGGTAAAAACGTCATATCACGGACCCCAACAGTACCTGTACTATGAACCAGCCTGCGAACAACCCGATTTCAAATACCCAGACAGCCAAACTTGCTCTTTCGGATGGAACCGTCTTTACAGGGACTCGCTTTGGTGCCGAAGGAGAATACTTCGGTGAAGTCGTTTTCAACACGAGCTTAACGGGATATCAGGAAATCCTGACCGATCCGTCCTACAATGGGCAGATTGTCACAATGACCTACCCGCTCATCGGGAATTACGGCATCAATACTGACGATGTCGAAAGTGGTCGACTCTCCCTTCGTGGTTTCGTTTGCAAGGAACTCTGCCGTGAGCCAAGCAACTTCCGATCAACTCAATCGCTCGATGATTACCTGCGTGCAAACAATGTGATTGGAATCGAAGGAATCGACACTCGAGCACTGGTTCGGAGAATTCGAACTGAAGGTGCGATGACCGGAGTTCTCTCCACGGTCGATCTTGATGACGCCTCACTCGTCGCCAAAGCACAGCAAAGCCCGGACATCGTTGGGCAGGATCTCATCAAAGACGTGATGCCGGAATCGGATGCGGATTGGCCAACCGGGCTGCACGACATGTTGCTGGACCAGGTGACTCCCTCGATTCATCAATCCAAAGAAGGTGACAAGGCCTTCCATGTCGTCGCCATCGACTATGGTATGAAATGGAACATTCCGCGACACTTGAAACAGATGGGCTGTCAGGTGACCGTCGTCCCTGGGACAGCGACCGCTGAAGAAGTTCTCGCTCACAAGCCCGATGGTGTGTTTCTCTCCAATGGTCCCGGTGATCCGCGACCTCTCGACTACGCTGTCGGAACGATTCGCGACTTGCTCGGCAAAAAACCGATTTTCGGGATCTGCCTGGGACACCAACTTCTCGGATTGGCTTTGGGTGGTGAGATCTTCAAATTAAAATTTGGACACCGGGGAGCCAACCAGCCAGTTCTCAACAAGGAGACTGGTCGAGTTGAAATCACATCACAAAACCATGGATTTGCTCTCTCTGGCGAAACGCTGGCAGAAGGGACTGAGGTCACTCACATCAACCTGAATGACCAGACCGTCGAGGGTATCCGCCACAAAGGTTACGGAGCGTTCGGAGTTCAATACCACCCTGAAGCGTCAGCGGGACCTCATGACAGCCACTACTTGTTCAATGAGTTCCGCAAGATGATGGCGAACTAATCCACTCTCAGGAAATCTGGACAAGTGGCTGCACTCTCAGCGAACCGCAACACTTTCTCCAGCCCTGTTTTCGCTCCCAGATTGCCGGCGTTTTCAAGATCAGCGAAGTGATCAGCCAGAACGAACACATTGAATTGCATTTTTTGAATTGGTTTCACGTTCTCCCTGGTGGCGAACAGCAATTTTACTGGTAAACGCGTTCTACATGGGTAGACGAGAGAGCAAATTGCTCTAGTTTTCAAAACACAAACAGACACTTCGGACCCTTTAAGATGGCACTCGAAAAATCACTGATCCTGCTGAAGCCTGACGCCGTGCAGCGTCGCCTTTGTGGTGAGATCATCTCTCGCCTCGAAAACAAAGGACTCAAACTCATTGCAATGAAAATGTTGCAAGTGACCAAAGAGCTCGCAGCACAACATTACGAAGAGCACGTTGAAAAACCGTTCTACCCGATGCTCGAAGAGTTCATTACCTCAGGCCCAGTCGTCGCGATCGTCGTGGAAGGTCCAGAAGCGGTCAGCGTCGTCCGTGGAATGATGGGAAAAACCAACGGTCGCGAATCTGCCCCCGGGACAATCCGAGGCGACTTCGGACTCTCCCGACAGGTCAATCTCATCCACGGCAGCGATGGTCCCGAAGCCGCCCTGCGAGAAATCGGCATCTACTTCCAAGCCGAAGAAGTACTCAGCTACAAATCTTCCCTCGACGAATGGGTTTGTGCCAGCGACGAGTTATAAAAAATAAACACCCGCAGATTCACTGATAAAAACAAAAAGCCTCCAGTCGATGACCGGAGGCTTTTTTTTGTACTCAACTTTTGATTGCCTCAAAACGCTCATCCTCGTCATTGATCAAGACATCCCAACTCAAGCGTTTCCACCTCATCTTCAGTCAGGAAATCGAGCGAGAGGGCCTTCGTTCCCAACTCTTGAAGAATAAACCCCTGGCATCTTTTAATCGTGTTGCCTCAAGCTCTCTTTAACAGCAGTCTTCGAAATCCCCGGTGGGAAGTCTGCAACGAATCCCACGGCGACACGTGATCACCTAGAGCAGTTTGCTCTACCGTGTGCCCGTGAAGAACGCATTTCTCTAGTAGAAATACTGTTCGCCACGAGGCAGAACCTGAAAACCAATTCGAAAGATGTTCTATTCAATCGAAGTCGTGAACGAAGTCGTGAAAGCGATCTTCGTGAGAAAGAAGAAGCACTGAAATGCTTTAAACGCTTCCGGCGATGTTGTAAATCTCTGCCGCATTGAGAACTTGATCGTTTGAGGTGAAGAGTTTTTCGACCGCGGCTCGGTGAGTTTTCATTTTCAAGCCGCCAACACCAAAAGCACCGTAGCTGGTCGCGCCGTTAATCTCGACTGCATTATCGGTGGGACTGATGCCTTCCAGGCCGACAGGTGGGACAGCGTTGACATCGATGGCGACTTTCAACGTTTCGATCCCTTCGACTTCCTCACCCGTGAGGAACTGAACGCCTGCAGCGCCGGCTGCAATGATGAGATTGATACCGTCGACAGCGGCTGCAACTCCCTCATCTGAGAACTCGCAAGGGACCACTTTCGCCTCGGGGACAGCGTGTCGAATTTCTGCACAGGTGACTTGAGCACGCTCTTCGCTGCGAGAGGCGATGCGGACTGTTGCTCCCTGAGCTGCAAGGATTTGCGCACAGCGATGACCGACTGGACCAGTTCCACCAAGGATGAGTGCTTCAGTTGTATGGAAATCGAGGTGCTTCGACGCACATCGGACCGCGGCGGCGGCTGTCGTATTGGAACCGTTAGAATCAATCATTACCGAGACCCGCATCGGGCCGAAGAAGGTGTCTTGAATCTTTGCGAGGAGCCGTTCTCCTGCTTCAACATTACTGCCACTGATAAAGATCGCTGTGTTTCTGAGCTCTTCCGCACCGCGAGTAAAGATCGCACCATGAATGAGCGGTTCGACGTTTTCAGGAGTCACACCTCCATAGCTGAAGAGTTCATCCACACCGCTGTCGATGGCCACAACCCGATCGAACGAGGATGGAAGAGAGTCAGTGTCGAGCTGAATAAGAATCTTTTTCATCTGAGAGTGATCCGAAAAGAATTGGTCGTAATGATTTGAACTGATCCTGAAACCTGAGTTGACTCTCTCAAAGACTGAGAAGAATACCATTCCGCAAGTTTTCGGACTGGCTCTGAAGTATCCTAACGAAAACACCCCCGATCAGAAATCGGGGGTGCGAAATATCGTCTCCCGAACCAGAAAACCCCGGGAGTGAGTGATCTTTGTAATGGAGGAGATTAGCTCTTTGCAAAGAATGGATGAGCTGAAGTATCCTTCTTGGCGACCATCTCTTCGGCACTTGGCTCGTTCTTCATTGCTCTTTCGATGGAGAGCTTAGTTGCTTCGTAATTGTACTGATAAATCTTTTGATCGTCGTTCGCTTCCCAGTGAATGAAGACACCACAAATGATGCACAACTTTTCAGCCTGGTCTTTCGGAATTGTCCCTTCAGCGACGCATTCTGCGACTGCATCGGCAACTGCACGTTGAGCAGGGCCGAACATTTGGACTGCTTGCTTTGCACCTTTGATTGTCACTTTGGTGACCATCACTGTTGCTGGTTTCACAGCCAGATTTGGTTCGAGCACAGCCAGCAAGTTGCTATGACCTTGCGATTGTGTTGAAAGTGCATTGGCAAATGCGATTCCAGCAGGACCACTTTTGTCACCGATGATCAAATCGATGTGCGAAACTTCATTACCTTCGCCCACCAGGGCTTCACCAACTTGGAATGACATTGTTAATGTGCTCCTCTCGATGCAATAAAAACTTGACCTCCACCAAACAATTGATAGCAGTCTTGATTCGCGGAGTCTAACAAGTCTGAAGCGATTTCCCAACGTATTGGAGCCTGCGATTCCAGTGAGGACTTGCATTTCTTTCCAGCAGGTCGGACCTCAATCTTAGAGAAACTGGCCCTATTCTTACTAACTTCACACCTGCGAAGTTGGCGTTCCCTGCGAAAACGAGACCGTTTGTTCACCACCAGAATGTGACGCCGCCAATGAGACCTTGCAGGTTTGTGTCACCGATGTGCAAGATGTCGTAGCCAGTGAAGATCTCGACATGCTCGTAGACGAGGCCCAGTGTTGTCTTGGAATGATACAAATCTGCATCCCCGATGGTTCCTGCATCGAGAACGCTACGTATGACAAACGGTTCCGTCGGAAACCAGTCGAAGCCGTACGTAAAGTTGAAGCCAACGTCCGTTTGCCCACCGCTCAGCCAGTTGAGCCCAAGCCCCGTGTAGAACTGAGCATGTTCATTTTGAGCGAAACGAAAGACCAGATTTGCATCGCCGGTCCACAACGTATCGTGACGGCTGCCGGTCACATTTTCTTGCCAATAATTCCACTCGGTGTCCAAACCCAATCGAGAGATATTGTCCAGCTGTAAGCGTCCGCCGAAACGCTCCAGACCGGAGAAATCGGTCCCATACTCGGTCGTCAAACGAAATGAGTTCGTGTTCTGGGCAGTCTCGTCGAGGGTCACAAGTTCCAGGAAACCGTTGTGACCATTGTCGTATGGGAAATCTGAAAACTGAACGACGTCGACATAGTCATCGCCAAGCATGGCAGGAGGGACAACCCAGGGAGAAGCGACGGCATAGAAAAAGACCATCCCCGAGAAGGAGACAATGGCATCATCTTCATCGTCGCAGTAATCATTATGGCGGCGACGCTTCCGTTTCTTCTTCGGGCGATCGTCGTCGTCGCCGTCGTCATCAGTAGCAGCCGCCTTCTTCGAGTTGCTCCCTTTGGCCGACTCCCGAACGTTGTCCAAATCACCAGCGAACAGCGCATTCCCAACCAACAGTGGCATCAGGAATGCCATGAGTGTGAGCAAAATGTTCAAGCGACTTGCTCGCGACACGTTCGAGTCCTCCCGGGCGGGGAGGGTCATACTCGAAACTGTGGATGCGTCGCAAGATCGTTTTGAATGTCCGAATCGATGGTTTCAGATGCCGGAGATCGTCCTTGCAACAGAATGAAAGCATGCGCCAAGTTGGCTACATCGCCATTTCCATCGCTTCTTGACGAGCTTCCCATTCTTCGAAACTGCAAATCACTTCACGGCATTTTGAACCGTTGTAGTCACCCACAATGCCGTCTTCTGCCATGTGATCAACCATTCTTGCAGCTCGACCATAACCAACACCCAATGCACGCTGCAGTAACGAAACACTTCCGCGACCTTCACTTAAAACAACAGAAACAGCCTGTTGATACATCGCATCGCGTTCAGTCGAAACGCCTCCTCCTCCCGGTCCGGACGACATCGCAGCCTTGGTGGCTTGTTCGATTTCAGGCGAGTAACGAGGTTCGTAATCGCTGTAGAATTCGATGACTGAATTCACTTCTTCGTCGCTGATGTACGTTCCTTGCGCACGAGTCACACTACTGGTTCCCGGAGCAAGATAGAGCATATCTCCGTTTCCGAGCAGTCTCTCGGCTCCCATTTCGTCGAGAACCACGCGACTGTCCGTTCGTGAAGCAACCTGGAAAGAAATTCTCGCCGGCAGGTTGGATTTGATCAAACCGGTGATGACATCGACCGTTGGTTTCTGAGTCGCCAGGACCAAATGGATTCCGACTGCCCGCGATTTTTGGGCAAGACGAATAATGTGAGACTCGACTTCCTTGCCATTGGTCATCATCAAGTCAGCCATTTCGTCAGCGACAATGACAATATAGGGCATGCGGTCCGGAACATCGTCCGCTTCTTCATCCCCTTCTGCGATCCCCATTCGGTCGAGGACTTTTTCACGGCCAAGTTTATTGTAACTATCAAGATGGCGTACCCCGACTTTAGCGAGCAAGTCGTAGCGTTCCTCCATCTTGTCGACGGCCCAAGCCAGGACCGCTTCCGCTTTCTTCATGTCGGTGATGACAGGATTCATTAAGTGTGGGATGCGAGTGTAAGGGCTGAGCTCGACCATCTTCGGGTCGATCATCAACATCCGTACCTCGTCTGGCGTCCGCGTCATCAGTATTGAAGTAATGAGCGTATTCAGGCAAACAGATTTCCCCGTTCCCGTTCGACCAGCGATCAGTAAGTGTGGCATCTTGGTCATGTCGACAACCAACGGACGACCGCTGACGTCTTTTCCGAGGAAGATCGGAACCGCCATTTTATCTGCTTCTGCTGACATTGTTTCAGCGAGTTCTTTCAACCGCACAGTCACTTGTTTCTCATTCGGGACTTCCACACCGACGGTGTTCTTTCCAGGAATCGGAGAGACAACACGAACCGCAGGGACGCGCAAGGCGACCGCTAAATCGTCAGCCAGGTTGACGACTTTCGAAATCCTCAATCCCGGTTCGAGAGTCAGTTCAAACTGAGTGACAACCGGACCGGTATCAATCTCTGCAACTTTGACGTTCAACCCGAACTCTTCAAACGTCCGTTCAAGAACAACAGCCGCTTCCTGTGCCTTCTTCGCTAGCAACTCAAATGGAAACTCTTCCGCATCTTCGAGAATATCAAGAGAGGGCAAGTCGACTTGCTCTAAACGTTCGCGCACTTTCGGTTTGAACAAGCTGCTCATCAACCCTTGACCCGCACCTTTGACGGTGACCGGAGCGTTCACCTTAAACTCAGTTGGAACACGGGATCCTTCTACGATCTCAACGATCTCCGCTGGTTCCGGATCACCTTCAGGTTCAAGTTCTGGCTCAGCTTCCAACTCAGGCTTAAGTTTGCGGGCGGCTGTTTTTTCAACGGCGATATCACTGACAGGTGGTCGCTGTTTTTTGGTGTAGATCGAACGTATACACCACAAGAGCGGAGCAAAGAAAACACGATAAACAATTCGAAAGAAAAGCGTCTCCGTTGCCAGAATCATTCCGACACAGAAAAGCGTGGCGATAATCACAATTGAGCCTACGATGGAAAAATTCTCCATCAACAAAACCCGCCCCCACGCACCCAGGTAGCCCCCACTTCCAATCAATGGTGAGTTCGGAAGATTTGGAACGGTGAGATGCAGCAACAGGCACAACGAAATCAACATCGTCAATGCTCCGATGATGCGAACTACGGGGTCCGCAAGCTGTTTGCGGGAGAACAGACCCATATCGATGCAAAACAGGCTGACCAGAAAGAACCAGGCTCCAAGACCGAACGCGTTCACTAAGAGATGGGCGATGAAAGCCCCGGTCGGTCCGCACAAGTTGGTGACGTATGTCCGCGCAGGGTAAACCGACGTCGACGGAGGGTCCGCCGAATCGTAGCTGAACAAGGCGAGTGCCACGAACAGTGTCGCAGCGAATAAGCCCAGCGCCAGCAAATCATTTTTCAGACGTTGGTAATCAATCATGTTCGTTCAGTGTCGCAGGAGATCTCTTCTGCGCTCACCTCCCGTGAGGGGCCTTTGTGGACAGGTCCGTTCTGCCGTTCTTTTCGCGAGTCAACTCAGCGTGCTGAGAGAACTCTCTGAATCATCCCGCCTTTGCCGGTGCGGCCTGCTGAAAATGCGGGGCGTGCTGCTCGCTGCTGAATCGTTCTCTGGAAGCCGCATTCCTTGAGTGATTCACCAGAGGCAAAATTACGAATGCCGAAATCGGTGACAACACCTCAAACTTACACTCTGAAATGGACCGAGTTGAGAAAACTCACCAAGACTGTGTATTTTTTACAACAGAGTTTCAGGATCAGCAGGACCGTTACTGTTGTAGCGAGCAGAGGGTTCCCAAACGGTCTGACGCAACACGATAAAACCAACTGTAACGAATCCTCCAGCAATAACGGGCGATAGCAATGATGAATGACGAGGAAGAGCTCAAGAGTTTTAAGCGGATTCTGCTCGCCACTGTCCTGTTTCTCGTCTCGACTTACTTCGCCATCAAGGAAGTGAAGTACATCATCTTTGGAAAAACAGCGACCGCAACGGTGCAACGAGTCTTTGAAACCGAAGAACGTGGTCGACGGGGCCGCAAGCGGAAACTACTGGCAATCGAATATTCATTCATGGATGAAAGCGGGCGCTCCCACAGCGAGCGCGATGACGTGGCTGTCAGTTGGGGTGACCCCGGAAAATCGGTTGAAGTGGAGTACCTTTCAGGTGTTGAAGATTCATCAAGACTCCACGGCCATTCGAACAAGGGATCAATCTGGATCTTCTTAGGTTGCCTGAGTTGGCTGGCCTACACGGGATACAAACTTGCCAAGGAAGCAAACGAACCATTCAAACCTCAGCGAAGGTAGTTGCCCTACGGTGATTCTGAATGCGTGGTCAATCCGCCTGAACCATTTGCTCTACCGTTTGCCCATTAACAGCGGGCCCGGAAAAAACGGTGCCGATCCACAGTGCAGATCGCGAATACGATTCCGAAAGCTGCTCCATCTGGATTCTTTTGACAAGTAATTTTCAGGAGTAACACAGTCCCAGTTGTTGTGTGAATATGCGAATGAATACTTCGCATTTCCCGACGTTCTGGAGTCTCGACTGCTTCTCCAAATTCTGAGTGAGACAAGATTTCAAACGCTGCTTCAGCAACCAGAAGTACGGCAGCGAGTTGACACTGTTGATAGTAACCACGTAGCATTTTGCCTAACATCATTCTGATGTTGGGGGGTAGGTCTCTCCATTCCTCCCATCCCACGAAACTTCGTCACACTTTTTTACGCCATGTCATTTAAGCTCACATCCACTCCGATGGCGAAGCCCAGCCTTTCGGCAATGTCGAACGTGCCTGAGCCGGTCATGAAAGTGAACGCTTTCGACCGTCTCAGTGCGGGGATGATTGCGTTTGTGTTCGGGTTGATACTGGTGGTGATCGGGATTCTGCTTTGGTGGGCATCAACACGAGTAGAGAAACCGACATTCCTGGTCCCTATGGAAATGGTCGAAGTTGGCGGTGAGGAAGACGGCGCTCCTGATGAGACGCTGCAGATTGAGTCCCCCGAAGACCCAAATGAAAATCCGTCCCCCACAGAAGAAGTTCTGGAAGAAGCAGAATTGACAGATTTTGTCGAAGACGTCGTCGAACTGGCTGATGTCGCGACACAGCAGGTTAATGCAATTCCGGTCAGCCAGCCGGGAACTCCAGGGAGTGCCGTCGGAACAGGCCGAAAGCGACTTGGGAACGGACCTGGAAATTCGATCCCCAACGAAGAACGCTGGTTCATTCGCTACTCAGACAAAGCCTCCGTCGACGAGTACGCAAAACAGCTCGACTATTTTGGTATCGAAATGGGTGCTCTGATCCCGAGCGGTCAACTCATCTTGATGAGCAACATGAGCGCAGGGTCGCCCAAGAAAACCACAAAAAGTTCCGGCAAAGGCGAAACCCGTCTCTATATGACGTGGCAAGCAGGAAACCGCAAAGCTGCGGACGAAACACTGTTTAAGAAAATTAATGTCGACGTTTCAGATGCCATCCTGTTCCACTTCTATCCGAAGAAAACAGAGCAGATGTTACTGCAACTGGAGTATGACTACGCTAAGCGAAAGGCGTCCGAAATCCGTCGGACTTATTTCGTTGTTGCGAAGAAGGGTTCGGGCTATCAATTTGTGGTCACCAGACAAACCTACTTGAGATAAACTCAACGAAAAACGTGCCGTAAGGTCAAGAAGGCGTAATACATGAACCAGCTTCTCGTAGTAGCAGGACCAGTGATTTATGTTGCGATGGCACTCGCAGCACTGTACGGAGTCTTCTGTGCCGTTCTCCTGTTTCGAAAAATTTCACAGAAACGATTTTCAAGTGCGTCCCAATCGGGAGAGTTTTTAGATGAGGTTCGAGACAAGCTCTACCACCGCGATTTTGACGGGATCGTAGAACTTTGTGATTCTCCTCCTTACTGGAGCAAAGCACTTGCTCAGATGATTTTAGTCGCCCTGGCTCATCGAGACCGCGGACTCTCAAAGTTACGTATCTTGCTGGCAGAGAAGTACGAACGTGATGTCCTCGCCGATCTGGAGTATCGCTTCTCGTGGATCGGAACGATCGTCAAAACGGCTCCCATGCTCGGGCTGCTCGGAACCGTCTCGGGGATGATCCTCGCGTTTGGAAAAATCGCAGGTTCCGGGGAATCGGGTGTTAACCCGGCAGACCTGGCTGACGACATCAGCTTTGCACTCCTCACCACCGCCTGCGGTTTGATGATTGCCATTCCACTGACCATGCTGGGGGCAGCCGTGCAGGTCAAGAAAGGGAAGATGACCGACGCAGTTCAAGAAGACTTGAGTGAGTTTCTGCACGACCTGGAAAAAGTGATGGCGGAAGGCTGATAGAAAAGTACAACAACCAAGCGAGTTGACAGCGAAAATCTGAAGCCGAGCAGGATGACAACGTGGCCTCGACATTTGGGAAATCGAAGCGAATTCAAACAGACGACGAAGATCTGGACATTACGCCCATGATCGATGTGACGTTTCTGTTGCTGATTTTTTTCATGGTCACTTCCAACATGAAACAGTCAGCGACTGTCAACATTCCCCGGGCCAAACATGGTGAAAGTGTTCCGACTTCACAGGCTGTCATCCTGACAATCTTCAAGACCGACGGTGACCCAGAAGTTTATCTCTCGGACGGGACGAAAGATAACGGACCAGTCGGCATGGAAGAGGTGACCGCATACGTTTCGGCGGGTGTAGCTGAGGGGAAAAAATATATCATTATCAAAGCAGATAAGGATCTCCCTTCCGGGTTTGTGGAAGAAGTTGCACGGGCCGCGAATGAAGTGGATGACGCCGAACTAACCTTTTACATCGGCATCATAGACAAGAAGTAGAGTCGAACCGGCCCGAAGTGACCAATACCAATGCCAATCATTTTCCGTTGTTCCAACTGTGGGCAAAAGCTCAGCGTCACTCGCAAGAAAGCGGGCAAGGCGGTGACATGCCCAGAGTGCGTACAACGAATTACGGTTCCCGCTCCCAAAGAACTCTTGGAAAATCAAGAACCGGAAGATGCGGATGCTTCAGGAAAATTAGAATTAGAGCTTGTTCGCAACGAACAGGCTCAGCTTTCTGAGTCAGAGATCCAGACGGAATGGTCGAACAAACGGAATCCCTGGATCGAAACTGATGAAGAGGAAGACGACGACTTCAACTTGGGATCGGCCGACCTGGAAGAATCAGGTTTGGACATGACCCCCATGGTGGATGTCACGTTTCTACTACTGATCTTCTTTATGATCACCGCGTCGTTCAGCATGCAGAAATCGCAGCCAGCAACTCCACCAGAGCCAGACGAAGAAGGAGTTTCTCAATCGGTCACGATGGAAGACCTTGAAGAAGAATCCGTAGTTGTCGAGCTTGATGAAGAAAACACAATTCGGGTGGACGACGTCCCCGTTTCGGGTATCGGAGAATTGACCGATGTCCTCGCAGCAAAGATCGGAAACGAAGGGAAAACAGAAATGCTCATCGAAGCGCACCCGAACGCGAAACATGGCCTTGTCGTCGCTGTCACCGATGCCGGGATCGAAGTGCAAATGCAGCGAATCCGTCGTGCAGTGAAGAAGAATGATGACTAGTTTTCGAGCCACAAAATGATCGGTAGGAACAGATTCTATCGAAGGAAATAACAAGTCGAACATCCACAGCTGATTTCCCCCACTGAGCCTTGAATCTTTGTACAAAGCCCTGTGTGGTGAAATACCCTGTCGTAAAAATTGAAGAGACTCAAACACAGACCGATCAGTCCCATGGTCGAAGCAGGTTGAAGAATGGCGTTTCTGGAAATAGTTCACATCTCGGGTGAAGTCGATCAGATGAAGCTGTCCAAGCAGCAACCTCTGACGATCGGAAGCCATTCGTCGACTGACATCACCATCGATGAAGACAATGTCGAAATCATGCATTGTCGTATCAGTTGGGGAAAAGGTGGTTATGAAGCAGTCGCCGCAGGGACGGAACCGATTGAAGTCAACGGAAATCTGGTCCAGCGAGCTGTGCTGAAAGCGGGAGACACCCTCCGTTTCGGTTCGGTGGATATCCGTTATCGCGACAGCAAGGAAGATGGTCACACTGCCGTCGAAGATGAACACCAAGCAGAACGCGGTTTGAAGCCGTTGTCGGAAGAAATCCCTGCTCCGAGAACTCCTTCTCAAAAGGCCTCACCTGAAGTGGATGAAATTAACGAAGACGACCTGATCGAAGACGATTTAGAAATTCTCGACGACGACGCTGATGACGATGATGCATCGCCAGGAGGAGTTGATATCGCTGCTGGGTTGGCCGCTCTCGCTGCTGCCGAAAGCCAGGGGAGTGGGAAATCGTCACGGAAGAAAAAACAAAAATCAAAGCCGAAGCAAAAACCGAAGGCAGAAGCCCAGCCAAAGCAACCAGCGAGCAAGCCTTCAGCGACCGTTGCACCGAAAGAGAAAGCTACCCCCGAAAGTCCTGAACCGAGCAGCGCTCCCAAGCCTGCGGT
Organism: Thalassoglobus sp.; assembly: GCF_048270125.1. NCBI lineage: Bacteria > Pseudomonadati > Planctomycetota > Planctomycetia > Planctomycetales > Planctomycetaceae > Thalassoglobus > Thalassoglobus sp. Next base: position 132,351 of record NZ_JBLWTN010000005.1, on the reverse strand, counting down.
AATTCCACGGGACGATGACCAACTCTCTCCACGTCTTCGTGAGGCGATGCGGAACCGGCAGCGACGCCCCGGAGAAGAAGATCCTTTTCGCTCCCCGTTAGTCCTTGCACTGACTGGTGGTGCGGCAGCCCTCATGCTCACCGGAGCCATCTTCTTCTTTATTGCTTCGCGACAAACTGCCCAACAGCAATTTGATCAGGCCAACGCCCTTTATGAAGAAAGCAAGTTTCAACCAGCGATTGAAGAGTTTCAAAAATTTGCTGCCGCATACCCTCGCCTCGACCTAACGGTCAAAGCCAAAACACTCGCCGGACTGGCACGAGTCCGGAAGGAGATTGACGTCGCAGCTCCCAAGTTTGAAGAAGGCCTGACACAGCTTCGGGTCTTCATTCGAGAAAATTCAGATCGTGATGATGAGTTCGAGGCGTTGCATCCAGAGATTGTCACACACGCCCGAACGATCTCTCTTGAAGCCGCTCAGGCAGCGGGGAAACAGCACAATGCCGATTTCTTAAAAATCTCGCGCGAAGCACGGACCATCCTGAACACCTATGCTCCGAAGGACAATCCTCCCAAGGAGACTCTCGATCAAATTGAAACCGCATTACGTGTCTCCGAAGCAGAGATCCTGAAAAACGATGTCTACAAAGATCACGTTGATCGCATGTCGAAAGCATTGGCTAACGAAGACCCAGCGAAAACCCAACCGCTGGAAGCACTGAAAATTCGTCGTGATCTACTGGTTCGCTACCCACAAAACTCTCCAACTGACCGAGGTGGTTTCGCCAGAGACAAAAAGGTCGTCGAGCTCTTTAACAAAGCTCTGACGCTTGAGCAGAAGAAAGTTGTCGAATCGAAAAACGACATCGAAGCCGTTGTTGAAGACGATGAAACGACAGCAATTCCGTTAACGCTGGCATTCCATGGGCGAACTCGTACCGACGAAGTCTCTGTTGGAAAGTCGGTCATCGCGATTGCTAAAGATTGCTGTTATGGCGTTGATTTCGTCACTGGCGAACCAATTTGGCGACGTGTCGTCGGATTCGATACGCCCTTCTTTCCAATTCAAGAGTCGCAACTCCCCAGCGTCATCCTGTTCGACACCAACAAGCTTGAACTCGTCCGTTTGAATCAAACAACTGGTCAACTCATCTGGAAACAGCCGCTCAACGATTTCGTGACTGGTCGCCCATTATTAGTCGACAACACGATTTATGTTTCGACCGAATCGGGACGATTTCTGGCCGTCGATTTAGCAACCGGACTGATCGCTGGTCAGCTCAATTTTTCTCAACCGATTTCAAGTTGTGTTGAACTGGAAGATGAACAGCATCTGTTTCTCGCGGGGAATGAAGAGGTCTGCTACACGATTAGTAAACGCCCCTTGGCATGCGTGAAGGTGTCGTATCTCGGACAACAGCCCGCATCTGTCGACTCTCCGCTTCTGGAGATGGGACCGTATGTCCTGATGATCGAAAACAAAACCAACTCCGCCAGATTGCGGTTGATGAACGTGGCGAAGGCTGATGAACCTGCCACGGAAGTTGCTTCTGCCGTGATTGGCTCTCGTGTGATTGACGATCCTGTGATCCGCGGACGAAACCTGTTCGTCCCAGCGACTGGTGAATTGATTTACGCATTTTCCGTTTCAGACGACCCCGGACAGCCACCGCTGACAAAAGGGCCAATCTTTGATGGACAAGGGAGCAAAGGAGACAGTATCAACCTTTTGACTGGCCCTAATGGTCAAGTCTGGATGGCAACTGATGCACTGAATCGGCTGCAACTCTCGACTGACTCCTTACAACCTGACGGCAGCCCAGCTGCTCCGGGAGTCGCCACGCAGCCGTTGCAAATGGTCTCAGGATACCTGCTGAACGCTCGACGTCGCGCCTATACCGACGCAGTGACTTTCACCCGTACGAACCGGGACGACATGACCAGCGACTGGCAGGTTGTCCTCGGTGGAGAACTGCTGGCAATCACGGGGAGTACGGGCGATTCCATTAACATCGCTGCCATCAACGAAGCGGGCCAAGCATTCAAAATCGGGAGTCGACAACTTTCCGGAGGGAAGTTTGTGACAGACGCTTCAGTTCGGCTTCCACTACATCAAGACTTGGAAACCCCTTTAGTTGGCGCAAAAATCTCGGGGAACCGCATCGCGGTTGCCTGTGGAAATCCAGAGCCGAGGCTTTGGATCATCAACGCTGCCGGGCAAATCGAAGGCTCTCCACGAATTCCTGAACCTGTCCAGACTGCTCCAGCATCACTTGGAGACAGAGTGGTTTTGCCGCTGAACGGACGATTGCATGTCGTCCGACTCTCCGGGCAAGCAGCTGTGCAGGACTACCTGTTGCCGACTGGCGAAGAACATGAATGGAAGTCGTTAGCTGCCGTTGGGGAAGATCAATTGGTGGCAGTTACAAAGAAGGGACTTGCCATCCTGCTGAAGATCCAACCGACACCACGCCCCCATTTAGCAGAGGTCGCGAAACTGGAATTAGGGGCAGCCGTCCTCACCGACGTCGCAGCGACTGAGAGCATGATCGCAATCGCAGATGCATCGAAAAAATTAACACTGTTCGACACAGTTCGGCTTGACCCGATCGCTTCTCGAACATTTTCGCAACCGATTACTTCAACACCGCAACTGGTCGACAATGTCGTTTACGCAGAAGCGGGAAGTCAGCAATTTCATGCCATGAAGCCGGACGATCTCTCAGATCTGTTCACATCTCCACTGAAGTCTGTTTCGGTTACTGGAATCGCTAAAAGTGGCTCGAAGCTGATCGTTGCGCAGCAGAATGGAATCGTGAGTGAGATGAATTCCGAAACAGGTGAAGTGACGAAAGAACACAATTTGAAGTCTGTTTTGAGTGCTGGGCCACTTCACATTGGTGACGAACTGTTTGTCATCACAATCGACGGCACAATGTTTCGTCTCGATATCACCAAATAAACGAAACTGATTCCAAACATCGCAATTGAAACGCCTGAAATCGCTGTGATCCAGTGCAATGACAATGACCTTTTCAGGCTTTGTCAGAGCGAATGAGAGCTAAGCCATCAATGAAAGTTCTTCAGTTTTCAACCTGTTTATTCATCCTGCTGGCAGCGGCTGTACATGCGCAACCGCCAGTGGAAGAAGAGCTTCCGACTATCGATGAGATGGTGCTTCCCACAGTCCAGCAACTCCTCAACGATACAGAAGTCGATTGGGTCGAACTGAACACAGGCGGAGTCCTGACCGTAGAATCGGTTGTCCCTCGCCCGAACACCCTCGAACTTCGTCAAACAGAGATTGAAGAGCTGGAGAAAGTCCGGAACAAAACCCCTGCCAACCAACGAGATGAGATCGCGAAGAAACTCGACGAGATGCGGCACTTGTACGTCTCTTTACCAGACGTTCAAGGGAACCCCGAATTCAGGGTCCCACTGAAACGAGTCGTGAAGATCATTCACCATGAAGACTTGATGTTGCGGCGAATTCATAAGCTGCTTGAAGAAAATAAAATTGACCCCGCACTCGAACTGATGAATCGACTCCGTCGCAACTGGGACGTCTGGCCCGGCATGGACGAAACACATCTGCGAATCATTTTTGTCGATGCAAAATATCGGATTGGTCAAGGGGATGCTGCAACGAGCCTGATGTTGCTGGACGAGGTTTATCAGGCGGACAAAAATTACCCTGGACTGCGCACTCAGTCCGGATACGCTGTTCAACAACTCGTCGAGAAAGCACTTGCGGATTCTGATTACACTCGCGCCCAGTTCTATCTGAACTGGCTTCGACAACGGTTCTCCGACCACGACGTTTACAACACCTTCAGTGCTCAGCTCATTGGAAAAACGGACGAACTGGTCGAGCAAGCCAACAGCGCAAGTTCGAGCGGGGATTTCAAGAAAGCATCCGAACTGATTTCATCAGCTGCGGAAATCTGGCCGCTCGCCCCCAGTCTTAAAGGATCGCACCGGACTCACACGGAACGATTTCAACAACTGAAAGTCGGTGTTGTCGACCTACCAGGAAAGTCTGACGCCTACTTCGCCCTCTCCCCGGCGGATCTGCGCAAGCAACGACTCACTCGGCTCAATCTTTTCGAACTTGAGCGATTGCGAGACGGAACAGCTTACTATCGAACTCGATTTTTTGATGAATGGGAACCGACAGACCTCGGACGCGAAATGCGATTCACGCTTAAGCAATTTCGTCAGCCGTACGAAATGCAAGCTGTCGTCACCACAGCGGATATTGTCCCGCTCCTCATCAATCGATTAACGCCCAGTCACCCTGCGTATGATGAACGACTCAGCTCGTATGTTGAATCGATTGAGGTCCACTCGCCAACCGAATTCTCTCTGAGTTTCCGCCGGGTTCCTCCACGAATCGAACCCCTGCTGGCAAACATTTCCGTCTCTGCAACGGACGAAACGACCTTGTCTGAGGATCTCAGCGATCCCGGTGGATTCCAGGTCTTCAAGCAAGACGATGGGACAATTTCCTACAACAGGAAGATTGAACAGCCGGACGGACTTCCGAAATATCACATCGCTGAGTTGATCGAAATACGATACGACTCTTATGAAAAAGCGGCACAAGCTCTCACCCGTGGTGAGATTTCGATGATTCCTGATTTGCCCGACTGGATCATCCGCAGGATGCAAAGCGACGAAGAATTCATGAAGAAATTCTTCATCTTGCCGTATCAGCTTCCCGAGACACATCTTCTTCAGTTCAACCCCGCCAGCCAGCCAGTCCGTAACCGAGAACTGCGAACCGCTCTGGCCTATGCGGTTGACCGGGAGAGGCTGCTCCGGGAAGTCGTTCTTCGCGATCCCAGAGCACTCAATGGTAAGGTGGTCACGACTCCGTTTCTATCCTCCAATCCGGGTCGAAATATCCTGGTCGAACCTCGCCGATACGACCTTTCAGCCGCACTGGCGATGCTGCTTGCCTCAAGAAAGCAGCTCAAAGATGGAATCCCTCCACTCACAATGATTGTCGCCCCTGGGCCGACATCCGAGCAAACAGCTCAGGAGATTGCAGCTGTCTGGAAGAAAATCGGAATCGATATCAAACTCGTGTATGCACACGAGCCCCGTCCGGAAAAATGGGACATCATTTACCGCTCGGTGCAAATGGTCGAACCGCTTGTCGACATCTGGCCCTTTCTGACCATTGAAGAGCGCGCCCGGCTCGACGACTTACGCGACTATCCTGACTGGCTGAAACAAGAGCTCATTCAACTTGATCGCACCAGCGAGCAAAGCCGAGCCATTGCCGCGCTACAGGTCTTGCATCGTCATCTTTGGAGTGACACAGCCGTCTTCCCGCTCTGGGAGCTTCAGAGATATGCGGTCATTCGCAAAAACATACAAGGTTATCCCAAAACGCTCATGCACTGTTACGATCAAATCGACCGTTGGTCCGTTGATTCCTGGTACCAGACGGAGTTGCCATGATTCACGTTTCCAGAAGTGTCAAACTGTTTCTTTCGCCTCTGTTCGCAATCTTCCTGATTGCGAATGGTTTCTCACCAGTGGCTGCGCAGGAAAATTCACCTGCCGAGGAAAAGGCGAAGGCTGCTGCTGCCCCTAAAACTGAAGCAACCACTAAGGATGCCAGGCCTGCTGCGGGAAAGACGGACAAAAAAGATGAGAAACAGGAAGTTGTTATCCCTCCACCTCCGACTCCGCAAATCCTGCAGCCATACCGCGTGCGGGTGATCGTTTCGTTCGAAGCCGACCCAATGCTTCCAGCAACGATGCATTCGAGAACATTGAGCTCCCTGAAAGATCATTTGCAGGCTCAGTACCATCAAATGTGGGAATTAGACGTCAAGCAGGGACAAGAAACGTCCTGGATTTCGGATGTTCAACTCAAAGCATTCCCACACAACTGGGCGCCCGAGGACTTTCTGGAATCGGAGTACGACAAAATCTTTCTGGTCACCCTGTCGTATCAAGAAAAACATTACACAGCTCTCGTGAGGGAATGGGACGCAAGCTCACGAACCTTAGGAAGTTTACACTCAGCTACAATTTCAGATCGAAGAGAATTTGTCGCCACACTGGGTGAGGGCATCTCAGAAGCGTTTCGACCACTCGCTGAACTGGAAGTGGTGAACGACGAGAAAATCGAATTCCTCGTCCGAGGTGGTGAATTTCTTCCACGAAATCAGGACATGCAGCAGTTCCAGGTCGGAGATTATCTCGTCCCCTACCTGCGGTATCTCAATCGAAAACGTGAAGTCCAGAAGATTCAGGAACTCCCCTGGACCTACATGAAAGTCGAATCCGTAGAGCGGAGCCGGATCAGCCTTTCTGTCACTTCTGCGTTTGGAAATCCGATCGCAGGCAAACGTCGGCGTGTGGAAATCATGGCGATGCGAATTCGCCCCCATCTTGATGCGACTGAAATCATGATCTACCCACGAGGTGAAAAGCAGAATCCTCTTGTGGGGTATCGTTGTGAAGTGATGGACCGCTTCCCCTCAAAAGATGACCCTGTCGATGACCGATTAAAACTCGAAACGGACCGACGAGGAATCGTCACTGTCCCGGTCGTGGAGAAATCTCCGTTACAATTTTTGTACGTCCACAGTGGACAGGCTCTACTCGCAAAAGTCCCCTTCATTCCGGGGTATTCTCCATTGCTCGAAGTCGAAGTTCCCGACGACACCGCGCGGCTCAGCGTTGAGGGAGAAGTCGCACTGCTGCAAAGTGAACTCATCGACATTATCGCAACTCGTGAAGTTCTGATGGCGAGAACGCGTGTCGCTGCGAAAGCAAAACGATGGGATGATGTCGGAAAATTTTTGGCGCAGCTTCAAGCTCTGCCGACTCAGGAACAATTCGTCGGAAGAATCGATTCCTTACAGGTCCGTGCCGTTCAGAAAGCGAAGATTGCTCGCGATCGTGTCGCTGAAATTCGTGTCAAACGCCTCTGTGATGGAATCTCCGACGCTGCAACAAAACATCTGGACCCCTTCCGCATCGCAGAATTCCGTCGAGAAATGAACGAAGACCGCCAGAACAGCAAGTGATGGCAATCAGCTTCTACAGCAGCTTTCGAATTGGAGTTCGGGCTCTGCCTCGTGGTGTGCAGTTTGTGAAGTGATAAAAGAGAGCGACACGTGCACAACAATGATTGAAAGAGCTTTACCTGTCTTTCAAGATGACTTTGATAGGGGTTCGTTTTCCCGGAGCGACACGGAACCTCGATGAGTACAGAACTTGTCCATCTCGGAGAAGTTCCAGCTTGTGAGTCTTTTCATCCGAGGGTACTTCGAGACGTGTCTCTCCTGCTGAGCTGACTTTCGAGACTTCAACTCCGTCGATCACAATTTGAGTTCCGACCGCCTGAAACTCCGAAATAGAAAGCGACAGGATCGCCTTCTCCACTGAGTCATTTCCCCGTGGAAGGAAGAGAAACAGGCAGAGTATCAATACAACTCCTGCGACACTCCAGGAGGTCCATTGATTCAATTTTGGGTCGAGCTTGAATTTCGTAAGTAACGATCTCGATCGAGTGTATGAATCCGAGTCTGTATTTTGACTGGCAATCGAGACGGTATCGCCCGTGAAACCGCTTGGCTGAAGAGCATCGATTGATATAGCAGATTCAGATTGCTGAGTCCGCAAGAAAGTCAGAAAGGCTTCGTTTTCAATTCGAATCTCAGAAGGTGTGGTCTTCCCCGACAGACATGCTTCCAGATCTTCAATCAACTCGGCTGCCGACTGATGCCGATCTTCGGGCTTCTTGGCGACCAGTTTTTCGAAGATCGCTTTCAACGCTGGCGGCAGCCCGTCAACATCCTGAGAGAGATCAGGAATCGGCTGGTCTCGATGTGCAAAGATCTTCTCGACCGGTGTCTCGCCGCGATACATCGGTTTTGCAGTCAGCAAGTAATAGAGCGTACAGCCCAATGAATAGAGATCGCTTCTCGCATCTGCATTTTTCGTGTTGCGAGCCTGCTCGGGAGACATGAAGTCCACACTCCCCATGACAATCCCGCTGGCGGTCAGCCCCGCCTGCTTCTCATCGGAATCCTGCTCAATACTTGCCAGCCCCATGTCAAGAATTTTCACGACCCCGTCTGTATCAAGCAGGAGGTTATGTGGTTTTACGTCTCGATGAATCACTCCCTGTTCATGAGCATACGCAAGTCCGCGGGCGGCTTGCAAAATGCATTTCACTGCTTTTTGAACACCCATCGGACCGGTGGAGCGGATGAAGAGCGAAAGATCTTTGCCCTCAACATACTCCATCACCAGAAAGTGATAGCCTTGCGCCTCGTCAGCATCGAAGGCAGTGACAATGTTCACATGCGACAACCGCGCAGCTGCCTCAACTTCCTGTTGAAACCTCTGGAGTGCCTTCTTATCTCGAATGAGCTTTGCAGCGAGAATTTTCAGCGCGACCTTCCGCTTCATGAGCCGGTGCTCTGCCAAAAACACATCACCCATGCCGCCAGATCCGATTTTCCTCACTAAGAGATAATTGCCCAACGCAAGCTTGTGGGCTCGGCCAAGAGAGATGACTGTGGCCTGAAATTTCGTAATGTGTCCAGTAGCGATCAACGCTCTGGCAAATTCTTCAAGATTGCCACATTGAGGAAGAATTGACCTTCGAATGTTATCGATCTCGGGATTTGCGATCAGCCCACATTTTTCAATGGCCTCTAAAAATTGATCCGCGTCCACGAGACGACTTGCCCTTGCCCGCTGAGCCACGTCGATTTTCTCCGTTGATTCCGACTTACAATTAAACCAGTAAGTCCTTTCCCTATATGAAGATATAGATTCTTCGCAGTTGCTATCTTCGCGAAAAAACCAAAAAGAGGCACCTCTTCCGGATGCATGTGGCCCAGTGCTACAATTCAAGAAGTGACCCTCTGTCAATGAAAGTATCGTATTTTCAGCTGCGGATAAAGAAAAAACATCGAAAACCCTTACCGAATTCCATGTTTTCCTCTTTTCTCCAGACTGAAACACCGATATCATCCGCGCACTCAATTTGGGGTCAACAGATAAAAACTTGTCGATTACTTGAATCTTTGTGAATCATTGAACTCGCTGAGTCCTTCGCTCACAATCAGTTCTGTTTCACTTTTCAGGATTTGTGCAAGCGAACAGATTTCGTTTCTATCTGATCAACTTCAAATCGAATTTGACTTTTGAGTTCGCTAGACGAAATATCAATACATAATATCGTTTCGAATCTCACTGTCGCTCTCTCGGGCGATCGAGACTTCCTGGAACGCGTGACATCACTCTTGAAATCGTTGACTCTTGACCAGAGCGACAAAAGTTCGTTCAGAGTTTGTTAGCGTTAGTTAAATGGTACTGGCTTCTTAAAAGGTCGTGGGCGACCTTTTCATACGACGGAGTTTGTCATTATGCAAAACCCCATTCGAGCAGTTCGAGGATAACTCAGGGCAGCTTTCAAAGCAGATTCTCAGATTGAGAATGTCGACTTTGTGAAAGCTGAACCGGAGGGGATGCATGATTTGACGTGACGGTTCTCCATCTCGCTCAGATTCTATTCCAAACCACAGTCCGACTCTCCGCTTAGAGATTTCGTGACCATTGCTCACCGAGAAAATTTTCTCGAACAACGACGACAACCTCGGAACCGGTCTCCAAACAGAATCATCCTGGAAATCTGGTCTCTGAATACAATCACATTTCGGAGTTGGTCTCCGAAAATTAGCTGTTGGAGGAAATTCCTCCTCAAGACACAAACGTTCTCCACTTAGTTTCCTCTTACCATGGTGTGACCATGAATCTCAAAAAAGTACGTAACATCGGTATCTCTGCCCACATCGACTCTGGAAAGACGACGCTCACTGAGCGGATTCTTTACTACTCAGGTCGTATCCACAAAATTGAAGAAGTCCGGGGTGGTGGCGATGGAGCGACAATGGACCACATGGAACTTGAAAAAGAGCGGGGAATCACCATCACCTCCGCTGCCACTCAAGTTCAGTGGAAAGACCATATCGTCAACGTGATTGATACACCGGGACACGTCGACTTCACTGTGGAAGTGGAACGCTCACTTCGCGTTCTCGACGGTGCTGTACTCGTACTTTGTTCTGTTGGGGGTGTGCAAAGTCAATCGCTGACTGTTGACCGCCAGATGAAACGCTACAAAGTTCCGCGAATTGCATTCGTCAACAAAATGGATCGCGTCGGTGCAGACTTCTACAGCGTCGTGAATCAAGTTACCGACAAGCTGAAAGTGACCGCAGTCCCGATTCAAATTCCAATCGGAGGAGGCGTCGACTTCGAAGGGATGATTGATCTTGTCGACATGGAAGCGATTACGTTTTCTGGCGACCAGGGTGACGAAATCCACATCAGCGAAGTCCCCGCCGATTACAAAGAGAAAGCAGAACAGTATCGCCATGAGATGCTTGAATCGCTCTCAATGTTTGACGACGAACTGATGGAAGCACTTCTCGAAGAGAAAGAGATCTCTCCCGAGAAAATTCGCAAAGTCATTCGGACTGCAACCCTGAGTCAGGACATCACTCCCGTCATGTGCGGAAGTGCGTTCAAGAACAAAGGTGTTCAGGAACTTCTTGATGCCGTCACCGAGTACCTGCCTTGTCCAACTGATGTGGAAAACACAGCAGTTGATGTTGATGCCACTGAAAAGGCCATCGCAGCGGGTGAAATTCAAGAGAACGAAGCCAAGCGAATTGTCCTGACCGACTCCGCTGACGATCCTCTTGTTTGCATGGCATTCAAGACAGTCATGGAACAGTTTGGTCAGTTGACGTACGTACGGATCTACCAAGGCAAAGTTATCAAAGGTGAAAGCTATACCAACATCCGAACCGGACAAAAGGTGCGGTTTGGCCGACTGGTACGCATGCACTCCAATGACCGTGAAGATATTGATAGTGCCGAAGCAGGTGACATTTTCGCTGTCGTCGGAATTGACTGTGCCTCAGGGGATACGTTCTGTGGGGAAGGAGCGAATCTTTCTCTGGAGAACATTTACGTTCCAGAGCCTGTGATTCGTCTTTCCATCGAGCCAACAGACCGGACAGGAGCCGACCGACTTGGAAAAGCTCTTGAGCGATTCCGTCGGGAAGATCCAACGTTCCATGTCAGCACTGATGCAGAAACCAACGAAACGATTATTGCGGGGATGGGTCAGCTTCACCTTGAAGTTTACATCGAACGCATTAAACGTGAATATCGTTGCGAAGTCACCATTGGTGAGCCCAAAGTCGCATACAAAGAAATGCCGACCAAGGATTACGAATTCAACTACAAACACAAAAAGCAAACCGGTGGTTCCGGTCAGTACGCTCACGTGGTTGGTAAGTTGAAAGCACTTCCAGAGGGCTCCGAAGAAGAGCACGTCTTCAACAACAACATTAGCCAGGGACGTATTCCATCTCAGTACATCCCAGCTGCTATCGCCGGTTTCAAACGTGCCCTTGTTAAGGGACCACTGATTGAAGCGGAAGTGGTTTACGCTGAAGTCGATCTCGACGACGGAAGCTACCACGATGTGGACTCCTCGGAGAAAGCATTCGAAACATGTGGCTGGCAAGCAGTCCGCGATGCATTGACGAAAGCAAACGTCGCGTTGCTCGAGCCGATCATGCTGCTCGAAGTGGAAATCCCAGATGAGTATCAAGGTTCAGTCACAGGCCACGTTTCAAGTAAACGTGGAGTTGTGAACTCCGCCACGACTCGCGAAGGAACCTGTTACATCGTCGCGGAAGTTCCGCTGGCAAACATGTTCGACTACGCCAACGAACTGCGCTCGATGACGCAAGGAAAAGGGGGCTTCAGCATGGAATTCGCCCGTTACAGCCAAGTCCCACGAAATATCCAAACGGAAATCGTGGAACGACGTCGTAAAGAAAAAGAAGAACGCCTGGCGAAGAAGTAATTCTTCACCAGCTTAGAGATTTTTCGCAAGAAGCCCGAGAGCCACCTCTCGGGCTTCTTCGCGTTCACCCCTTGAACATTTACCACGTCCTGCACAGAATGCTTGGCAGCTCACGGCTATGGCAAATCCGACATTGGCCTTTTCGTTCTGTCTGGGGGCGAACAGACTACAAAGTCATGAAAATGAACTTCACAAGACGACAAGCATTGAAACTGATCTGACACCACAGTTGTCGCTCTATGCTTCAAGGGAGGTGTCATTAGAGGTTGAAGATTCGTTTCTTCGCTGTTCCTGGGATACACTGTTGCAAATTGTTGTGAATAAAAATCGAACCTGAACTTTGGCGTTCAAGACTGGAAATCCATTAGCGGCTACCTGTCGATGACAAGACTTCCGTAGTCGCAACAAACGATTGCCAAGCGGCCCACCCCTAAAGGCGTGGGAAACAATCACGTCACTCTCACGAGTGGAGAAGGCAAACACCTTAACTGCACTCGGCAAGATCGGGGCAAAACCTGCTTCTGGAGCAGGTGGGACTTGGACAATCGGGCAGGTCGCCTCAACTGTCAAGGTTGAGGATGTCACTTCCATTGCTAGTGCTCTCGCCACTGATGGAAGTGTCCGCAAGTGCAAACCTGCCTCAAAGCGGAAGGGGCCGGCATTGGCGCCAGTGATTGGCAGCAGCAATCACGGCGGCCGGTATCGCTCTCCGCTGCGAACAATTTTAAAAAGAGACTGATTGAAACCCATCTTGCGGCACGACCACCAGTCTCTGGCAACGGCCCCGATTTCACATTTACTAAGTGTCTAGTTCGTGTGGGGGGAGGCTTTGTGTTGGGTGTTATTGGAGGATATCGGGAGGTGTGCGGGTTGGGTTGTCGGGTTCGGGGAGGAGGTTCTGGCTGGCTGCAGGGACTCTGAAGTCTTTCCGGAGTAAAGGGTTGCGGTCTTCTATTCTCGCACGGTCAGGCGAATCAAAATTTGACTCAAGAGAATTGGCGTGTAGAGTTGACTCATGTGCGCCGCTCTTGTGACTCGATAGAAGTGTGAACGACTGTCTACTTGTCAAACCGGCGACAAAATGAAACAACTACACGGTTTGAGACGGTTGTAACACTCAATGCGTCCACATATTTGCAGCCCCTGAGTCGTCGGTGCCAAACCTGTCCAACAATCAATCTAGTCTGGATTTCAAAGAAGAGGTCCGCTCTCACACCGATATTGTCGGTTTGATCAGCGAATCGGTCGCCTTACAGCCTCGTTCCGGCGGCCGGGAATATGTCGGGTTGTGTCCGTTTCACGATGATCACAACCCATCAATGCGAGTCTATCCGGAACGTCAAACGTTTCGCTGCTGGTCGTGCAGTACAGGGGGGGATGTCTTCACCTTTGTCACTGAGCGGGAGTCGGTGACGTTTCCCGAAGCGGTTGAAATTCTGGCTCGACGGGCCAATCTCGAGATCCCCAAGTTCGTGAGTGGTCGCTCACCACAGCAGGAATCGTCTCGCGCCCGTCAGTTTGAAGTGCTGCAATGGGCAGAGAGTTTGTTTCAACGAACGTTGCTCAACTCTCCTGAGGCTGAGCCTGCACGTAAGTATCTGCATGGTCGCGGGATTGATGAAGAGACCATGCGGAAGTTTCGACTCGGTTACCATCCTTCCGGTTGGGACTGGTTGATTAAGCAGTCACAGGGCAAGTATCCGCTGCAACTTCTGGAAGATGTTTGTCTGATCGCAAAGAAAGACAACGGGGGATATTACGACTTTTTTGGTCATCGGATCATTTTTCCGATCCACAACGAACGGGGACAAGCTGTTTCATTTAGTGGGCGCCTGTTACCGGGCGATGAACGTCCTTCGAAATACAAAAATGGGTCAGCGACACCTGTCTTCAACAAAAGTCGGTTGCTGTATGCCCTCGACCTGGCGCGCGACGAAATACGGAATCAGGATCAGGCGATCGTTGTAGAGGGTTACACCGATTGCATCGCCCTGCATCAACACGGGATTCAGAATGCAGTCGTGACGATGGGGACTGCTCTAACGGATGAACAGGTAACAGTGCTGAAGCGATTCGCTCGGCGAGTCGTTTTATGCTTCGATGGAGATGATGCCGGTCAGGATGCAGCGTCCCGATCGGTCGAGCGGTTCCTGGCTCAGGATGTAGACCTGCGGATTTTAACACCTCCGAACAAACTTGATCCGGCAGATTTTCTGGAATCACAAGGTGCTGATGCGTTCCGTGAATTGTCAAAGAACGCTCCGCAGGCGTGGGATTTTCGCTTCCAAATGGCGAAGCGAAAGCATGGAACAGACACAATTGATGGTCGTGAGCGCGTGTTGACGGAAATGCTCAATGTGCTCGCGCAGGTTCCAAAGTTGTCAACTTCGGTAAGAGAATCGATCTTAATTGCAGATCTTGCACATCGGACATCGGTTCCGGAAGAGACTGTGCGAGGGTTGCTGAAAGAAGTTCGTTCGACTGGTCCGAAACGGATTCATGTGGAGAATCATGCGGTCACAACAGGCTCATTCACTGAAGAGGTGCAGCGAATTACTCGTGGCCAACTCTCTTCAAGAGAGCGAGTGGAATGCGACTTGCTACAAATTGTACTGGCGGCCCCGGAAGCGATCCCGATTATTGAGGATGCAGTTTCCGCAGCCCCCATGCGGAATCGCATCCTGAAGGGGATTCTGCGCAAGTGTACGCAGGATGCGTGGGCAAACGGCGAGTTCACTCTGTCCGGATTACTCGACCACATGCCCGACAAAGATTTGAAAAGCCTTGTCGTCTGGTTAGACGAGCAAGCATCCGCGAAAGGTCTCGCAAACAAGATACGTGAAAGCGGCGTTGATGAAGAGGGGTGTCCCCAACTGTTGAGGCAATCGATTGAAGCCCTGCAGAAAGAGGAGGCACGTCACTCCAGCGACTACCTGAGCATTCAGCTTTCACAGTCCACGGACGGGCAAACCCGATCTGATGTCGCAACTGAAGATGAGTTGCTGCTTCAGGCTGCTGAGTTTCACCGAAAACGTGCGACAAAGAAAAGCAGTTTCTAAATATAGAAGCTGCAATGACAATACGGAGAAAAAATGATGTATCGACTGGATGAGAGCCTTCGCAAACTGACAGAATTGGGCCAACTGCAAGGGTATCTGACCTTTTCACAGGTCAACGATTACCTTCCCAATAATGAAATCAGTCCGGAAAAAATTGATGCACTGCTGCTGTCGCTGGAAGACCTCGGCTTGTCGATCGTCGATGAGTCCAAGGTGAAGCCTGCGCCGAAATCGGCCGTCCAGAACGAGGCTTCAAAGGCACAACAGAAGAAGTCGAAGAAAGCTGCGCCTAAAAAGAAAGCTGCGAAGAAAAAACAGACGATCAACATGAACGGCCTGGTCGAAGAGACCGGCGGAGGCCGCAGAATCGATGACCCCGTGCGAATGTACCTTTCGCAAATGGGTGAAATTCCGTTACTGACGCGATCGGAAGAGATTGATCTTGCCAAGAAAATCGAATTTTCCCGCAAGCGATTTCGTCGTTCGCTGCTGGAATGCCACTATGTCACTCAAGAGGCTTACGATGTTCTGCTGAAAGTTCAGGCGGGTGAATTGCCGTTCGATCGGACAATTAAAATTTCGCTGACTGAATGCACCCAGAAAGATCAGGTACTCGGGCGATTGCCTCACAATCTGAAAACGATTCAACGGCTGATGAGTCAGAACAGGGAATTCTTCAAAGAGTTCCAGGACGAAACGAAATCACAAATCGAACGGGACGAAAAATTCAGCCGGCTCGACCAAAGCCGACGAAAAATTGCGACCTTGCTGGAAGAGGTCAGCCTGCGAACACAGCGACTGCAACCGCTCGTCAAACGGCTCGAGCAAATTGCTGTTCGGATGATGAAATTGCAGGCAGACGTGAACGAACTTTCTGGAGATCGCCTCCGGAAAGAGCAACGTGCCAATTCCTTGCAGGAACTTAATGATCTGATGCAACTCACTCTGGAGACACCAGAGTCGTTAACTGAACGAGTCAACGAGATCAAAGCCCGCTTCGCTGACTATGATCAGGCGATGCGAGACTTGTCAGCAGGAAACCTGCGACTGGTCGTTTCAATCGCCAAGAGATATCGCAATCGCGGCATGAGTTTCCTTGATTTAATCCAAGAGGGGAACACCGGCCTGATGCGGGCTGTCGACAAGTACGAATACCGCCGTGGCTACAAATTTTCGACTTACGCCACCTGGTGGATTCGTCAGGCCATTACTCGGGCGATTTCGGATCAGGCACGGACGATTCGCATCCCTGTTCACATGATCGAAACAATGTCGCGGCTGCGTCGCATCAGTAAGCGGCTCGTACAGGAACTGGGACGGGAGCCAACCGTTGAAGAACTCGCCAAAGCTTCCGACGTGACTCCCGAGGAAGCGAAACGAGTCCTGCTCATGGCTCGAACACCCATGAGTCTCGACAAGCCCGTCGGTGAGACGGAAGATGCGTTTTTGAGCGACTACATTGAAGCCCCGAATAACCATAGCCCAGTCACGGTTGCGGCTCAGGAAATGTTGAAGGACCAGATCACTCAGGTTTTGAAAACGTTGACTTACCGTGAACGAGAGATCATCAAGCTTCGCTACGGTCTGGGAGACGGGTACACCTACACCCTCGAAGAAGTTGGACGTATCTTCAAAGTGACCCGGGAACGAGTTCGACAAATTGAAGCAAAAGCGGTCCGAAAGCTGCAACATCCCGCCCGTTCGAAGCAATTGCAAGGTTTCCTGGAACGACTCGCCATGGCCAACGGTGGCAATTGATGCAGTCTATTCAGGCTGAGACAAAAGCGGAGCTCAAATGAAGTCGATGGGGTAGGGCACTCAAATTTCCTGTGTCTCGAAGTTTTGCTTTGCGATGTTTGTGGACTTCAAACAGAAGTCATCTTCAAAGACCTGTTTCGAATGCTCAACTTTCGGAACAGGTCTTTTCACTTTGTGATCTGCTTCAAGGTTTCATAAAATCTCTGACAAAACAACTTCACTGAGAACGTATTCGTGACTGTGAAGATCGGTTTTAAGATTTCAGGAACCTCTCGCAACCTGGCAGATTGCGAAGATGTTTTTGAGAAATGATTTAGAACAGTACTGAGGAATCCTGGCGCTCAAGCAACCTATGTTTACATATCAAACTCTTTCACGCCGACTTGAATTTTACACACTCGACGAGCTCCTTCAAATCGGTCTTGAACGTGCTCGTGCTTTGCAGTGTTGCTACGAAGACTGGAAGGGGTCGACCCCTGAAAGTGTCTCCGCGATTGAGTCAACGCTTTCGAATTTAGATAAAGCCCTCCGCGGAGTTGATCTCACTTCTGCCCTGACCATCCTGAGTGAAGACGCCTACACAGCCGCTGCCCGTGCTGCCGCTGTTTACCGACAAACTCGTATCATCGAAGCCAAGCACGCTCAGTTTGCCGGGCTCGCTACGCATCTGCTTGCCGATGCGATCGTCGAACGTGCCCGCGATTCGGACGCTGCTCGTGGCTATGTAATTCAATCAATCGCCGCCACATTCAAAGCAGAAGCTGACGGCATCAGCTTCGAACCCAAAACCGTGATGACACGGTAGAACTTTTTCACGCATTCTGGGCCTGTGAAGATTACGCTTGCAACTTCGTAGGCTGCTTGCCACGAGGCAGAACCTGCAAACCAATTCGAAAGATGCTCTGGTCTTCTCAGTGCGGGTGCTTGTTGGGGTCGTCGTCGAGATGCAACTGGTTCCAATGAAAGTGAAGCCCCGGCCGTTTGCGAACGAGTTCTGAAAGTCCTTCTTCGGTGCAGGCACTCCCATCAAGATAGAACGACTCTAACGACTCCATCGTGGCGATTGTCTTCAACCCGTCATCTGTGATCGGAACGTTGATAAGGTGTAGAAACTTTAAGCCGGGAGACTTCGCAATTTCTTCGAGGCCAGCATCACTGACATTCGGCGAGTGTAAACGCAGAAGTTTCAGTTTCTCGATAGCTGCCAGTACGCTGAGTCCGGAATCATCAACACTTGCATTCGGAAGATTCAGAACCGTCACAGCTTTCGCGTTTTCTGCAATTACTTGTAGTTGCTCGTTGTCGACATCTCCGTGCAAAACGAGTTGCTGCAACTTGGGAAGTCCCTGCAGGACTCGCGAAAGGTCGCTGTTGTCGAGCTGATCCTGATCGACTTCCAAGACTGTCAGTTTCTCTCCGAGTGAGGGAAGTTCCTGAAATTGCTCGCTGCTCACAGCTTCATGTGTGAAGCGAAGTTCGGTGCTCTCTTCTGACTGAACTGCTTTCACGAGATCATCCCACGTTGCAACGTCCTTCCCTTGAGAAGCAACTTCCTTCTCCGGGGAGCGACTTTGGCAACCATTCTGTGGAATCACGATGAGCGCGATGAAAATTTTCACCACGAAAGTTCGCAAGTGCCGGTGCTGAAAGAGTCTTCTCGCCCGACTGGAATTGTTATTATTCACGAATGAGGTGTCCAAGGTGTTAGAGCAGTTTGCGCTACCGTGAAGAGCAATATTGGATTTGCACTCGATAGACGATACCGACGTCACCTTCGCAACTCAAATCTCCCCAGCAGCAATCTGTGCGACTTACCTGTCCGCCTCACCAACAACTTGTGGGCTGAGACAATAATTGCGTCGTGATCACGGACGGCATTCACAGTTTGCAGCGAGACGTTCAAAGCTCGACAGAGCACAAAGAGAATCTAATGCCTCAAATAACAACTTCAATCGCGAACTTTGATGATCCCGCACACGCTCAGGCGATTGTCGAGATCATCAATTCATATGCGATCGAACCACATGGCGGAGAACGAATTCTTCCGGAAGAGATTTCTTCGCAAATTGTCCCTGGGATGAAAGCAACCCCCGGTGCATTTACTATGTTCGCCTGGGACGGTGATGTTCCGGTTGGTGCTGCAATCTGCTTTCAGGGCTTTACAACATTTGCAGCCAAGCCGCTCGTGAATATTCACGATCTCGCCGTATTGCCTGCCTATCGCGGTCAGGGAATCGGAACGATGCTTCTCGAGGCGGTCGAAACTCACGCTAAGTCGCTTGGCTGTTGCAAAGTCACTCTTGAAGTTCGCAAAGCCAATCCTCAAGCTGAGCAGCTTTATTTGCGAGTCGGCTATGGCGATCCCGACGGATTCGAAACCCGATTCCTCGACAAGAAGCTGTAAGCGAATACCGAACGCTTGGGATCGTTTTTGAAGATTGAGAGGAACCTTCATTTCAGCAGAGATCATCCAGATGCCAAAACGAAAACAGGCTCGCAGCGTGCCTGCTGCGAGCCTGTTCCGAAGCACCCCAGACAAAGGGCTGTATTGCGATCAATCGATGTGCCCGGGCGATTTGCTCAGGCAATGTGCCCAGTCAACGGGCTCAGGTGATGAACTGAAGTGACGGAATTCGAGCAACTTCAATGCTTGCCGTACCCTGAAAGTCACTTTCCTGACTTCCAGTCCAGTTCGCCACGAGGCAGAACACTAAGATCAAACCTGGATTTTCTTTAGAGCAGTTTGCTCTACCGTGTGCCCGTGAAGAACGCATTTCTCTAGTAAAAATACTGTTCGCCACGAGGCAGAACCTGCAAACCAATTCGAAAGATGCTCTAGACAAGTTCCAAACGTCCATCGGAGTGTTGTCGAATGCCCGGGCCGACAGGATTTGGAGGAGTTGCATGGAGTTGAATGAGGACTTTCTCTCCTTGAATCGTCCCGGTGATTGTTACAAACGAGAGGTCGCTCGGTTGCTCTGTTTCGACCGGACTGTTGGGAAACGCATTCCAGTGCATCCCGTCCAGTTGATCAAATTGCTGGACGACTCCTGTGAGGTCGAAGCGGAAGTTGACTGGAAGCATGCGGCCATCATCAGCCCCTCCTACCAGTTCCGTCTCACCAAGGAAGATTGAAATTTCCCAGCCTCCTTCAGAAAAAGCGCATTCATAACCGACACGTGCGACTCCGCTGAATGGTTCAAACCGTTCAGAGATGGCGTCAATGAACTGGGAGAACCAATTGGGAATGATTTGAGAGCTCATTCCTTTTTCCCTTTTGAGTTCAAGTTGACGGAGTAAGTGTCTTACAGCCAGATGGGAACGACTCAACAGTAACTCTCCAGTGAAGCTTTCTGTGCCCGCGGATTCAGTCTCCCCTGCCTCACAGTTTGTTTCTGAGAGACAAGTTGTAACGTTGACATCCGAGAGTGTGGGGGATTGTCTTTGCACGCATCAGGACGCAAAGACACGTGACTCCTACCGACGTTAGAGCACTTCCAATGCTTCTCTTGTTTGTGGAGATCGCTTTCACGACTCACAAACTGCTCGCCACAGGACAGAGCATAAAAAACAAGTTTTGGAACTGCTCTAGTGACCAACTCACGTCATTCCCTGGTCGATTCCGTTTCCTACTGTGAATGTCTATCGAGTGAACTGGCTACAGGTTCGCAAGGATTTGTAGAAGTTGCACTCGGTTCGCAAGCATTCAGGCATCGTGGACCGAAAGTGCGGACCGTAGGGCTCGAACATTGCCAACGATGCCGTTTATGTCGAATGCATGAAGCAATCTGCCTTCGTACAGTCTTGTCGAAGAGGCGTGTTGTCCGCTACGGTTTCGCAGTTCGGTCGTAGAATTCGGATTGTGAGATGCCCCCGTTCTTGATCTTCTTTTTACGATCGAAGATGTCAAATTTCACTCGATCTTGCGTCCGGTGAAATCTAAGTCGACACATGCCTTGAGGTGACCTGCAGGCTCGTTGAACTACAATCGGACGTCATTGAGTATCACTCAGCTTGCATGAACCACTATTGCTGCCGCTTGAAAAAGTTGTGAGGGAAACGATGTTCAATTACGAGAAGCTCGGCGCATTCTACCTGGGACGCGAGTACGACATTGAAACATCCGAGATTCGTCCGGACTACGTCATGTACGACGCCAAAGATCTGACGACCCACGCGGTCATCGTCGGAATGACAGGCAGCGGGAAAACCGGACTGGGAATTTCTCTTCTCGAAGAGGCAGCCATTGATGGGATCCCGTCACTCATTATTGATCCTAAAGGAGACATGGGAAACTTGCTGCTCAATTTCCCCAATCTCAGCCCCGAGGATTTTCAGCCTTGGGTCGAGCAGGGCGAAGCGAACAGAAAAGGGATGACTGTTGAGCAGTATGCTGCTGACCGAGCCAAGCTCTGGAAAGAGGGTTTGGCACAATGGGAGCAAAGCCCGGAGAGACTGAAGAAGCTCAAGCAGGCCGCTGAAGTTGTCATCTACACACCCGGAAGCGATGCCGGTTTACCGTTGACGATTTTGAAGTCGCTGGCGGCTCCGCCCGAACAGGTGGTGAATAACTCGGATGCCATGCGCGAGAAAGTTTCGACAGCTGTTTCCGGGTTGTTGACGCTTCTGGGGATTGATGCTGATCCACTGAGAAGTCGAGAACATATCCTGCTTTCGAACATTCTTGATAAGGCATGGCGCGAAGGGCGAGATCTCGACATGCACTCGTTGATTCGAGAGATCCAGACTCCGCCATTCAAGAAGATCGGCATCATGGATCTGGATTCGATCTTTCCTGCCAAAGATCGGCTTGAGCTGGCGATGACCGTCAACAACATTTTAGCGTCACCTGCGTTCTCGACCTGGATGCAGGGTGAACCACTGAACATTCAACGGTTGTTGTACACCGATGAAGGAAAACCGCGCATGGCGGTGTTGTCGATTGCTCACTTGAACGACCAAGAGCGGATGTTCTTTGTCACGTTATTGCTTAACGAAGTTGTCTCGTGGATGCGCACTCAGACCGGAACCTCAAGTCTTCGAGCCCTTCTCTATATGGATGAAGTCTTTGGTTATCTCCCGCCGACAGCCAATCCACCTTCAAAAATTCCACTGCTGACATTGCTCAAGCAGGCGCGGGCGTATGGGGTCGGGCTTGTTCTCTCAACTCAGAATCCGGTTGATCTGGACTACAAAGCCCTTTCAAATGCGGGGACATGGTTTCTGGGACGTCTTCAAACAGAGCGGGACCAACTGCGAGTCCTTGATGGATTGCAAGGTGCCTCGGCGAATGCGGGCGTGAATTTCGACAGAAAGAAAATCGAAAGGATTCTCTCGGGCGTGGGGAGCCGAGTCTTCATGATGAATAATGTTCATGAGGACCAACCGGTGCTCTTTCACACTCGCTGGGCGTTGTCGTATCTGAGCGGACCGATGACGCGCGCTCAGATCGCGAAAGTGATGGCTCCATTTAAAGCTGCGAAGGTTGCTGCAACGCCTGTTGCTCCCGTCGCGACTCCCACGTTGAGCTCTCAAGAACAGGAGACACTCAAACAACCGGGGCGAATTGGTTCACCTCCACCGATTCTTCCACCGGAAGCGAAACAGAAATTTGTGGCTGTTTCTCGGAATGTTTCACTCGATGCGAAAATCCTCTATCGCCCAGCACTTTTAGGAGTCGGAGCTCTACACTTTGTCGATTCCAAATCTGATGTCGACAACTGGAAAGACTGTGCCAGCTTGCTGAACCTAAGATCCTCCGACGACTTAGAACGAGACCCCTGGAGCGAATCGCAACTCATCAATGTTTCGGATTTCGAAATTGAGGCGGAACCTGTTGATCAAGCCGGGTACTCGGAACTCCCGGGGAACTGCTCTCGGAAAACTTCGTGGCGAAGCTGGAAGGCCTCCTACAAAAGTTTTCTGTATCGAGAGCAACGGATGGAGCTCAGCTACTGTTCTGAACTGAAAGAGTATTCTCGCCCCGATGAACGTCCAGGAGATTTTGCCGCTCGCATTGGGCAAGCTGCTCGTGAAAAACGAGATTTAGAAATTTCCAAGCTGCGAAAGAAGTACGAATCGAAATTCAAAACCCTCAGCGATCGCCTCCGTCGTGCTGAAGTGAAAGTTGAAAAAGAAGAACAGCAGGCGAGTTCAGCGACGATGTCCGCTGCGGTTTCGATAGGGACATCGATTTTAGGGGCATTGTTCGGCCGCAAGACACTCAGTGCCACAAACGTCTCGCGGGCTGGAACCAGTATGCGGTCTGCATCGCGCGCAGCCAATCAGAGGAGCGATATTAAACGGGCCAAAGCCGAGGTTGAGGAGGTCGAGCAGGATATTCAGGATCTCGAAAAGAAGCTCAACGAAGAAGTCGAAAAAATCACTACGGACTACTCGGAAGGTCAGTTGGAAATTCAACCGTACGAAGTGAAACCAAGAAAGAGCGACATCGCCGTTGACGAAGTCTCGATCCTGTGGTTGCCATACCAAATTTCCGGCGACGGAGTTGCTGAGCCTGCATACGAAGACGATTCAATAGAGTAGTGCAGACTTCAAGAAATCTTCGGCGTTGGTCGAGAGCAAACTCACGATTGGCCTGCAGTCATATCACTGCATCTTGGGTGGTCGTTGACCTCGACCGGTGATTCACCGGATGCGAAATTGACGCTGAAGAGCAACTCGAAAGATTCGCTAACGGGTGAAAGGAGCTTTCGGGCCGGTGAAAGAAAGTTCTTCTTCCTGTCCCGATTCGAGAAGAGTCGAGATTTTTGGGAGTTGGAGACGTTGTGTTGCAGGTTGAGTCGGCGTCGATGACTTTTTGTGACTCACCGGGCGAACGGCTTCCTGGTTATCCCAGTTTGTTGCCAATTGTTCTTCGTGGCTCAAAGTCTCAACTTGTGATGTCTTGCGAGGCAGGCGGAAGTCGAACCCGAAAAATGGCATCGGAGAATTGCTATTCATCTGGAACGACGTTCTGTCCAGCGTGCAGCCCGTTGAGACACTGCAAAGCGTTGCCACAACAATCAACAAGAGTCTTTTCTTGGATGTCCGCATCTTGCCTACTCACTTTGTGCGGGCAAACCCGCGCTCTGAGGGACAAAAGGGAGTGAGCTCATGGTTTGGCAACCGGCCAAACTGAGGGCAATTCCTAGAAATATTATCAGCGAAAGTGTTTGCTTTCTTGGCATCTCCGCCTCCTGCGGTTTGGATGGAAAGCGATAGGGAAGGGTCACGTGAACCTGGTCCGTCCTGAACGATTTCACGATCGATGTGGGGGTGGGGAAGTACCCAATATGAATATTTCGGTACTTGAGCTGTAGAATTACACGAATTTCACCTCTGCGCGAACCCGAATCTTGAGAAGGGGACCAGTTGAGCAGCCTCTAGTCAAAATTTGCCGGTTCTCAGGCCCCGGCAAGTGGGGGCTGTCCTCGCTTCGCTCTTCAAAATATCCAAGACTTTCCCTACGTTCTCTGGGGATGGTCGGGTCAAAGCGGACTTCAGCCGCCCGATTCGTGCAAATCCGGTTGATCCGTTGCATCCGTGTTCTTTTCAAGCCCCTTTCAGCAACAATGGGAAATCACAAACCGGGGAATGCAGGCCCGGCAAGAGATTCGTTAATGTTCATATTTCCAGCGATCCTCGACATGATTCGTTGCTTCAAGTGACTGTTTCTACAGCGAGCGATTCGCCATAATTGCGAAGAGACTCAGAGGATTTTCAACGACCTCGCCTTGCCAGAAAAGGAAATGGCGAAATGATTTGCGTCACATTGGGCCGCACCCGACATAAAATGATGATTGCTGAACACGAAAGCCTTGCCGAGAGGGGGGCTGAGCTGGTGGAGCTTCGTGTGGACTGGATCCCCCGTGGGCTTCGCCTGGATCGGTTGATCAAAAATCGTCCTACGCCAGTGATCGTCACCTGCCGCCGACCTGCCGATGGTGGACGTTTTAGCGACTCTGAAGAGAAACGCCTGACGATTCTGCGTGAAGCGATCATGTCCGGGGTGGAGTATGTCGACCTCGAAGCGGATATCGCCAAGTCGATTCCGCGTTACGGTAAAACTCAACGAATTGTGAGCTATCACGACTTTGAAAAAACGCCTGACAACCTGGAAGAAATCCACGAGCAGCTGTGCGAGTGCGATCCCGATATCGTCAAAATCGTAACCATGGCAGATTCGCCAATCGACAACATTCGCATGCTGGAACTGGTCGCGAAGGCGAAAGTTCCAACGGTCGGATTTTGCATGGGAGAATACGGAGTCGTAAGCCGGATTCTATGCGGAAAGTATGGAGCTCCGTTCTCGTATGCGACGTTCAGCAAGGAACGGGTGATGGCTCCCGGACAGTTTTCATTTGAAGAAATGAAAAGGCTGTACCGGTACGATCAGATCAATGATGAAACCGCCGTCTTTGGCGTCTTGGGAGATCCTGTCGGGCATAGCTGGAGTCCCATTCTGTTTAATGTCGCGTTTGCGAAAAACAAGATGAACGCCGTGTATTTACCCATGCGAGTGGGAGCTGAAGAGTTTTCAGAAACGTTGAAAGCCTACGAATTTCTCAAAGTTCATGGCTACAGCGTCACGATTCCGCATAAACAATCGGCTTTAAAATTTGCAGACAAAGCAGACGAAAGCACCCGGAAGATTGGGGCAGCGAACACGCTCGTCAAAAGTAAATCAGGCAATTGGCATGCAAAAAACACCGACTACGATGCCGCGCTAGATTCGATCAAACTCGGATTGGCTGCGAAGAAAGAACCCAGCTTGAATGGTCAACGGGTTCTCATTTTGGGAGCAGGTGGAGTGGCTCAGGCGATTGGAATGGGGGCGGCCAAGGAGAATGCTGTCGTCACCGTTTCAAACCGGTCCAAAACCCGTGGCTCACAACTTGCGAAAAGCTTGAACTGCCAACATGTGACTTGGGGCAACCGTGGAGCGGTTGGTGCGGATGTTTTGGTCAACTGCACTCCCGTTGGCATGTTTCCGGAGATGAATGAAACACCATTCGAGCCGCACTGGCTTCGCGAGGATATGGTGGTCTTTGATACAATCTACAATCCGGAGAACACCCTCCTGCTAAAATCAGCGAAAGAGCGGTTGTGCTATCCGGTGAGCGGAATTGAAATGTTCGTGCGACAGGCTGCCGCACAATTCAAATATTTCACAGGCAAAGAGGCTTCGCTAGACGAACTACGAACCACGTTGCGTCGAGCGATTTCCCCAGTTCGCGTCAAAACATCGCAAGGACACGCTGCTCCAGCGGAGCATGAAGCGAAGTCAGAGCAAAACGAGAACGGCGAAGCATGACATCCCGTAACACCTTTTCATTTTACCGGTACGCAATCATCCCAGCCTTGGGGCTCTTGCCGCTGCTTGGGGCTGGCTGCGCTGAGAAGCCGGCCGCCGGGGGGCCAGGAGCGGGCGGACGTCCACCCTCCAGAGTCTATGTCGCAACGGTCGAGAAAGGGGAGGTTATCCCTGAAACGATCGTGGTCGGAACAGTCGTAGCAAAACGGACCAGCGTGGTTGCCTCGGGGGCCGACGGAAAGGTCAACAGATTTCTTGTTCGTGAAGGAAACCTCGTCGACGAGGATCAAGAACTCTCCGTTCTCAATATCGTGACGACTGACCTGGGCATCGCAGAGGCCAAGCAAGTCCTCGAAATGCGAAAACAGGAATGGCAGGAGCTCGAAAATGGCTCACGGCAGGAAGAAATCGAGAAGGCGGCTGCGGATGTTGCTGCTGCGAAATCTGCAATGGACGCATCAGCCATCCGATTGAGGCGTCAACAGGAACTCGCGAGAAACAACGCGGTGAACCAGGATGACCTGGACAGTGCTGTCGAACAGGCAGAAACAACCCAGAAACTTTATGAATCAGCAATCGCTTCAGCCAAGCTGATCCAAAAAGGGCCGCGCCAGGAACAAATTAATCAGGCGAAAGCGCGCTACCAGGCTCAGGTTGAACAGGTCGAATACCTTGAAGCGGAGAAGGCCAAGCGAACAACGCGGGCTCCTTTCAAAGGAGTCATCGTTTCGGAACATACCCAGGCAGGTCAATGGCTGGGAAAGGGAGATCCGGTTGTCACCATCGCCGACATGCTCGACGAAGTGTACATCATCGCGAATGTTGATCAGTTGGAAATCGAAAATGTCCGCCCCGGCACGGAAGTCGATGTCGAAATTCATTCCCCTGGAAAACGTTATTGGAAAGGGACTGTCGAGTCTTTGATTCCTCGCAGCCAATGGGAGGGAGGATCGCGTACTTTTCCCGTGAAAGTGGTCGTTAAGAACGAAATTTTGGATTACAATGGACGCAAACAGTCTGCCCTCTCGGAAGGGATGTATGCACGCGTCACTTTTCGGGGAGTTCCACGAACGGCTCTTCTGGTTCCCAAAAACTCAGTCATCCGGTCTGAAAACGGTTCGAGAGTCGTTTCGGTCTTACCGGGAGAGAAGCCAGATGCAGGGACTGCAAAACTCGTCATGATTGAAGAACTTGGATCGTATCAGGACTCCATCGAGGCCAAAGAGGGAGAGCTGACCCCCGGAATGCTCGTTGTCACCGAAGGGGCAGAGCGATTGAGTCCGTTTCAACCGGTTCAGATTGTTCAGCCAGAAATTTCTGCGGACACCCCCAAGGTCAGTTCCGCTGAGAAGATCGATTCTGTTTCCGAGGAAACCGATTGACTGAACTTGAATTCTAGCTTGATGTTGTCGAGAATTGCGGGCTTGCAATGGTCTCGTAGAGGATCTCCAACGACTGAAGCCCAAACTGGCTCAGAAAATTGTTGACCTCGGCGGGAAGGAGATCTAAATTGCCCGTACTCCTTGGGCAGGATCAATTCGTTTTTTGATGAAATGTGAGCGTCATCCCATGTTGATCGCCGATGCTGAAGTTTTGAAAAAAGAGTGGACAGATCAATACGTCATCGTGAATGAGAGCATTCCCGAGTTACGTCGTTTTGTCGGTCTGACCGGTCGAGTCAAGACGGTGAACATGAATTGCCGCGCACTGGTGGAGTTCGATGGACCTGTCGACATTAGCTGGTACGACATCGATCCTTCTTGCCTGATCAAGGTCGACGCTCCTTTGCCGAAGAAAAAAGAAGCAAAAGCGGAAAAGAAAGCACCTGCCAAGCCGGCCGCCGCCCCCAAAGCTGGCGGTGGAGCAAGCCCTCTCGAGATGGCCCGCAAGCAGGGAGCCGCTGGTGCTGGCGAGAAAAAACTCTCCCCACTTGAAATGGCGCGTCAACAGGGAGCTGCCGGTGCAGCACCTGCTGCTGGCGGCGAAAAGAAACTCTCTCCACTTGAGATGGCACGACAGCAAGGGGCTGCCGGGAAGCAAGAGGCGCCCGCTGCGACTCCAGCAGCTGGGAAGAAACTTTCTCCTTTGGAGCTCGCTCGTCAACAGGGAGCAGCAAAGGACGCAAGCGAGCAAGCTGAAGACACTCCGGCTGAAGCAGTCGAGGCTCCAGCCGAAGAGGTCGCTGTCGAAGAAGCCACTGTCGAAGCTCCGCCAGCCGAAGCTTCGGGGGGATCTGCTACCGAAACGCCCGACTCAACCGAAGGAATTCTCGCTCTTGCCCGTCAGCAAGGCCCGTTCAAGGGATAATTTCATTCTCCCGTAGCGAGTGGGAATGTCGTAAGAGGGGATCCTGCCATGTCTTCGGACTGGTTCGAAATGGAGATTCGTGTCCGATATTGCGAAACGGACGCGATGGGTGTTCTGCACCACATGAATTACCTCGCCTACTTCGAAGTCGCCCGGACCGAGCTGTTCCGCGAACGAGGTGGGAACTATCGAGAGCTCGAAGAACGTGGTTTCTTTCTGGTGATCGTTAAAGCAGAATGCAATTATAAAAGGCCGTCCCACTATGACGACTTGCTGCGCATCCGCGTTCGCGTCTCCAAGCTGACTGGCGCGAAGCTTGAACACGAGTACGAAATTCATCGGGATGAGACACTGATCGCGACCGGTCGAACAGTCCTGGCATGCTTAGATCAGAACGGCCAAATTCAGCGAATGTCCGAGTCCCTGCTCTTCGACGAAACCGAGAAGTAATTGGTTTGCAGGTTCTGCCTCGTGGCGAACAGCAATTCCACAAGTGATACACGTTCGACACGGGCACATGGTAAAGCAAACTACTCTATTCAAAGCTTGTCATCCCCCTGAAGGGCACTTTCGAGACTTCACAGACTGCTCAGCACAAGGCAGTATGTAAAACCAACACCAGGTTTGGTCTACAGCATCTTTCGAATTGGTTTGCAGGATCTGCCTCGTGGCGAACAGCATTTTTACTGGAGAAATGCGTTCTTCACGGGCACACGGTAGAGCAAACTGCTCTAGCCGGAGACCTGAAGTCTCCGGAAACATCTGTTCGCACAAGAGGAATTTCGTTCATGAAAGTCGCCTATCTTGAATGCTCCACTGGGATCAGCGGAGACATGACACTCGGAGCACTCCTGGACGCAGGAGTAGAGCGATCAGCTATCGAACAAGCGATTCACTCGCTCGACCTTCCCGGAGTCGAACTTGAAGTCAACGAAGTGATGAAGAGTTGCTTCCGGGCGACGCATATTGTCGTCAAACATCCGGAACAGCACGCACATCGGCACTACAGTGACATCGTTAAGCTGCTAGAAAATGCGACCTCACTTTCGAACTCGCAGCGGTCACTGGCGCAAGACATCTTCCTTGCAGTCGCCCAAGCAGAAGCAAGGGTTCACGGGACCGACGTTGAAAAAATTCACTTCCACGAAGTCGGTGCAATCGACTCGATCGTCGATATCGTGGGAGCCGCTGTTGGATTCGATTTACTCGGTTGCGAACAGGTTCATTGCAGCCCCATCCCGACCGGACGCGGGCAAGTTCGCATCGACCATGGAATCTGCTCTGTGCCGACACCGGGAACAGCTGAACTCCTCAAAGGGATTCCTCTTGTCGATGTTCCAATCGATGCAGAACTGACAACGCCGACCGGAGCAGCGATCGTCAAAACTATTGTCGATCGTTTTGGCCCCATGCCCGCTATGACCATCAACGAAATTGGCTACGGCGCAGGGACAATGGAGTTCGCTTCGCGTGCCAATTTATTACGTCTGTTCGTGGGCGAAGTGGCTATCGCCACGGGCATGGATGAAGTTTGCCTGCTGGAAACAAATCTCGACGACATCAGTGGAGAAGTGATCGGCCATACAAAAGAACAACTCCTGATCGCCGGGGCAAAAGATGTCTATACGATCCCGGTGCAAATGAAAAAGAATCGTCCCGGAGTCATCCTGAGCGTAATCTGCTCTCCGCAAGATCGTGAACAACTTGAAGCGATCATCTTCAACGAAACTGGAACCCTGGGAATTCGCAGGCAAAATTTGTGGCGGTCCACGTTACATCGTCAACAACACAGTGTACTGACAAGCTTCGGATCGATCCTTGGAAAAGTCGCCTGGAACCGCTCCGGCGAAACAAGTTTCTCTCCAGAATTCGAAGCGTGCAGCCAACTCGCCAAAGAACATTCTCGACCGATTCGAGAAATCTACCGAGCTGCCCTCACTGCATTCGAGCAACAGCAACCAGAGAAACGACCTGAGTCACCGCTCGCCGCATCACAAAAAGACCAGTCATCACACGATCACGATCACCGCCACGATTCTCATAGCCATGATCATGATTCGCACAGTCATGACCACGATCATGATCATCACGGGCATGATCACGATTGACATTCTTTTTGTTGCCTTTCAAAGCGGGTCAATCAGTTTGATTGTTTTCTCGATCTTTGAATCAACGGACCGATATCGTAAGATGTACGTGTGGACCAAACTTGCCAATATTCTTCTCGGACGAATTCAATTCCTGCAGCCTCTGCTTGCATCTACTTGATGGCTTTGGTCGTGATGCTTGGGTGTTCTCCTCAGGTGGAAGAGGAATCATCCAAGGAGAGCTCCAGAATCCACAATGAAAAGGCGATCGACCACTACCTCCACAATCTCATTAAATCGCCTGAGCGTCGTTTCACCGGTTTCACCGAATCTGCCCGGTGGGGGCGGATCGACCTTGTGAAGGAGTTTCTCGCACAAGGCGTCGGAGTGGATGCAACCGATGAATACGGACGGACAGCCTTGATTCTCGCTGCATCGGGCGGACAGCTGGACGTGATGCAATTGTTGATTGAAGAGGGGGCAGACGTCAATTTTCAGGAGCCAGAGAGTCGGACAACGCCACTCCTCGCACTGCTTCGCAGCTTGCACTCGGAATCAACATACTACTCCGGAGTACAGCTGCTCATCGACTCTGGAGCGGTGACAACTCTTCAAGATTCAGACGGCTGGACTGCAGTCGACTGGGCCAAAAGTCGAATCAGGGAAGGTCGGGTTGACCAAGACTTCTTACAAGAGTTTGAACCCCAAAGTGAGCCATCCGGCAATGACTCATGAGTTCAACCATCTTTCGAAATCGAAATCACGTTCTGTCTGGTTGTAAGCAACCATTGCGGTCGCGAAAGTGATCTTCACGGGCACTAAAACACGAATGTGTTTGGGTGGATTGCTATTGGCTTGTCTTTTCTCGTATCGTTCCGTTTGAAAACTCTATCCAGGACAGTCTATATCGCATTATTCGAATTGGTGATCCCGTCCTTTTTGGTGGGGACTGCAATTCGAATGATGAAACGTGTCCTTCTGAACACGCGGTAGGACAAACGGCTCTAGAAGACATGTGAGTTTCCGGTGCCTGTTGAGAGTGCTTTTTGAAGCAGAACACGTACATCATTTTCAAAA
The DNA here is from genome assembly GCF_048270125.1 of Thalassoglobus sp. Taxonomy (NCBI): domain Bacteria; kingdom Pseudomonadati; phylum Planctomycetota; class Planctomycetia; order Planctomycetales; family Planctomycetaceae; genus Thalassoglobus; species Thalassoglobus sp. The sequence goes on along the minus strand of NZ_JBLWTN010000005.1, from coordinate 100,821 downwards.
CGGCTTTAACAGACCGTAATTTAAAGAAACGGAAACTTCTTGGACTGGCTCAATCTTTTTGCTCTTCTCTGGTTGATCGCTGGTAACACGACATTGTGGGTTGCCTATGTGAATCGAACACATGCGCTGCCGTTGACCTGCGGAACACTGCACCGTCTTCGTCGCGTTCATGATGTCATGATTATACTGGTGCCGTTGCTGTTGATTGTCGGTTTGGGTCTTACCGGGCCAAAGCTGTTGCTCGGCGGAAGCTGGGCGAAGTTGACGCCATTCTGGTGGTGTTTTGTTGGTGCCTGTTTATTGGGTGGAATGCAGCTGGTTTTCGTAACCATCCGAAACATCCTGCAACGAGCTCCGGAGCAACTCATCGACAAACAATCTGAAACGATTGATATTACAAAGAAGCTGGGAGCAAAGCCTGTTGAGCCGGGCAAGTACTACCGATTGGCAATGTTGCCAATGAACGAGCAATTTGAAGTCGAGTTCAACCAGAAGACATTTCAGCTTGAATCATTGCCCGCAGAATTGGACGGGCTTTCGATTTTGCATATTTCCGACTGGCACTTCATGGGGACGCTGAGCGAATCGTTCTTTAAACAGGTGAGCGACCTTCTGGCTCAGGAACCGGTGGACATTGTTTGCTTTACTGGCGATTTGATTGACAGGATGAAATGCATCGATTGGATTCCGGAGACTCTGGGAAAATTGAGTGGGAAGTATGGCAGCTTCTTCATCCTCGGAAATCACGACTGGTATCAAGATCCCGATGTCATTCGCGAAGCGGTTTCGAAGATTGGATGGGTGAATGTTGCATCCGAGACCGTGGAACTCGAAATTAACCATGCCATCCTTCAGATCGGAGGAGACGAAACACCTTGGATGGGGACGGCTCCAGAGTTTTCCAAGATCGCACACTTTCGACTTCTTCTGTGCCACACTCCCGACAACCTTCAATCTGCCCGAGATTCGCACGTCGACCTAATGCTCTCGGGGCACAATCATGGCGGGCAGGTACAACTGCCGCTTATCGGGCCAGTTTACTCCCCCAGCCGTTTCGGGACTCAATACGCTTCGGGAATCTTCTGGGAAGCTCCTACCCTCCTGCACATCTCCCGTGGCCTTTCCGGCCGCCATCCATTCCGCTACCACTGCCGCCCAGAGGTCACTCGGATTGTGCTCAAAACTGTCGAAATTCCGTCGGAGAAGTCGCACGAACCTGGGGTCGACTGATTCCTTCAACAAAGAGCAACTCATCTGAGCCCTCTCGGCTCTGTTGTCAGCTGCGTGCTTGAGCTCTGCATACGAATTGTACAGGTTGCGAGGACATGTTGATAAGAAGACTGAACACACATCCTCAGCGATGCTGAATCGCAACAATCAGTCACAAACGGAACAAGTACCGTAAGGTTAGAATGAGAAGGATGTTGCGGCTTAATAGCTCCGTCGAAGAGTTCTTTGTTGACGAAACCCGGCATACGATGTGCACTTTTAGCAACAGACTTTCTTTCCGGTCCGGTGGTCGAGAGCCCATCGGGCTGGGACTTTTCTGTACGTCATTGTGAATCTCCATCCAACGCCGATTGGATGTCGAGATGTTTCATCTTCTTGACGTTTTGGTCAACCGCTGCGCTTGGACTTCTTGGCGCGAAGACTGTTCACGTGAGTATGCTGATCGTGGACAAAATTCTTTAAAGCGGAACCACGCTTAATGTTACGTGGAATCACGAGCTTCGAACACAGCGACTGGCACGAGGTCTGCAAATCCAAAGTGTCGTCAAGATGTTTTCAAGAACTCGTTGAAACCCAGGCTCTCGCCGCCTCCACAAATGAAACGTTGGGCGGTCTGGCAATGAGTATCCATTAAATTAGGTTCCAGGAAAGAAAGTCAGTCATGCCAACACTATTTCAATCTCTCATGTCGGATGAATGCGGTTTCATTGTCTCGGCAGAACTTGTGCTCGTTGCGACGATCCTCGTCATCGGAATGATTGTCGGTCTTGCAGAAATTCAAAGCGCACTGGTTGCAGAGCTCAACGATGTTGCCGATGCCATCGGGTCGATCAACCAAAGCTACTTCTTCACCGGGTTCTCAGCTGAAAAAGGTTATGGTCAAGTAAAGTCCAAGACCTACGGTTCGACTTTCCAGGACATTCGCGATGAATGCGATGGCAACCAATGCGAACTCAGCTGCGACGATCCAGAAAGAGAAGGCTGGAAGTAACTTCCCATCGAGGGACCGACGCTTCTTGAGCAAGCTCAAACAATAAACCGTCAGGGAATTCCCTGACGGTTTTTTTTTGATTCAAGATCCACTCTGCTGAACGGCCTTAAAGTGGCTTGGGGCTGATGAGGTTAATAAACCCGCTTCCCGCCGAGCCACGTCTCTTTGACTTCAATATCTTTGATCTCTTCTATGGGACACTCAAGAATATCCTGCTTGAGGATAACGAAGTCTGCGAGCTTCCCAGATTCGAGGGAGCCTTTTTCCTTCTCCTCGAAAGTGAGATAGGCATTGTTGATGGTGTAAAGGCGAATCGCTTGTTCGCGATTGATTCGCTGCTGGGGATGAAGAGGTTGGTCCGTCCAACGTGCTTGCCGTGTGAGAGTGATCCACATGCCCAGAAAAGGATTGTACGGATTCACTGATCGCAGACCTCCGATTTTCTGCATGTGATCTGATCCACCACCGACGACGACGTTCTTCTGAAAGAGAGTCTGGTACGGCTGGAAGTATTCTGTTCTTTTGTCGCCAAACTGTTTTTGCAGTGTAGCTCCATCGAGGAGTAACCACGCTGGCTGCAGGTCTGCGACAATGCCAATTTTCGCCATTCGATCGATTGCATCTGCACTCATGAAGTTGCAATGTGTAATGCAAGGTCGACCGTTCCGAACTGGAAAGTCATCTGCGTTCACTCGTTCGTAAGCATCCACAAGTGCGTGAACGGCTCCGTCGCCCACAGAGTGAGCAGTGATTTGCAGATCGTTTTCTAACGCGAGTTTTGCGATTTCATAGAGCCGGTCCGCTTCGATGTATTTCGTCCCACGATAGTTGGGATCAGTGATCGAGTAGATCTCGCTCACGCCCCAGGGCTCTCGCATGTAGGCACTTCCCGTCAACATTCCGCCGTCCAGAAACAACTTGATTCCGCGAGACCAGAGCATGTTGTTGTATTCGTGAAGAGGGTCTTCAGCCAGCCGTTTCATGCGGTCCGCAATTGATTCGCTGGTTCCGCTGGCACTGAATGCTCGATACGCATAGACGCGGCAGGTCAGTTCGCCAGCCCCTTTGAGTTCTTGATACAACCCCATGCCGCTCGCTGATGTGTTCCGGTCAGAAATACTCGTCAGTCCTACTTTGTTGTAGTCAGCGAGTAGTTCTTTGAGCCGGTTCTTCCGGTCGATGTCCGTCGGTTTCTTTTCTCCAGTTTCTCCCCGCTTCACTAACGAACCCGCCTTGCGAATGACACCAGTCGGCTCACCCGATTCATCACGCTCAACGATGGCACCGTTCCCTTCAGGGACTTTGAAATCTTTGTCGATCTTGTTGGCTGCCAATGCGAGGGAGTTGAGTGCCGCGTCGGGACCGGTTCGAAAATAGACCGGATGATCGGGGGCCGCTTCATCCAATTCTGCACGTGTTGGATATCGTTGTTCTCGCAAGCGTGTAATAAAAACCTGCGACAGGGAAATCCATTTTCCCTTCTCGACAACTTGCGTTCGCTCGCGGATATATTGAAGGACATCATCCATCGTTTCCATGACTGGCACCGGATGATCGAATTCAAACATCGACGCGCCCGTCGGATGAACATGTGAGTCGATCAAACCTGGGAGAACCGTTTTGCCCTGCAGATCAACAACCTTTGAGGTCTCGGTTTTCAGCTTAAGAATGTCGGCATTTGAGCCGACTCCAACAATCCGATCATCCTCAATTGCGAACGCTTCAGCGATTGAGAAATCGTCGTCGACAGTGACAATTTTTCCATTCACAAAAACGATGTCTGGCGCAGCTGCACAGACTGGAAGACAGCTCACAAGAAACAACGACAGACTGAGACAAATTTGATTCACAGCAACAGGCCTTATTCGAAAGCAGTTCACCATACGAACAACACGAACATGCCATGCTAGCAGGCAAGACGGCGCCAGGTCAAAATCGAGCCGACTTAAGCGCGAGCTCACTCGGCTGACGAAGAGTCGGTTCCCGTTACGTAAACTCGAAAGTCGCTGTTTTGAAAATCTGGCTTTTGATCAATCGGCCCGAGTCGCTCGCAGATGAAAATCGTGGCCTCAGTTTTCTTCGTGAGATCTTGCAACTCACCACTCGAGATTCGACCATCGAGGAACGCTTGTTTTTTCCAGAGAACAATAGCCCAGCGGCGACGGTTCCAGGCGATAATCGACTTCGCATCCTGTGGACAGTCTTTGTAATTGACGTACTCGGCCCGGTCACAATACCACTTCACGGCCCACTGGTTTCCGAAGCTGTAAACCAATGCAGATTTCTCGGTGTTGTCATCAATCCATTGGCAAGCTTCGATCCAGTTTTGTCGTTTGGAAACAGACATTTTGCTGGGGTTTTGCTCGGAACCAGGAATGACGAGTCCACTCCACGCCAGCAGAAGAGTGCAGCAGACAATGCTTCCGACCTGCTTGGCTGGCGAAGCGAATCGCTTCTCAACCGCGTTCACAAATGACCTCCCAACAGCAATGCTGAGAGCAACAGGAACCATCAAATCTGCAAGACGAAAGGGATAGAACTTGAGTGCAGAAATCCGCCATTCATAACCGGGCATCTCTTTGATGGGGCGTGGTCCCCAACCAATCCAAACCCCGCAAGCTGCGATGATTAAACTCGAAAGGATCAACAGGTTCCACCAGCGATCGCTCTCGCGATCTTGTCTTTTCGGAATGAAAAGTACCCAAACGAAAATCATTGCTGCGAAGTATCGATAGGCGACCTTCGGAAATCGCATTGGGTCCAGATGATGCGAAAGGCGATGTCCAACTTGAAGAACCGTCGCGATTCGAGCAGCTTCTTGGTCATCATTCAGCACTGCCATGCCGGCGGAAATTAAACCTGGACTGGCAGCCACAAAAAAGAGGAAAACCGAAAGGCCCCACACTCTCAAACCGGGAATGTTCTTACGAATATTTTCTCTATCGCTGATCAGAATGAAACCCAACGTTGCCATGACCGTTGCGAGCGTTCCCCAAACTCCCACGACTGGGTGAAAGGAAATTGCTAAGCCAGCCAGAAGCGCGCTCGAAGGAAATCGAAGTATGATTGCCTGTGCAATAGCCCAGAACAAAAAACCGTAAGCGATCACTTTCGATTCAATACCACCGACAAGCCATTCACCGGACCAGTTTCCAGCAGATTGCAGAACGAAAAAGATGCTGAGCGAAACGACCGACGTCCACACTCTGTGAGACAGCCGGGCACAAAGGAGATGCCAACCGACTGCCAACGGAACGAGACCGACAACTCTTGCGATGATCGCGGTGGTGTCGAGTGAGAAATATTTTGTGAGCCAACCGAACGTGGCGTAAAAGACAAGATGCGGATTAGATGAAGTCAGGAAGATGTCCCGGCTGCACCAACTCGGATCCCAAAAGTGTTTGGCTTTGCACAGGTAGTGCGGCTCATTGACCCCCGGAATGGGGACCCTCAGCAGAGAGAACAGAACGAAAAGGGCATAAGCGCAGAGCAGCGCCAACCAAAAACCAACCCCGGCAAGTGCCGGGGAATGAGTCTCGGTTTTTGGAGTCGACAGCGACACAATTCGTTCATCTCAAGAGTATTCGCTCGCCACAACGGCAGACTTTGATTTCAGCAATAAATCAGTAAAAATCCCAGCGGGAAAATCGGAGAAGCACAGACCGGGACTCTTCCAGCCCTTTTATCCGGCGTGCTCGAATTGATCTCCGTATCAAGCCACCACTGTTTTGTGCGGGACAGAGAAGCGAGGAATCGGGAATTGATCCCCCAGTCTCGCCTTCTTGAGATGTCTCGCAAGACTACTTTTTCTTTGCTTTCTTTTTGGCCGGTTTCTTCTTTTGAGCCTTTGCTGGTTTTTCAGCAGCTGGCTTCTCGGCAGCTTTCTTTTTCGTTGCTGCTTTTTTCTTTTTCTTACCAAAAACCTGATCCCAATTATCCCAGTATTCGGGGGTGGCACCGGTGCGTACAATTGGACCGCTCATTGCAGGTCTCTCCTGAAGTCTAAAATCGTTATCGTTTGGGCGGGTTGAAACGTCACCCCCCAGGAATGACATGTTTTATTGTGAATCCGGTCGATGTCAACAACGTCCGGACTTGAGTGTAATCACTGGATTCGGTTAACTAGTATCATGAACTTTCACGAATTTGAACGCGAAAAAATTTTTCGAGGGATCTGGGACTCCGTTTCGATCGCTCGTCCTGTTCCGTATACGTTATTCACTTTTGGCGATTCCGATCTCGAATACTACCTGATTGTCGATTCGGAACAACCGCACCAGCCAGTTGAAGTGAGCCGTGGTGTTGTTAAAGTCGCTCGGCCTGTGCTCATCACGCCGGAGAACAGTCATCCCGAGTTTCGGAATTTCTTTGAAGACAACGAATTCGGAGGCATGGTCGACTTCCTGATGTCTCGCACGGCAGCGTTTTCGAATCTGCAAATTGAAAACCACAAGCAAAAAGCGGAACTGCTCAGCGACAGTGTTGAAGAGATTGTTGCCCGATTGAACAAAACTCTCGACGATCAGGATGAAGACCGCATCGCGATTCTCACTGCTCCTTACAGACTGGGAGGGGTGGCTGTGCTGAAGTACGCGACCGATCGAATCATGGAAAGCGCCGCGGGCAACATTCAGGAGTTTCGAGAAAAAGGCTTCCTGCCATAGTTGAGTCAGCACAAAGTCACTCAGCGCAACATGGACCGAACTGTACAACTCCATCGTCAAAACTAAAACATCTGAAACCGAAGCTTCAACACCACACGCACTTCAACAGACTCACCACAATCTCTATTGATCCGGTTTGATGTCTCGATGCACTCTAAAATTGCACACTGGTCGCTGGCGAACCAACGAAGTGTATGATTCGCCTCTCCAAGACTCACAGGGCCCTCATAAATACGTTGGAAACGACGTGTTTCTCTAGAGCATCTTTCGAATTGGTTTGCAGGTTCTGCCTCGTGGCGAACAGTATTTTTACTAGAGAAATGCGTCCTTCACGGGCACACGGTAGAGCAAACTGCTCTAAAGTTTGATGAATGGCGCACTACTTGCTTCATCTCCTTGCGTGGAGATCGAAAGGTCACCATTGATAACCAGACAGCGATTCACAGTCAGTGTGAATCAGCCTTGATCGAGCCTGTCTGATTATCACTTCACCAAACCAATCTCTGTCTTCGAGCTTCGCCTGATGGCGAACAGCCTGTGATATCGCGAGGGCGATTTTCACGGGCACGAAATGCATTGAAGAATGCTCTGGTTTTAAAATCCTATTTCAAAATGGAAGTTAAACATGCGTTTACAAACATCAAAACTCACCACACTCAGTCTTGCACTGGGAACACTGTTTTCCAGTATGGCAATCGCTCAAGATATTCGTCTTGAGGAACGTACAACTCAAAAAGTTCCAACGGGGACTTCAGCTCAGGCTGACTCTGATGCAACATTCATGACAAGCGACTTCATGGGACTGATCGTCAAAGATAAGGCTGATCAAAACCTTGGAGAAGTCAAAGACCTGGTCATCAATGCTCAAGGTGAAGTGCTTTACCTAGCTGTCCTCCCGGAGAGAGCCCGAGAGGAAGATGGTCTCGTCTTTTTACCATTTGCGGCATTGAATCTTGATGGTCATAAAGATCACAAGATTACTTACGTGACCACAGTGATTACTCGCGACCGTTTTGTCGAAGCACCTGTCTTCACTCGACAGAGATTTTATGCGTCTGGCGGTCCTGCACCTGTGTTCGCACAAGTGAACCGATTCTTCGGAGTTCGTGGGCCACGTGTCGGATTTGGATTCAATGATCGTGGACGCCGTGGAGACAGAGATGGTTTCCGTGGTGATCGTGACGGACGTGACCGCGATCAACGAGATGGAGACCGGGACCGAGACGGCCGCGACCGTGACGGAAGGAACCGTGATGGTAAGGCAATTGATTCAGACAGTCCAGCAGATCGTAACTCCAAAGAGGGCGAAACTCCGCGTCGTATGCGAAAAGACCAGGATTCCAAGCCCGAGAAAAATGGAGAGGCTTTGCCCAAGCGAGACACGGATGTCAAAAAACCGAAAACTGAATCAGGTTCAGTAGAAGGTGGAGCTAAAGCAAAAGTTGAAGTTGAAACTCCTCGAAAAGGAAACTCTCCTAAAGTTGAAGCTCCCAAAGTTAAAGCCCCTAAGGCTGAAACTCCCAAAGCTGAAGCTCCATCAGTAGAGCAACCTAGTTCGCCTGCTCCAGAAGCAAAGCCTGAGGAATAAATCTCGGTTGGCTAACTAGATTTTTTATAGAGCACGGACTGTTCACAGTCCGTGCTCTTTTTGCATTTCCCGACTCGTATCATTGCCTGTTCAACCGGAAAGACTCAAGTCGTTGGAGAAGATTGCCTAAGAGTTCTTCAGCAGTTCGTGCAGAACCCTTGGTGGGGACATCGGGAGTTCGTTCATGCGGACTCCGACGGCGTTATGGATGGCTGCGTTGAGTGTCGCTGGCGGAGGACAAATCGGAACTTCGCCGACACCGCGAACGCCGTAAGGATGATCGGGATTCGGGACTTCGACGATAATGGCGTCGATGTTCGGTAAGTCGAAACAGGTCGGCATGCGATAGTCGAGGAAGTTGGCATTCATGAGCAGGCCATCTTTGTTGTAGACATACTCCTCGTTCAATCCCCAGCCAACGCCTTGAGCCACTCCACCCTGAATTTGTCCTTCGACATAAGCTGGGTGAATCGCTGTCCCGGCATCCTGTGCAGCGGTGTATCGCAAAATTTCGACTTTGCCGGTATCTGGATCAACTTCAATGTCGGCACAATGGACGCCAAAAGCATTGCTTGAAGCGGGGGCGCTAATGCTCGCTGAGGCCGTAATCGATTCGCCGGTTGCAATGATTTTATTCGCGAGTTCAACAAAGGACATCTGTTTTCCATCGGGGCCAGCGATCGTTCCGTCGTCTTCATAACGAACATCGGTCACGTCACATTCCCAGATCCGAGCTGCTCGCTCGCACATTTGTTCACGAATTTTCAAGCCAGCTTCATGAACAGCCATGCCTGTCGCCAATGTAACACGACTTCCACCTGTGACATCCGTGTAGCCGACACTGTCCGTATCCGCGACAATCGGTTGCACATCTTCCGCAGCGATTCCAAGCGTTTCTGCAAGTTGCATCGAAAGGGATGTTCGTGTCCCGCCGATGTCTGTTGAGCCCTCAATGAGAGAGACTCTCCCGTCCGAGTTCACGTTGACTGTGACGCTCGATTTCAGTCCCGCGTTGAACCAGAATCCGGAACCGACTCCGCGTCCGCGATTTGGTCCTTCCAGTTTGGATTTGTAGTGGTCGCTGTCTCTGATAGCTTCGAGGCATTCGACGAGACCAATTTTCGGATAGACCACACCATCCGGGCGGCGTGTTCCTTCTTTGGCTGCGTTATCAATGCGAAACTGAAGTGGATCGATACTTAGCTTTTCTGCGATTTCATCAATGACCGCCTCTACTGCAAATGCAGCGTTCGTCGAGCCCGGTGCGCGATAGGCATTTGTGCGAGGCTTGTTGACACAGACGTCGTATCCTTCGATACGCGCGTTCGGAATGTCGTAGCAGGCCAGGATGCACATGCAACCGGCATTGATCGGCGAACCGGGATAGGCCCCCGCTTCATAAGCGAGATACGCTTCACCCGCAACGAGTTTGCCGTTCGAGTCGGCTCCGAGCTTGACGCGGATATATGAGCCGGGTGTCGGACCGGTTGCTTGAAATACATCGGTCCTGTTCATTGTGACCTGAACGGGCCGACTCGATTTCTTTGAAAGCAACAGAGCCACCGGTTGCTCATAGACGGAAATCTTCCCACCAAATCCGCCACCAATTTCTGTCGGGATCACTTTAATCCACGTCAGAGGAATTTCGAGCAGTTCAGCAAGTTGATGCCGAACGCTGAAGGCTCCCTGCGTGCTGGTCCAAACAGTACAGCGACCATCCCCATGCCATAAAGCAGTTGAAGTGTGAGGCTCGATATATCCTTGATGAACGGTCGCTGTCCGAAACTCCTTTTCAATGACAACGTCCGCCTTCGCGAAAGCCTCTTCTGCGTCTCCCTGCTCATAAACATACTTGGCAGCGACGTTCGTGGGAGAATCATTAATTGTCTCGCCGAATTCGACAGTTCGCACATCATCGTTGAGAACAGCAGCGTCACTTTGCATAGCATGCCGCACGTCGAGTTCGACCGGCAACTTTTCGTACTCAACTTTGATCAGCTTCGCAGCTTCCTCAGCGATATGGATATTGTCTGCCGCCACAGCAGCAATCGCATGGCCTTGGTAAAGGACTTTGTCTTTCGCGAGAACGTTCGCGCTCAAGTGCCGCAAATTGACAGACCCTTCGCCCAGTTCAGCGACTCGGTCACTCGCTTCCGGAAGATCCGCACCAGTCACGACTGCATGAACACCGGGGAACTTCTCTGCTTCAGTTGTGTCGAGGGAGAGAATTTTTCCATGAGCGATCGGGCTACGTAGAATGAACCCCTGCAACATTCCGGAAAGCCGGACATCTGAACCGTATTGAGCTCGCCCGGTCACTTTGTCCGCCCCATCGTGGCGAACTGGACGAGTTCCAATCACCTGATATTTGTGAGTGTGGTGCTTAAGGGTGATTGAACCGTGACTTTCCGACATCATTACGCTCCTGAGCTGAATTTCGATGCTCTGTTTGTATGCCGAACCGCCAAGCCACGCAAGCAATCAGGAGAAAGTGATCTGAAACGACTCCATTTATCACAGAATTTTCATGGAACACCGCTCAGGATTGTTGAAATCGCTGCGATTCACTCGATTTGCGATCACACTCTCAGATTGACTGGCACACACCATCGCCTGCAGACCTGAGTGACGCCGGTCATTCAGATTCCGGTTTGACTTTCTCTCGGCGGCGCACGAATCTATGAACGCCTGACACTGCTTCTGGAATCGATGTCATTCTCTGGGGTTTCGATCACTTGCTCAGGTTTTGTTAGAGCAAATTTATTAAGCGTTAAGAAGTGAGAATCCAGAAGCCTGAACACATTCGCGTTTCCTTTATTCGTGAAGAGCGCCTTTCACCTGATGAATCGCTCACTTCCACAAAACAGAACGCGTACACCTTTTCAATACTGCTTGAGGAAGAATGACAATGTCGGTACAGAAGATCGGTTTCATTGGCGCAGGAAAGATGGCGACAGCGTTGGCAAAAGGGGTGATCAATTCTGGCTTTGCCGCTGCGGAAGATCTACTCGCCAGCGACAGTTTCGCAGACTCGCGGTCCGCATTTGAAAAACAGACCGGTTCGCGAACGACAGAGAACAACCTCGATGTCCTCAAAGCGGCTGATGTTGTTATTCTTGCGGTGAAGCCTCAAGTGTTGGGGGACGTGCTGACGGAATTGTCGAAAGAGGCAACCGCCGAGCATCTCTTTGTTTCGATTGTCGCTGGAGCAAAACTGGAAACATTACAGCGAGCAATCCCTGAGAGCCGGCACGTACGTGTGATGCCAAACACGCCGGCGATTGTCCAGTTGGGAGCTGCCGGCTTCTCCTGCGGGACGAAAGTAACATCGGACGATGCTACGTTTGTTCAAGAAATGCTCGAGACGGTTGGCCTTGCACTAAACGTCCCCGAACACTTGCTGGACGTGGTGACTGGTCTTTCAGGCAGCGGACCTGCGTACGTCTTCGAGATGATCGAAGCTCTCAGCGATGGTGCCGTTCTTATGGGACTTCCCAGAGCAGCAGCGACACAATTAGCTGCTCAAACTCTGCTCGGAGCTGCAAAAATGGTTCTCGAAACTGGAGAACATCCGGGGGCTTTGAAAGACGCCGTCACCAGTCCCGGCGGGACGACAATCGCTGGCCTCCATCAACTCGAACGAGGTGGCCTGCGCGGCATCCTCATGAACGCCGTACAGGCCGCGACAGAAAAATCCAAAGAGCTCGGACAAAAGAGCTAACCGCCGGAAAGCATACTGAAGAGCCAAAATGCTTCGTTTCCGTGAGGAGAATTTCGCCCAACAAACTATCGGTCTGCACGATATAGAACGTGCAGACCGATACTGAAACTACTCTCCCAGTTGGACGTTCGCCCAATCTTTTTTACCGGCGCGGACGATCATTCCCGGAACAATTTTAATCCAGTCCCCCCGGTCGGCGATTTTTGTTTTCTCTCCGTCGATCAGGAAGAAGACAGCGCCTCCCTTGATGCGCTGGATTGCCTGCGATGTCGATGGAACCAGTTCCAGTTCTTTGAGAAGTTGAGCTGCCTGGATTGCTCCCTCTTCGTTGAGCAACGCACGGCTGAGGGATTTCTCTGGAATCTCTGTAGGAAGATTCCCTTCTCCGATTTCCTTTTGCCAACGTGCAGCTGCGTCTTCAGCAGCGGTGTCGTCGTGATATTCTGAAATGACCGTTTTACCCAGTCGGACTTTTGCCTCTTTGGGGTGTCCGGAGAGAATTTGATCGACTTCGCCGAGATCAATTTCCGTGAGTAATTCGTAGTACATTTTCATGACATCATCGGGAAGCTGCATGAACTTCTTCATCATCTCATAAGGAGTTTCCGAGATCCCAATGTAGTTCCCCAAGCTTTTCCCCATCCGTCGAGTCCCATCGGTACCGACGAGAATGGGTGACATGATCCCAATTTGCTGGTTCAGGCTTTGATCCTTTTGGAGATCACGAGCAAGCATGAAACTGTAAAGCTGTTCGGTCCCACCAAGTTCCACATCGGACTGAATGACGACAGAATCCCAGGCCTGCATGACGGGGTAAAGACACTCATGCAGGAAAATCGGGACTTCTGCTTTCATTCGTTTTGCGAAATCGTCACGCGTGAGCAGTTGGGCCACAGTCACTTTGCCGCACAGATTGAGAATCTCGACCAAGCCCATTTTGCCGAACCAGTCGCCATTGCGGTGAACTTCGGCGTTGTCGAGATCGATGACTTTGCCGACTTGGTTCAGGTAATACTTTGCATTCTCTTCGATATCTTCTTCGGAAAGCTTCTTCGTGCGAGCTTCATCTCGACCGCTGGGATCGCCGACCATGGCGGTGGCGTTTCCAATGATGATCACTGCCTGATGACCTAAGTCCTGAAACTGCCGCATCTTTCTCAGGGGAACAGTATGCCCCAGGTGAACATCGGCCGCTGTCGGATCGATTCCGTACTTCACGCGCAATGGGGTATTTGTCTCGCGGCTTTTTTGGAGCTTCGCAGCGAGTTCTTCTTCCGGAACGATTTTTTCAACACCGCGTCGAAGGATTTGAAGTTGTTTATCAACTGGAGGGAATGACATGAGAATTGTTTATTAAGCAAGGTGTGTAAATCAAATCGATATCAACGTGCAACAGAAACGTTGAAGATCCTGAAAGTCGGTCTCTACGAATACAATAACGAAGCGGAAAAAAGAAAACAGCCGCGAACTTTCGCGGCTGTCAATGTTTTGGCGATGACTTCAAATCGAGTTCCACCCAAGCCGTTTTTCCGGCTTACTGATTTCCTCAGAGATCATTGCGGCTGATTGATCGGAGCGAATTTAATTTTTTCGATGTAAGTAATTTGTTGATCGCCTTGCATTCGACCCCGACAAGACGAGATAGCCTTGACGATGTAGCGATAATGCAAGTTGTAGTCAGGGTTAAGTTCGACCTCGAGATCGTCGCTAAATCCTTGTTGTCCGCCGGCGATTTGACCGATTTCAGAATTCAATCGTTCAAAACAAAACGGGAAGTCGTTTCCAAGTGAGCGACCACCAAACCACAACTGGCTCAGCGTCCCGTCTTCATTCGCTTCCAGCCGGACTTTGAGGTCAAGCGGTGGAGGAGTGTCGTCTGCCTGCTGAGAGACAGCTCCCAACGGCATATTGATATTGAAGTCCCCTTCCGGAGGAACGATTTTCAAAGTGAGCAAGAAGAAGATCAATAGCTGAAACACAATGTCGATCATCGCCGACATTTGCATATCCACTTTCGTGTCTGTTTCTTTTCGTCGAATCTTCATATCACTGACTCAGCAAGCACACTCGTTCTGTAGAAATTCATGTTTCGCGCAGGGGGTCACTCTTCTTCGTCTGACTTGGCCTTCAGCGCAAACTTCGTGAACCTTGCTTCCTGTCCCATTTTTATGAGCTCTTGAATAAGCCCTGTTGGCACATCTCCATCAGCACGAATCACTACGGTAATCCCTTCGGCCTTGGCTTTCCCGTACTGCTTTTCCGAAAGAGCATATTCCTGCTTCAATCGGGGAAGGTAATCCAAGACACGAATCTTCTCATCACCGTAGTAGATCACGGCGTCCGGGTTGATTTTATTTCCCTGCTGATCACGGTCAAAACCGACGTTCAGAACAACTTCCTGCTCGCGTGCAACTTTCGGTGGGCGGGCAAGCTTGTCTGCCGGAAGTTTAACGCGCTCATCAGCCTGGGTTTGCTCGAAGTTGGTGACGATCATGAAGAATGCGATCAACTGAAAAGTCATGTCGATCATCGGGGTCATATCCGCTTCGACAATGGTCGGTTTGGTATGTGGAATTTTCATGACTGTCTCAATTTAAAACTGAACCAACTTGCAGCTATTTCAACTTAAAACTGTACCAACTCAAAAAAACTTCTGACTTCGGCTCTGAGTTCTTTGCGATTACTCAGCTGATTTGCCGACAGGCAAGCGGCTCATCAAACCTTCGCTGACACGACCAACTTCGAGAAGCAAACGTGAAACTCGGTTTCGCAGCAAGCTGTAAGCGATGATGGCAGGAATCGCGACGACAAGTCCTTCCAGCGTCGTAAACAACGCTGTGGAAATACCGTCTGCAAGGTCTTTTGGTTTTGGAGCAACAGCAGCTGTCGCAATGGTTCGGAAGGAAGCAATCATACCCCAGACGGTTCCCATCAATCCGATCATCGGAGCAATCGAACCGATCAACGCCAGATAGCTCAGGCGGTGTTCCATGGTCATGCTTTCCTCTTCGCCAACTTCCTGCATCCCTTCGATCGCTTCTTCGTAGCCACGATTGAGTCGGCTCAGTCCGGCGGCGAGAACGCGAGCGATGAGTGATTCATCGTTGCGGGCGATTTCGTAGGCTCCCTGATAATCTTTGGCGTTGAGCTTCTCTTCAAAAGCTGCCACGAAACCTTCCGGGAGCATGTTATCTCGTCGCACTTGCAACAAGTTCATCATGATGACTGCCACCATGATAAAGGAGATGAGCAACAAGACTGCTCCAAACGCTCCCGAAGCGTTGATCATCCAGACAAGGAATGTTTCATTCGCTGGGTTCTTTTCTTCTGTTTTGTTTTCTTCAGTGTCCGCTGGAGCAGGTTCAGCAGCTGGTTCCGCTGCCTCTGCCGCGGCGGGTTCAGCTGCGGCGTCCTGGAATGCCCAACTGGAACTGGGGGTGGATGCGACAAACATCGCCATGATTAACATGAGAAGGGTGGTCGCCTGCCAGAGCCGTCGTTGTCGAGTTCGACCAAGAAACATCAGATTCTCCGCTAACAAATAAGCCTATGGATCAAGTCAGTCTATAGATTTGGTTCTAATTCAGGCCCAACGAAACCCACTTGATTTGGGACCGTTTTGGTTCGGGCTGAAAGGACGTGTGATCATAGAGTGACACAGGACCGGTCGCCATCGACTGATCCGTATATTTTTATAACGAAACGCAAACCGAGTACGAATATTCAGGGACGTTCCTGTCCCCTCAACCACATTTTGCGACTCATTCATTCGTCCAAAAACGGAACTTGAAGAGATCAAACTGAATCTTTCTCAATCGAGAGCGAATCATTGTGAAATCAAACCCATCCCATCGGAGTTCGCAAGCGCGTTGAAGATCGTTGAGTCCGTTCGAGGTTAGTTTGTCCCTGAGAGTTGCTTTGTCCAGGGGCTGTTGGGGTAGTCCGATTCCAGCTTAGCTGCGGCATCAGCGCTACGGCTCGGCTGGTTGAGTGCCGGCCACAGCTTAAACAACTTGAAGAGTGCTTCTGCATGCAAATCGGAATGGGCTGCGAAGGCCGGAATCACATCGACGTGCAAGTAAGCCAAGACAGCTTCCTTGTTCATTTGTCCCTGACTGACGTAGCCATCACCTAATTTTAAGTATGCTTCAGCATTAATCCGGGAGTCTTCCGCGGTCGTTTCTTCGATCACTTTATTCAAAATTGTGGTCGCTTCGTCTTGTTTATTCTGACGTTGCAGGCACTCCGCCTGGCCGAGCTTGGCTTGAAGCTGGCGTGATTTTTCAGATGCACTTTTTGTATTCATTGCAGCGACTTGATCGAAAATCGCTTTGGCTCCGTTAATGTCATTTCGAGCGAGTAGTGTCTCGGCGTTCCCGATCTTGCCCGCCATCTGATAATCCGTCCAAGGAGCCTGTTCAAGAATCGAATAGGCTTCTTCTGCGGTACTGGCATCATTCACCTGCAAAGCGGTGGAAGCCAGAATCATTTGAGCGTCAAAGAAACGATAGAAATCGCGATTGGCTGCAATGAATTCTTTGAGTTGCGTGATAGCCGCTGCTGCCTGATCGGGATCTGCTTGAGCCAGCTTCGATGCTGTTCTGGCAAGAGAATAGACAATATCGGCTTTGACTCGGGTATTGCTGGCTTCGAGGGCCGCTAATGCTTCCTGGTACCCCGTGACTGCTTGCGAATAATTCCCGCTGCGTTCGTTACTCCGGGCAAGTCCCAAGGCAGGAGGCTCACCTTTCCATTCAATGTAGAGAATATCGTTGGCCGGAATTTTTTCCGTTTTATTCCCAACCTTTTGTGTGACTGTCACATCCGTTTTAGTCACTTCAGTGATTTCGCCAGCGACAGCCTTGGCTGTACTCTTTCGATAAACGGAATCAATAGTTTGTGCGGAGGACGTTGTTGACAGAACGAACAAGAGTCCGCAAGCAGCAAAGAGATGGTGTCGACACATGTTATATTCAGCTTCGTTGAGAGAATTCGTGGTGTTCAAATCGCGATGACCCGACAGGGGGTGCCCGGATTCTTATTTTCCCGGATCTTTAGGTCGCTTCTTGGTTGGCTTCTGCGGTTTTGGAGCTTCCCCACCCGCTTCTTTTTGAGCGGCTCGAGCCTTCGCTGCCCGTGCAGCTTTGATTTTGCGGATTTCTTCTTCCGTGTATTTCCGTTTTGTTTTCTCTTTTGTCGCAGCCGGTTTTTCCGTGGACTTTGCGGTAGGCTTTGCGGTGGACTTTCTTGTTGCGGTCTTCTGTTTTCCGCCAAGGTCCAGCGTCTGCTTCTGCTTAACAGGTTTTTCCTTCGGAGCTGCGGTAGGAAGCGAAATCATTGGAACCGGTTCGTCACCCTCCGATCTTTTCGGTGCGGTTGACGGATCGTAATTCGCGTATTTCTTTTTGTTTTGACCGACTGCCATGTAGTACAGTCCGGCGACCGCTCCTCCTCCGAAGAGAAGCATTACGATCATCAGCAGAGGACTGCTTCCGCCAGATGCCTCAGCCTCTTCGCCTCCTTGAGTTGCCTGAGTTCCGGCAACCTGAGCTTTTGCATCAAGCTCGTCAATCGGTTGAGTTTGCTTCTTATCCAGGTCGCGAGGAAGGTCAATGATGGGGCTGCCAAGTGCCTCGAGAATCTTCTGGTACAATGCATTAAACCGGGCATACTCTTCATCCGGCCAACGTGGAGAGATTCTTTGGAATCCTGCGACAGCAGCCTGAGCACGTCGGATGTGAGTGACAGCTTCTTCCTCATCAGCTACGGAATTCCCCCACTGAAGTTCTGTTTCAGCAATATGGTAACGAGCATCGTAATGAAGCTTTTCCAGTCGTTCGTCTTTCTTGACGAAGAGTTCTCGTTGCAGGTATTGAGCCATTTTGGTCCAACCCCAAATGGTAATGGGATCACCCTCTTTGGAACCTTGTAAAGCTGGTTGGAACTTCTCGATCGTTCCGAGTTCTCCACTGGATGCCCATTCCTGATACAAGCTCGCTGCCTCAAATTGAGCGTCTAATGCAGACGGATTTGTTTTCAAAATGTCGAGAATCACAGTCTCGGCAGCGGCATAATCTGGCTTGCGACGTAATGAACTCGCCAGGCGCAACTTGGTTCCAATGACCTGGCTCGGATCACTCACGAAATTGGGATCGCTGGCAACGCTCGTTAAAATTTTCTCATAGGCGTCGGACGCTTTCCCGAAGTATTCCTCCGATTTGGATGCTGTATCCCGAGAACCATCAGCGAGGCTGGTATAGGTTTCAGCAATCCACAACAGCGAATAGAATGTCTGGCCATCTTCGCGGTTGTACAGATCGTTCAAGAATGCCTCGAATCCGGCACGCACCTCAGCGAGTCGCTCTTGTTCATTGGCTGCCCTCAGCCGATCAAGTTCCTGTTCAAGCTCACGGCCAAACTCGATGTAAACCTGCGTGAGTGCAGCGGCATCTTCTTTTCCAGCTACGTTCTCAAGATCTTCACGAGCTTTTCTGGCAGCGTCCAGATTCTTCAATCCGATTTGGGCACGCAGAAGCTGTTGATACGCCAAACTCGCCATCTCGCGGCTTTGTGCTTTTGACGGCTCTTTAGGGCGAGCCTGATCTTTCTCGACGGCGACAGCTTTGATCACCGGATGAGGTTCGGCAGTTAAAAGTTCGAGTGCTCCCTGAGGACCATCTTTCTCTTTCTTGTAGACACCATCAAGATTGCGGATGCTCACAAGCGTGAGCTTCGCACCGACAAGATCATCAGGAAGTGGCTTGTCGGCAGGAATTCCTTTTTCCGCTTCGGCGAGGCCGGTCTCTAAGTGCTTGACTGCAGCGGCTTTCCACTTGGTGAGATCTTCACCAGAGGGGCGTTCACCTTCAGGCTTGGCAGCGGAGAGGACATATTGTCGCCAATACGACTTTCCGGCAGAGACCTGTGCCTGAGCATAGTTCGATGTCCCAGCGGGGACTTTCTCGTACCAGGCAGCAGCTTCGAGTAGATTTCCTGCTTGAAAATGAATTTTTGCGACAGCGTTCCGAGCATCATTTGCACGATCAGACTCTGGCCAGCGCTCGGCGATTTTCTCCGCCATCCGCGTCAGCATCGCTGCTTCGAACTCTCGGTTGTTTTCGTCGGCACTTGAATAGGCGTAGTCGAACGAGGCCATCGCAACGAAGGCAGCTTCCAGGCCGACTTCCGGATACTCTTCGCTGAACTTCGACATCTGGTACTCCGCAACAGCAGCGGAGTCGTAGTATTTCTTCTGAAGCAGGAGTCCATATGCGAGTCGTAATCGTGCGGAGTTCACCAGAATCGGGTCGATCTCTGGCCGTTTAAGTTTCAAAGCAATGTCGTACAGGCGAGTCATTTCGGCAGCGATTGCAATCAACTCTTCCTGCTTCGCGAGTGCTTCTTTGTTCTTTCCGGCAGCCTTCAGTTTTGAAATTTCCGTGTTGATCACATTGACCTGATCGAGCAGCAACTTGGCATTTCCGTTAGCCGTTTCGAAATCTTTAGGGTCGCCCGGTTCTCGATTCAATGCCACCATGACTCGTTGAACCATCGCCGTGGCGGGTGTTTTCAATTCACCGGGGAAACGGCTGATGGTCCGAGAGCGATTTAAGGCTTGAGTCAGGAACGCGAACTTCTGTGAATCGGGGGTTGTTCGATCTGTCCCGAGAGCTTCAAAAGCTCGACACATCTCCCATTGAATGCCTAGACCGACGCTCGTTCGAGAGCGAGCTTTTGCTTCGCGCAACCACTCCTCTCCCTCGATTGTCACAAGCTTGTAGTCTTTGCGTTTTTCGTGATTCAGGCAGATTAAGCGAAATCGTAAAGCTCTGTCTTTCAGGCTCAGCATTGTTGCTGATTTTCCTTCGTGACCGAGGATTTCTTCATAAAGACCTAGAGCGATCCCGATTTCTCCCTGTTCTTCGAAGCATTTTCCTTGCCACATCCGAGCAAACAAACCACCGAGAACACTCCGGTGTTTTTTGTGGATTTCCTCGAATTCGAAGGCTGCTGCGGTGAGAATCTCTTTGCGTTTTGCGTCACCTTCATCGTAAGTTTGAGCGGTCCAGTATTGACACTGGGCAAGGTCCAACAGAGCTTCAATATGAGATGCGACCGCTTCGTCCCGTGCCTTGATGGTTTCCTTCTCTTCGACGGGGATGAATGTCGGATACGAATCAACGATTTTTTTATGCTGACCGACTGCCTGTTGGAAAATCGTTTCAGCCCGTTTGATCATCGCTCGGGCGTTTTCTCGAAATAGATCTCGGTTTCCTTCGTTCGAAGGTTTGTCACCATCCCAAATCTCGACCCGTGCCTGCTCCAGCAAAATTCGACCGCGTGACGTATTCGCACGACCAGCGAGGAGATGTGTGGGAGCCGCTTTCACAAACTGCTCGAACGACGCCTCTGCTGCATCCAGCTGCTTTCGCTGATCGTTGAGGTTATTCAGTGTGCGAGCATGGTCGAGCAACGTTTGTCCACGTTCATACGGAAGCACCTCTCGAACTTCCTTCGGCAACGTCTGGTCTGCTTCAACCGTAGCGAGATATTGCAGAGCGGTGTCGTAATAACCCCGATGCCTTAACCCTTCGATGAATTCCAAAACAGGCGCTTTTGCAAAAGCCGATGCACTGCATAAGAAGATGCAGCACGAGAAGACAAAAGCAGAAAAGTAGACCTGACGAAAAAATCGCATGAAGTGAAACCGTTCTCTAGCCATTTTCATGGTATATGTGCTCGCGAAAACCAAGTGTCATCCTTGCCACGATTCTATCATCTCGCAGCTCGCACCGCAGGATTCGGTGACGTTCTGGAGAATTCGGGCAAAATTGTAAAACACCGGATTCAGAACTTCTCTGACGAGACTTTCCCTGTCGTAGTGTCGCTCCCTGACGATAAAGAGAGTCGAAACAGTAGTGATCAGATCAGTTCAGTTCTAAACGCAGTCATTCCGAATTATTGACACAAATTCGAGAAGTGGAAGTGAAAATAAGCTGGCCTGTCGATTGACGCAACCAACTTGTGATTTCCTGAAAGTCGTATTCGAATATGTCGATTGAATACTGTACACTTAGGTCTCTTAAAAATCCAATTCACTTGTCTGACGCCCCGCATCGAAAGACAAAAAGTGAACTTCAGTGCAGTCCCCGCTCACTGATGACATCTGAACAGTAGTGATTCCATGAGCGATTCTCCCTCTCATCAAACTGCTAGCGCATCCGGTCGCGTCCAATTCCGTATGTTACGTATCGCGATTGTCAGCTGCATTTTTTGTAGCTGCGGGTTTGGCAATTTTGAACCGAAAACAGCTTGCGCTGACGACGAAATCAAACGTGCACAGGAAAAATTCTTCGAACAGCACGTCCGCCCATTGCTCGTTGAAAGCTGCTTCGAGTGCCATAACGACCAGAATCAAAAGGGAGGTTTGCGGCTCGACTCGATCGCCCATGCCCTGGCTGGCGGGGAGAGCGGACCTGCGATTGATCCGCACAATCCGGATGAAAGCCTGCTGATGGAAGCTGTCCGTTATGAGTCCTATGAGATGCCCCCCAGCGGAAAGTTGTCCGACGAGAAAATCGCCATCCTCGAAAAGTGGATTTCAATGGGAGCTCCCTGGCCGGGCCAAAGCCGGAAGCCAGCGACCAAAAACCTGGCTGAGAAAATCACCGCCGAAGATCGACAATTCTGGTCTTTTCAACCCTTGGCTAATCCAAAGCCGCCACAAGTTGAAAATGAAAAATGGGTCCGTAACGAGATCGATCGATTCATTGCCAGGAAACTTCAAGAGCAAAATATTTCGCCCAGCGAAGAAGCGAGCCGCAAAACATTACTTCGTCGCTTGTCCTTTGACCTCACCGGTCTTCCACCCACGCCAGAACAACTTGACAAGTTTCTCGCCGACGATTCACCGCAGGCCTACGAAAAACTTGTCGACGAATTTTTAGCATCTCCTCGATATGGAGAGCACTGGGCACGATTTTGGTTGGACCTGGTCCGTTATGCGGAATCAGATGGATTTCGCAAGGACGATTATCGCCCTGACGCGTGGAGATATCGGGACTATGTGATCAACTCATTCAATGAAGACAAGCCGTTTGATCAATTCACTCGCGAACAAATCGCTGGAGACGAAATCGCTCCGCACGATCCGGAAGCCCTCACTGCGACCGGGTTCCTCAGACACGGGATCTACGAATACAATCAGCGTGATGCCAAAACACAATGGCAGGACATGCTCAACGACATTACCGATACCGTGGGAGATACGTTCCTCGGGATGGGGATGGGCTGTGCGCGATGTCATGACCACAAGTTCGATCCAATCCTTCAGAAAGATTACTTCCGACTGCAAGCGTTTTTCGCCAACATTGCATTGAAGAATGATCGCCCCCTGGCCACGCGTGAAGAGCTGGAAGCCTACGAGGCTCAACTCGCAAAGTGGAAGGCTGCGAGCGCCGAAGCTCGAGAAAATCTTGAACTGCTTGAAGCACCAAAACGAAAAGAGCTCGCCGACTCCATTATCCAAATGTTTCCGGAAGATATTCAGGAAATGGTTGCGAAACCGTATTCCGAACGAACGTCTTATGAAAACCAGATTTGCGAACTCGTAAACCTGCAGGTCGTCGACAGATACGCCACCATCTCATCGAAGTTCAAAGGCGAAGCGAAGAAAAAGTGGGAAGCCAGCAAAGCAGAACTTGCCAAATTTGATCACCTCAAGCCCAAGCCGCTCCCGACTGGACTTTCAGTCGCGGATTACGGCGTTGTCGCTCCTCCGGTCTTTATCCCCAGCAAAGAACGGCTAGGCGAAATCGCTCCCGGGTTCCTGACAATCTTTGATCCGAAAGTTGCACACATTGAGCCCGTCTCCCCAACTGTGCAAAGTACCGGTCGACGAACCGCGCTCGCCAACTGGTTAACCCGCGAAAATCATCCGCTCACAACTCGGGTCATCGTCAACCGAATCTGGAAAGAACACTTCGGTTCCGGAATCGTCGATAGTCCCAGCGACTTTGGACACCTCGGGGAACTGCCGACTCATCCCGAACTTCTCGATTGGCTCGCCACGCAATTTGTTAAAAACGGCTGGAGCTTGAAGTGGCTGCACCGCGAAATCGTACTCTCTGCGACGTATCGACAATCAGCGATTCGCACTGATCTCGACGCAGAAAAAATCGACCCCACAAATCGCCTGCTTTGGAAGTCGAATGTCCGACGCCTGAAGGCTGAAGAAATTCGCGACGCGCAACTGGTTGCAACCGGAAGAATCGAATGGAAAGCTGGAGGGCCAGGCGAAACGGCATCTTCCTCACGACGTCGATCCATCTACACCAAAGTTCTTCGCAATACTCAAGATCCGCTTCTGGCAGCTTTTGATTTTCCAGATCGAATGACGAGCAGTCCAACGCGAAACATCACGACTTCTCCTTCGCAGTCGCTGCTGTTGATCAATGGAACATGGACCCTCAGTCGTGCCAGCGAACTCGCCAAGCGAGTCCACGCCAATCATTCATCAAGTCTTGAATCCCAATTGCGCGAGGCATTCCAAATCGTCCTCAGTCGAAGCCCTAGTGAAGACGAATTACAAAAGCTCGTCGATTACCTCGATCAGTCAGAAAAAACAGGCGACGGACATACCAATCAAATTTCTCCGCAGATCAGTACTCAAGTGCTCGAAGTCAGCGACGGAAAAGAGAAGCCGCCAGTCCAGACAGTCGACCATACGAATCTACCCAGCGAACACTTTACGTTTTCCACCACGCTTCTGTTGCGCTCCATCTTTGACAATTCTGCGGTTCGGACAATTGCATCTCAGTGGAACGGGAGTTCAAGACAACCCGGATGGGGATTGGGAGTGACTAGTAAAAAGTCTGCTTACAAGCCACGTCATCTGATCCTGCAACTCGTCGGCAAGAACGCGGCTGGGAAGCGGCACTATGAAGTCATTGCATCAAACATTCACCTCGAACTCAATCATCCTTATTCAGTGACGGTTTCCGTCGACATGACAAACCCCAAAGAAGAGGGAGTCCTCTTTGTTGTCAAAGATCTGATTTCAAACGAAGTCCAAACCTCTCACGCCGCTCATTCCGTGATTAAACCTGAAGAGAATCCGCAGCCGTTCATGCTCGGTGGCAGGGCAACTCTGAAGCAACACAAATGGGATGGCTGGCTTGACGAGGTTCAACTTCTCAATGTTGCTCTTTCAGCTGATCAAATTACAGACAGTAACTATTCACCAAGTGATGACACTGTCGTTGGGCAATGGAATTTCGATCGCCAGGAACTTCCCATTCAAGACAATGTCCACCAGAGAGCGCTCGTTGTCGCAGGGAACTCTGATGATCCTCCAAACGCTTTGATCGATGTCTGCCACATTCTGCTGAACTCCAACGAGTTCATCTACATTGATTAAAAGCAGTCCGATCAGCTTGGGTAGGTCGCCATCCGGAGCAGGACTGAATATTGGAAATCAGTCTGCCCCTAGAGCATCTTTCGAATTGGTTTGCAGGATCTGCCTCGTGGCGAATAGCATGTTTACTAGAGAAATGCGTTCTTCACGGGCAAACGGTAGAGCAAACTGCTCTAAACATTTGAATCACCATTCTGGTCTTGGCAACCGTCTCGTTGAGGATGGACGTCAAGGGCTGCAATTGGCGATCACTCTTTGATGCAAATGCCGCTACTCTTGTTTGTGAGTGTTTTCTTTGCCGGTACTGTCGTTCTTCATGGAATGTTCTTCGAGCTCCATTTCACGTGCCTTGGTCAGAGCGGAAGCAAAGAGACCTGCTGGGACAGCGACAATTCCCAACCCGATAAACAAAAGAAAGAACGTGAAAGTACGTCCTCCCAATGTGATCGGATAAGCATCTCCGTACCCAACTGTTGTGAGTGTGACGACCGCCCACCACATGCTGTGAAAGATGGACGCAAAAACTTCCGGCTGCGCTTTGTTTTCGAATTGATAGATCCCGACGGAGGCGAGAAACAGGAGAATCGAAGTCGCAGACAGAAAGATCACGATCTCCTCTTTGGTGATCAGCAGAGCGCGATGAAACCTACGAATCGCGCGGCTGTATCGTACAAGTTTGAAGATTCGAAATAGCCTTAACAATCTGAAAGCCCGTAAGGATCGAAGGTCTACTCCCAAAGAAAGATAAAAGGGGAGGACTGCAAGCAAGTCCACGATTCCGAAAAAGCTTGTGATGAATTTCCATTTGTCATCTGCAACATAAACTCTCGTCAGATACTCAAATGTAAAGAGAACGACCGTGCAGCACTCGAACCAGAAGATCCATTTCTGTCCCTGCGGACTGATGTTCGGCAGTGTTTCGATCGAAAATGTGACGAGAGAAAGAACGATCAGGGCTTGAATCACCAGATCGAAAATTCTTCCGAGGCGCGTGTCTGAGTTTTCAACAATCAGTTTGAGAGAAGTCATTGGGAGTAGTTCCGTCCTCGAAATCAATTCGTATTCAACGACCTGCAGTGATCGTGTCGTTACGGTTTCTCGATGAAAAATTTAACGAACTGTAGAAAAAAGTGATCCGGTTGATCAGGAATTACGTAAAGAGTTTGTGCTGAGTTTCTATTGATTTCTTCCCTTCTGACGCATAGCTTTCACCATACCCATCCAATCAACCGTCGTTGATATCAATTTCACAACCGATCCTTTTATCGTTGTTCTCTGTTGGTCTTTTCTGATTTCTAACCAGTCGAATGGTGAGTCCATGAACTTTGACTTTGAAGGCAACCCCGACTATGGGAGTTTGACCGTCCATCTTCAACCGGGAGACACCTTTCTCGCAGAGGCGGGAGCGATGGCCTATATGTCGAGCGGCATGGAGGTGAAGACCAAACTCATGGGCGGGATCGCACAAGCACTCATTCGAAAAGTGACCGGAGGAGAATCACTGTTCGCTGGCGAATACAGCCACCCCAGTGGTGGGACGATCAGCTTTTCACCGTCAGTTCCCGGTAGTGTGGTCCACCGAAAACTGGACAGCGACTCCATTCTGCTGACATCAGGCTCATTCCTTGCCTGTACCCCGGGGGTGAATTTGAAAATGAAGTTCGGCGGCCTGAAAGCTCTGTTCTCTGGAGAAGGGGCATTTCAAATTGAATGCTCCGGGACTGGTGACCTCTTCTTCAATTCGTACGGGGCCATTGTTGAGAAAGAAATCAACGGATCTTACACCGTCGATACGGGGCACGTTGTTGCCTGGGACCCTTCACTGGAATACTCGATTGGCGGGATGGGCAGCATGAAAAGTACGCTGTTGTCCGGGGAAGGTTTAGTGATGAAGTTCACGGGACACGGGAAAATCTACCTGCAAACCCGCACGCTCAGCGGACTGGCAGGCTGGCTCAATCCGTACCTGCGTGGTTAAAGATTTCAAGACAGGCCGTTGTGAAGATCGGCTTGTGAAGAGGCGGTGATGAGTCAATCAATCCTTTCTTCACCTCTCTCTTCACTGGCAGATCGAATTTCGAAACAACGAACAGGAGAGACTTCATGAACATCGAAATGCGTGAGCGCGGTGCGTTTTGCTCGGCACTGGTTCATCTGGAACCGGGCGAAGAGTTCGTCTCTGAAGCGGGAGCAATGTTCCGAGCTTCAGAGAACATCGACATTAACGTCACCACGAAGTCGCGAGGAAAAGGGGGCATCATGGGGGGCCTCAAACGACTGATGGCTTCCGAGAACTTCTTCTTCTCGACATACAAATGCAATAACAACGAACCGGGAGAAGTTGGCCTGGCTCCGACGCTTCAAGGTGATGTCCTCGCCGTTGAGTGTGACGGACAAAACAACTGGCTTTGCACAGGAGGAAGTTACCTTGGCTCCTCTTCAGGATTAGAGGTCAACACGAAGTTTCAGGGGCTGAAAGGATTCTTGAGCGGTGAGTCGATTTCGTTCGTGGAGATTTCCGGTCAGGGGGAGTTGCTCGTCAACGCCTTCGGGAGAATTGCTGTTTACGATATCGATGGAGAATTGACCGTCGACACTGGTCACGTGGTCGCCTTTGAAGATTCATTGACATATGAACCTCGCAAGGCGGCGTCCAGTTGGATTCAATCGTATCTTTCAGGTGAAGGGATCGTGCTGAACTTCTCCGGGAAAGGTCAAATACTTGTGCAATCTCACAACCCGAAAGAGTTCGGCGGCGTGCTCGGAAGCATGCTTCCTCCCCGAAAATAATCTTCGATCAGGTCTCCGTTTCTGCCCGTCGCTGCTGAATCAGGTGAAAGACATTCCATCATGAACTATGAAATTCTCGCTCAACCAAGTTACAGCTTGCTGGAAGTTCAACTTGAGCCGAATGAAAAAATCGTTTCCGAAGCTGGAGCGATGGCCTGGATGAGTTCCAACATCAAAACTACGACATCCAGCCGAGGCGGGATGATGGCAGGCTTGAAACGTGCCGTCCTTTCAGGTGAGAGTTTCTTTCAAAACACGTACGAAGCAGAGAACGAAGCAGGCTCAATCGGCCTCGCACCCGGAACCGCCGGGGACATCATCGCCCATGAAATGGATGGAGAACTCTATCTCGAAGCGGGAGCGTTTTTAGCATCAACTCCGGATGTTGTCTGTGATTCCAAATTCCAGGGGCTGAAGGGGCTTCTGGGAGAGGGGATGTTCACACTACGAATTTCGGGAACCGGAATACTCTTCTTCAATGCCTACGGAGATATTGAAGAGATCGAAGTCGACGGTTCGTACACTGTTGATAACGGTTTTGCAGTCGCCTGGGATCCGAGCTTACAGTATTCAATCACCCGGTCGAAGAAGATTCGCTCATTTCTGTTTGCAGACCAACTCTTGATGAACTTCACCGGGAAAGGCCGACTGTGGGTGCAATCGCGCAGCCCTCGTACTCTCTCAAACTGGGTGCATCCTTTCCGCGCCGTAGAATCGAAGAGTTAAAGCGATTTCAATTCTTGTCGAGCCCACGAAAGTCCCATTCATGGCTTTATAGATCGTCTGCCAAGAGACAGAACAGCAATTTCGCAGGTCAATTTTTTCTCAACCGCCTACGTCTGCGGAAAGAATCAGGACTTCGTCTCCCTCGCGAAGTGGAGTCGAGACGTCTCTTGTAAACCGAATTCCGTTGATTGACAGCAGACACTCCGGTGATAGCTGACCCTCATTGACACAAGCTTGAGTGAATCCCGGAACCTCCCGCGCCAAAGCGTTCAGCATATCGAAAACATTCTCTGCTTCGACATGCGTGAACGGGACATTCGCCTTGAGTCTGGGGACACCGAAGAATTCAACTTTAATCCGGGGCATTATGTGACTCGCTTTGCCAGCCACTGAATCAACTCTTTCGAAATCTCTGTTTTTGAACCGGACCAGGACTGTTCGGTCTCTCCGCTAGCATTGATCAGTTCTACAGAATTCAGGTCTGCTCCGATGGCACTCGGATGATTGAGAACGATCACGTCACAATTTTTGCGTCGCAACTTCTGGAGTGCATTTTCACGAGGATTTTGTGCCTCCAACGCAAAGCCAACCACCCAGCGGTCCTGCTTCTTCGCTCCCAGTTCCGCCAGAACATCATCAGTTTCGATCATTTCAAGCTGGACGGGATCGCCTGTTTTTGAAATTTTTCCGGTGACTCGCTCCTTCGGTTTGTAATCACACACAGCTGCGGTCGCGATGACACCATCGCAATTTTCGAACAGCTCGACCGAAGCGTTTCTCATCTCTTCCGTCGTGACAACAGAATGGAACTCGCAACCAGAGGGCGGACGAAGATCAACAATTCCGCTCACCAGGACCATCTCCCAGCCAAGTTCCAATCCGGCACGAACGATGGCGTAACCCATCTTCCCGCTGCTGGCGTTTGAAAGGTAACGGACATCATCCAAATACTCTCGTGTTGGCCCCGCAGTCACCAGTACGCGCATGGCAATTCTCTCTGGGTTTGGTGAATTGTTGAATCTCTGTTTGATAAATCAGGGTGTTAGCTGCTTTAGAGCAGTTTGCTCTACCGTGTGCCCATGAAGAACGTATATCTCCAGAACCAGTCCGAAAACCTCTGGAATAGATGCTTTCCTCAACGTTTGAGAGAGCAATTTCAAGTTTCAGGATCAGTTCTAGTAAAATGCTGTTCGCGACGAGGCAGAACCTGCAATCCAATTCGAAAGATGCTTTAGATGTCTCCAGGGTGCTGGGCTGTTGAATACTTTGGTGCTTCTTTGCGACCACGTAGAAAAATCAGTGAGTCATGGTTGCTCGCCCTCTTCGGCATCGGAAGCATTCTCCCCAGCATCATCAAGAATGTAGGGCCATTGCAACTGGAAACGAGTCCCACGCCCCAGTTCACTTTCTACAGTGATTTCGCCTCCATGTTCCTGAAGCACTTTTCGGCTTACGGAAAGTCCCAGCCCGGTTCCCGCCGAGCCTTTGCTGGACTCAAACAGACTGAAGAGTTTCGGCAGGTCAACCGGATCAATCCCGGTTCCGTTATCAGTAATGTCAAGATAATAAAGTTCTTCCGAGGGAGAGAACCGGCAAGAGATCGAAATTCGTGGTTGCGGCTGATCCTCGAGTGCATCGATGGCATTGATGATCAAGTTCAGGATCGCCCGATGAAAACCTTCCGGGTCGATCATGGATTCGGGGATTCCGTCATCAATGTCGAGTTTAAGTTGAACTCCGCGATCAGCGAGTCGCTGTTGCATCAGTTCAGCAACATCCTCAGCGACTGACTTAATCGACGTCATTTGCAACTTCGGATCACGCTCCTTACTGAAGGTCAACATGTCCATGACAAGGTTATAAATTCGCTCCTGGTTTCTTTCGACAATGGTCCAACCTTTTTGGATCAACTCTTTATTTTCGTCCTTCAAACCCATGTCGACCAGGTACCCACCACCACGGACACCTTGCAAAATGTTTTTAATATGGTGACTCATAATAGCCACCGTTTGCCCCACAGCCGCGAGTCGTTCAGCGGTGATCATCGAATCCTGATACCGGAAGTTTTCAATTGCGAGTGCCGACTGTCGCCCAATTGCCAAGAGCAGGCGGAGTAGCTGATCGTTGAATTGTCCCCGCTGAGGATCTTCAAACTGCATCGGTGAATTGGTTGTGTCGACATAGATCACACCCATGAGTTCGTAGCGTCCATGCATGGGAGCACACATCACTTCACGGATACCTGCCTTCAAGATGCTTTGCCCACCATCGAAACGACTGTCATGCTGAGCATCGGACGTGCGGACCGCCTGGCCATTTTGAATCACATATTCGACGACCGTCGTCGAGATGGGCATTCGCTCATCAACGTTGACACCGGGGCGATGAGAAACGACGCTCGGTTCGATTCGATCGGTTTTGCTATCGGTCACAAGCATGCAGCCGCGGTCGGCTCCGACAGACTCCAATGTTAAATCTAATATGCGACGCAGAAGCTCATCGCGTGACGCGGTTGGTCGGACGACCTCTTCCGTAATTTGATACAGCAATTGCAAGTTTGCACCTGCTTGCCCCCAATGACCAGCGATCCCCACCCCTTCAGAGCGAGCCTGACCGACAATTCGAGAGCGGTCATCAGCTGCGTGATCTGGCACAAGATTGATGCGAGCGCTGGCTGCTTCAAGATCTTCTTTGTGCTCTGAGGAGAAGAGCAGGATGGTCCGTCCCAACTGAATTTGGTCGCCCTGCTGGAGTATGGACGACTCCACCAGCTTTCCGTTGACGAACGTTCCGTTGGAACTGTTTTTGTCAACGATTCGCCAGGAATCCTCTTCATAAGAGAAAACCGCATGCTGACGGGACATTTCGGTATCGAGAATTCTGGCATCGTTGTGGACTCCGCGTCCAACGCTCAGCGGTGCAACACCCAAGTCGATGCGACTTCCCTGGTCCGGTCCCTGAATGACCAGTAATGTCGCTTCCGGCACAATAGCACCTCACCTTGCACGGCTCACCGAGCCAAAATTCAATCTAGGGTCTTATCGTTCAACAAGTGTGCAATTTACACTCACCGTAACATCGAAATCTGAAGTCAGGATATGCCCCGCACATGATGCGCGGGGCATACGGGGTGTGTCCCCCTACAGTTTTGGAACTCCTATTTCCAGTATTTCTGAGTGACCCAGAAAGTTGTTGCAGACAAGCAGACTGCTGCCAATCCAAACGACAGCATGGGGGGATACCATGCCAGTTTCAACTTCAACGTTGGTGAGAAGAATGGTAAAAACACCGGTAACATTGGGATGATGGCACTCCAACAAATAAACAGAATGCCGTACTGTCTCCGTTCCTTCTTCTCTTGTGGAGAGAGCTGAGAAAACGATTGAGCTCCCGAGGATTTCTTTGAGGACTTGGAAGACTTCTTCCCGGTTCCGGACTGCTGGACCGCGTCCATGTTTTCCGACGAAATTTTCGCTTCGTCTCGCATTCCAGGGGCATAGTACTTGGCAATCGCCTGCTGAATCGCTCGAGGCGGGACGATCACCGGGCGAACAGGAACGCCGGCTCGCAAACGCAAATCGTCTTCGATTTCGTGATCGATTTCATCGACACAGGCGACAAGTAATTGACCGTCATCAATAAACAGAGGAATGAATGAATTTCGTTTCACCATCGATCGAGCGACAAGGTCAAGTGCATCGTCTTCGGGAAGCATGTCATCGAGGTCGACATACGAGTAGCCCAACTGAACCGCCAGTGCCTGTGCCGCCTTCGTCGAATTGACGAGTTTCATTTGCACGACTGCATCACGATGTGTCAGTCCCCGCCGAGATGCAAATTCTTCCACTTCTGCTTTTTGCTCACGTGAAAGATCGTTCTGGTTGACGAGAACATCCAGTAGCGGTTGTCGACCAAATTCATCGACCTCGGCATCGAACTCGCGCCCCAGTCCTTCGTCGTACTCTCTTTTGCGAACGCTGTCAGTCAGGCACAACATTGCCTTCGCCATCTCGTTCAGTAAATCTTGAGACTGAACGGAATACTGACCGGTCGCATACTTTCGAACGTGCGCATTGAGCTTTTTGTAGTGAGCGCGGATTTTTTCCACGTCATCTTCAAAGCGAGCAACCCGCAACAATTCGTAGTGATCGGGTGGACGCGGTCCTTCGGGGATTCCCAACCATTCCTTATAAAAATCCATCGATGCCTGCTCTCAATTCATCTGTAGTGAAACGCAATTCCGACAACAGTAGCTCTACTCAACCTGGTAGTCGCCAGCCAATGTTTGGAATGCGTCAACGTTTTCATTCGTCAAACCAGAGTCGCGGACAATTTCAGTTTTCGCAGCAGTATTTCCGGTCAACTCGATCGCCGTGGCAGAGAATCGACCATTCTTATCGTAGCTGTAGGAGATCTCAACAGGTGAACCCGATGGTAAATTCGGTGGGAGATTCACGATACGGAAATCGCCAATCGTTGTGCAGGCATCCGGATCGGTAGCGTCTCCTTCCAAAATACAGACATGAACCCGCTGTTGATTCTCTTTATTCGTTTTGAATCGTTGTTTCACTTCGACTGGCAGCGAAGTGTTCTTAGGAATCATGATGTGATTAATCTTACGAGTCTTGTCCTGCGGGTCGCTGATCTTGACTCCCAGTGAGTGCGAGTTCACATCCGTCGCGGAGACCGATCGCAACCGGTTGATGACAGCTTTACCAAGTCGAGAATCTCCACCGGTGGCACGTGCTTCAAGGAGAGCAGCGTGGATTGCAGCCCCTTGCGAAACAGCTTCTTCCGGACTGACATCTCTTGACGGTTCAAGACCAGTCACATCACGCAACATTGTTTCCACAACCGGCATATATGTTGAGCCACCAACAAGGACCAACTCATCGAGTTCTCCTTTACCCACGCCTGCCTGTTGCATCACCAGTTCGGTGGTGTCACGAGTCCGCTGCATTAGGTCGCCAGTAAGCCGCTCAAAATCTCCGCGAGTCAAAGCGATGGTGACATTCTTGCCTTTGTAGTACGCGCTGATCGGGATCTGTGCCCGTTCGCTCAAATCGCGTTTAGCCTGCTCACATTCCTGGGTGAGTTGCATGAGCGTCTCGGGATCTTCACGTGGATCGAGATCGTACTTCTTGTGAAACTCTTCAGCGATGTGATCGACAACACGGCGACTCCAGTCGAGGCCACCGAGCATCACGTCTCCGTCGGTCGCGAGCACTTTGAATGATGTCGCGGTGTAGCGAACGACAGTCACGTCGAAGGTTCCACCACCCAGGTCGTAAACCATAATCGTTCGTTCGCCCTCGAAGGCGTCGGGGCGACCGAGGTGACCTTTTTGCCAGGCGTAAGCCAGTGTGGCAGCGGTCGGCTCGTTGATGATATCAATGACATTCAACCCGGCAATTTTCCCGGCATCCTGTGTCGCTTTGCGGCGTACATCATTGAAGTAGTAAGGAACAGTAATGACAGCATTGGCGATTGGACCAATCGATTTCTCTGCATCCTGCTTCAGCTTTTTGATAATCAACGCTGAGAGAAACTCAGGAGTTAATTTTTTATCCTGATAAATAACAAAGTAGTCTTTGTTACCCATTTGGCGTTTGATCGCCTCGACGATGTTTCGAGGATTTTCAATCGACATCCGCTCGTAGGTCGGCCCGACGATCACTTTGCCTTCTTCACTCAGAATGACGACAGAAGGTGTGATTGTTGACCCATCGGCGTTTTCGACAGCTTGAGGATTCCCTTCCGGATCCAGCTGTGCAATCGCTGAATAGGTGGTTCCGAGATCAATTCCAACTGTTTGGCCTGGTTGAATTTCCATAGTCTTACCTTTTGTCGAATTTCGTCGATGCAATATGTACGGGTAACTCTGTGCCGAAGTTTCGTTGTGACATGTCTGATTGGCGAAAGACGATCTCATCCCGGACGGGAAGAATTGAGATTGCTGATCTGTTTAAGCGTTTATTCTTACGCTGCCCGGGACATCGTTCAAGCGAGCATGTCGGAATCCTGCCCAGATGTTGCGAGAAAGATCGCTCAGAGAAGGATACGAGTCGATTTCCAGCGAATTCCCCGGTCGTCTCAGTCAAAACTGGTCTCCGCAGGATTCTGGAAAGTCCTTCGTTCCAAATCATCAACAACGGAAACCCCTTAATTCGTGACAGTTTCTGACCTTGCTGCTTCCTCTTGCCCCATGATCACTTATCGCTCGATGATTGACTTACCAGCGGGCGATGTTTAATCACCATCTCTGATACGTTTTTCGGCCCCCTGCTAAGCGTTTCGGCCGTAGACCATTAAAGTGATGTCGTCATTCTGGGGGCGACCATCAGCATGCTTCCGGACGTCTTCCCGAATCGCTCTTCCGAGTTCCTCAACATCTGCTGAACTCTTGCTGATGAATTCTCTCAACCGATCCATTCCGTAGAGTTCGCTCTTGTGATTCATCGCTTCGCTCACTCCATCGGTAAACAAGACGACGGTCTCACCCGGTTCGAGAGTCCGCGAACGAGTCTCAAACGGATATCCTTCCAGGACTCCGATTGGCAGGCCAATCGATTCGTCATCAAATTCTTCAATTGTGCCATCGGGCTTGCGGAAAATCGGGGACATGTGCCCGGAATTAACAACTGAAATTGTGTGGTTTTCGGTATCCAGTATCGTAAGAACGAATGTCACGAAACGGCCTTCGACCGCCTTGGCACACATGTGGTCATTGATTGAGCAAGCTGCTTCGCCAGCATCGGTTACGAATTCGCTCGTACTGCGTACAACACTCGACATTCGCGACATGACCAGTGAGGCTGGAACTCCCTTCCCGGCGACATCTCCAAATGCCAGCCAGTACTTGCCATCGCGAGTTGGGAAAACATCATAGTAATCCCCGCCGACAGCTTGAGCCGCTTCATAAAATGCGAAGAAACTGTAGTCCGGCAAGTCCGGCAGTGCTTCGGGAAGCAAGGCCTGTTGAACATTTCTGGCGATGTCCATTTCGCTGTCTTGCTTCTGCTTATCAACGAACGACTGCAAAAGCCGAGCACTTTCGTAAGACAAGGCTGCCTGTCCAGCGACGGCGACCATGATTTCCAGGTCTTCGTTCTTGAACTGCATCATCGGGTTTTGTGTATCGATGTTGATGGCTCCGACCGGCTCGCCCTGCAGGTCGAGCATTGGGACACACATCATCGAACGGATCGTCAGTGCCGAGATCGACTCACTTGCATCAAAGCGAGAATCGCTAGCGGCATCGGCAGAGAGAATCGCCTTCTTCTCACCGAGCACAGCGTTCAAAATCGTTCGACTCAGTTTGACCGTCGCATCTTCTCCTTCTCGGCGGTGCTTCATCGCTCGGGAATTCATTTTTCCCGTCTCAAGGTCTTTGAGTAAAATGCACCCACGGTCGGCGGCAGGGAAGATTGTGAATAATGCGTCCAGAATTTTTGGAAGCAGGCTGTCAACCTCTAACGTTCCCGCTAAAGCCCTGCTGATTTCCAAGACCGCTTTCAATTTCTCCTGCGGACGTGAATCGAGAATGCCGAGAGTCGAACTATCGAGCGATCCCATGATCGTTGAAGAACTGTCGTCCGAATCGTCAACCTGGAGGGCCCCCAAGTGAGCAGCATGCTGGATCACAGCGGATGAGGCGGAATCATCTTCGTCAAAATCGCTGTCAAATCGCATCAACATTGGACCGAACTTCACTCGATCGTTCGGTTTGAGTTGTTGCGACCCTTCTAATCGCTGACCATTGAGAAATGTCCCGTTTCCGCTACCCAGGTCTTCAAGAATGAAATTTGACCCATCACGAATGACGTTGGCGTGCTTCCGCGAAACCATATTCGATGGCAATTGAATATCGCATTCGGGAAGGCGACCAATCACCGTTTTATTCAGAGTCAACTCAAACGGGGTGGCCTGACCATCCTGAAGAAGCACCAGTCTACTCATAGTTCATTTCTCCGATCACCTCACGGTGAGAGCGTCCAACACTTGCGACAATAGCTTCGACTTTACCAGCTTTGAGTACATGGGGGTATCCCGACATGAAAACATTGCAATCGAATTTTCTGCATCGAGTCGGGTGCATCGAGCCTCAGTGATCCGAAGGCTTCCACTTCGAGACAAATTTGAAAATTCCTGTTTTTTCCCCATGAACACTCTCCTCACGAATCCATCGTTTGCTTGTGAGGAAAATCGATTGATCACGTCAAAAACATTATTTGCGATCAACAAAAACACGAAGGAGTTCTGCAACACTTTCGTGATTCTTCTGCCCGTGGAGAGTGCTTTGCATGTCGGAATTTACACATATCCACGAGGCTGAAGACGTACGACATTGTCAAAAACTTTAGACCTTGAAGATCGTTTCGACATTCCCTCTCAACACTTGTTTTCCGAAATCGATTGCCTGTGTCTCTGTCCAGCCACGCCCTGTGACAAAATCTGCGGCGAGCACTTTGGCGAGCACGCGACGGTACATTCGGAACTTCGGCAGTGCGAATTCCAGTTTGTACATGTCGCTGTAGTAACCGATCTGCTTGTTTCGCGGCACTGCTTCCAGTCGACTGCGTGTGTCGACTTCGATGTACGTCGGAATATTCGAGTACCACCAGTGGCCGTTCGTCACGACATTCGGGAAAATCCAGGAATAACTGACGAGCTCCTGATTGCTGGTACTGCCGAGAACAGAAACTGGAAAAGTGACGTTTGGAAACGCATTGAACAGCTGCTTGTATTGCAACAGCGAAACACGTTTATCAAACAGATCCTGTCCTTGATAAACACCTCCCTCGTAGACTTTTCGATTGACACCTATCATCAAATCGAACGGCAGGCCATGTTCGTCACACTGCTCTGCAAGTGTCCAGAATGCAAACGAGGAGAGCATCTCCTGTTCGGTCGAGGTGAGTCGCTGACCTTTAACTGTTCGTTTGATTACAGCAGCTGCTGATCCGGCATCGACTTTCTGAGGAGAAAAGTTCGGTGGAATCGAAATCGCACAGGCCTTGGCATTTTTCTCAACGAAGTGAGTAAAGATCTTGGCAATCGCTGCCCGGAAAGTTGAGGAGTCGCCCACCTCGATTCCGGATGCTTCATTCAAACGGTTGCGAACCGATTTTTTCAGAAAATGGAAGACAAGATCATCTGTTCGCAAGCAAGGAACATAAACGTTCGTATCGAAGCCTTCGAGCTTGTCGTCGAAGTCGTTGGTTAAGAAAACTTTCTCGAGCTTACTCTTCTCCAGAACTTGTTGTTCCCAATTCTCTTCCGACATTTTCGCCAGAGCAGTATCGTACAAGCCTTCCCAGTTGTCGGGGGTGATTCGGTCGTCGGTGAATCCGAAAAACTCTCGACACATTTCCAGTAGCCAGCTGACCTGAATCGTGTTGTCGAGGTCGCTGAGCTTTTCGACAAGCCGCCCCACTTTTGTTTTTGGGTCTAACCCATCTTCTTCGATTTGTGATTTCTTCAACCCGGCAGAATGAGCTAACTCGGTGTAGTAGTGGTAGCCCATGATATCTGCGAGCGTTTTTGACGGCGCCTCATGCGGATTGATGTGCGTGTGAGGGTCGATCAGAACCAGTTGTTCCAGTTCGTCGAAGAGTCTTTTTTCAAGTGAAGTCGTCATGGTGTTTCCATCGGGATTGTCGATGTCTGCAACAAATTCATTCATCGTTGCAAATGGTCATACGATGAGATTGTGAGGACTGAGTGCACAGTCATCACACGAAGAACCAGTTTCGCCACTGGAGAACGGGACTTCAACCGTCAATCGCTTCGTTTTTCATGATCTGCGAAGCTTCTGTTCGAACTCGCTGAATCGATCTTGCGGACAAGTCAGCCGGATTCGACGCGAAGTGACCCCAGTCGATTCAATTTCCAGCTGAATACGCTTTCTTGGTAGAACATCTGCAACCCGATCTGCCCATTCAATCAGGCAGATATTGTCGGCCCCCAGCAACTCGTCGGCCCCCAGTTCCAAGAACTCGTCGATGTCGTTCAAACGGTATGCATCAATATGACAGATTGGGACCGATCCTTCGTATTCCTGGATCAAGACAAAAGTCGGACTATGAACATCGTCCCGATCAATTCCGAACCCTTCAGCGATTGCCTGCGCCAAATGCGTTTTGCCCGCTCCCAGGTTCCCGATCAACGCCACAACATCCCCCAACCGTAAAACGGATGCGAGTTGCTTTCCAAAGGCCTGCGTTTCCTCCAAAGAATGAAGATCAACGACCATTTCGTCCATATTTTTCATCGACTCACGTCATCTCGTTTCTTAGAGCAGTTTGCTCTACCCCGTGCCCGTGAAGAACACGTCGTACCAGTGAAATTGCTGTTCGCCACAAGGCAGAACGCGAACACCAATTCGAGGAATGCTATAAAACCGCAGCAAACATCGCTCTCGTCCCACCGTTTTGACTTCACTTTACAAAGATAAACTCTTTTGAATTCAGCAGAACATGGCAATAGTCGGTCCAGACAGGGACAGCGTTGAGATCGGTTTTGAGTTCCGCTGCCTGGGCACTTAAAAACGCTTTTCCAAGTGCCAGTTCTTCAGCACTGGGTAGACGTGAATACGCTTGCTGGAAGAGGATCGTCATCTTGTCTGCGGGGGATGAATCGGCATTTTTTTTGAGAAGTCGCTCAGCCCATTTTTGTGATTGATCAACCACCAGCGGATTATTCATTAACGCCAACGCCTGAGCCGGGACATTGGAAACATTGCGGCGACCGGTCGAGGAGTGCGGGTTGGGAAAGTCAAACGCCTGAAAGAATGGTTCCGGGAAATTACGCCGGACCGACAGATACAAACTTCGGTGGCCGTTTCCGTCAATCGGTCCAGATTCTGAGGGCCTTCCTCGACCTTCAAGGAAGGCAGTCAGGTGAATAGGAACACTCGGCCCGTACATTTGCGAATTTAAAGTGCCAGCGACCTTCAAGATCGAATCGCGAATCGCTTCTCCTTCGAGCCGTTTAACATTCATACGGTGCAGCAGCACGTTCTTCGGATCAACGTCAGCGATTCGCGGGTCTGCACTGGTTGCACTCGACATTCGGTACGTCGCAGAAAGGAGAATTTTTCGGTGAACCGCTTTCAGTGACCATTGATTCTTGACAAGTTCATTCGCCAGCCAGTCGAGCAGTTCCGGGTGAAAGGGACGCTGCCCGAGATGCCCGAAATCATTCGGAGTCGGACAGATTCCGACTCCGAAGTAATGGTGCCAGATTCGATTGACAATCACGCGAGGAAGAATCGGTGTACTCTTCGGATCGACCATTTGCTCCGCAAGCTGCAACCGTCCACTTCCAGAGTCCGTGACACTTTCACCATGAAAGACCTCCAGGAAACGGCGTGGGACCGTCTCACCTTTTTTCGTCCAATTCCCCCGAATGAAGACGTATTCATCACTCGCTGTCCCATCCAGAAGTGCGGGAGTTGTCGCGGAAACGAATTCAATCTCCTCGATGATCGCGTCCCGTTGCTTTTGATTCACTTTGGCTGTTTTTGCCAACTCTTTTTTTGCCTCTTTTGAAGAGAGACCGAACAGTTGTGGATGCCGATTGATGTCGGCCATCGACTGTGGCGACTGCGAGGATTGGAATTGTTTTTGAATGATCTTTACAAGTTGCTCAAGCGTCACATCGTCCAAAGAAAGAATCTCTTGAGCGATGTTCATCGAGAGTGGATTCGTCCCCTTGAGTAACTGCTTCGCATCCTCAAGGCGATCCGCCTGAATCACAGCCTGAACAGCGAAGCCATTCTTTCCAACAGGGACAAACTCCAGATGGGCTCCATGTCCTTCATAGCCGGTCACATCATGGGTGATCCAATGCCAGTTCTCGTTGGCTGGATGAGTTTTCGTTAGCTTCTTGTGAAGTGGCCCCCTGACTAGAATGTGAGAATCGACCGCCGCATAGGTATTCACTTGTCCGCGAACAAGGGAGTAGATCTTCCCACTCGCGATGTCAAACGTGGGGGTTCGAAGCAGACGTCCACTTCGTTTCCAGGCTTGCAGTGCTCCTGGCTCTCCCTGAGTTCCCTTCGATTCAGTCAGTCGATCCCACAATGGATTCCACTCGATTTGTCCACTGTCAGAGCCACTGGAAACGTATCGATAACCGGGACCAGTCGGAATCAACTCCATAGCAGTGAAGAAATTGTCGAATGAGTCCGAAGCAGGCAACTTTGAGTTCTTCGCGACGATCTCGCCTGCCAGTTGCTTCGCTTTCTCAGAGTTGAACTCGTTGTTCACGCAGAGTTGAGACCACAGAATGAGAGGGTCATCTTCACTTGGATTTGATGAAAGGTCATTCGCCCACGTCGCCAAGATCGATGGATTCAGCTTCGCTTCACTAGCTGCCTGTCTGACTGCAGGAGAAGTCTTTGCGAATCGGGGAGTAGAATCTGGCGAACCGAGAGTCGGCGTTGAATGACTCGAAAAGACAATCTGGTCAACACCGATATTTCCCCACCCACCCTGTTCGTTATCAACGATTTGTAGTTGAGCAATTCGCCCGATATGCGTGGTAACGTCCCAGCGAACCGGGCTCATCGAGTTGCTGTTCTTTCCAGTCACTGAGAGAACTGGCTGACCGTCGATCAGGAGATTGACGCACGTTTTCCCAATGTGACTCCCACCGCCAATGAGCATTTCAATGAAACGATGTTGAATCGTGAACTCTTTAGAAGTAAGCGTTCCTGTTGCCCGGTCTCCTTTTCCGTTCTCCCGCTTATAGTGGGAATTCACTAAGAATTTCCCTGTAGCACCGACGTCACCTTGATACGCAGGGAGTTGCTCTTGAGTCACTGGAGTGCTTCCGAACGCTTCACCGGTGACGGTCCAGTTTCCATATGTTCCCGACTCAAAATCTTCGAAGACGATACTCTCGGAGTCCGTCTGCTTCGTCTCTGGCTGAAGCACTACTCTGGCAGCAAGTAAGTAGTCATCCAACCGTTCTAAAACCGGCGTTGCGAGTTTCAGTTTGACATCCTGAAGTTGCTGACGTGCTGCTCGATCAAGTTCATTAAGCCGTTCGGAGAGCGGTTCGTTCTTGAGCATCGTCTCGAACCTCGCCTGCTGATACGACGAGCTTTGCAGAAAGCCTTGCAATGCGTAGTAGTCTTTCTGTCGAATGGGATCGAATTTATGATCATGACAACGCGCACAAGAAACGGTTAAACCAAGGAACGCTTTTGAATAAACATCAATCATATTGTCAAAGCGTTCAGCTTCCTCCTGGCGGATATCAACAGGAGAGTGAACCCATTCCCCGAACAGCCAGAATCCGGTTCCAATGATCGATTCATTGGCTCCGGTCTGTTCATTTTGGCGCACCTGATAATTCGTTTTTGCAGTCAGCAAATCTCCGGCAACGTGCTCAACGACAAATTGATCAAACGGGACATCAGCATTCAGTGCCCGGATCACGTAATCACGATAATGCCAGGCGTTGGCGACATCGAAGTCAAATTCATGTCCCCGCGATTCCGCATAGCGCACAACGTCGAGCCAGTGCCGCCCCCAACGTTCACCAAAATGCGGCGACTCCAGAAGATGATCAACCACTTTCTCGAAAGCACGGTCGCTTTCATCGCTTAGAAAATCCTCCACTTCTTGAATAGAAGGGGGAAGCCCTATGACATCCAGATAGACTCGGCGAATCCAGGTGCGTCGGTCCACTTCCTGTGCAGGAGAGAGTTGCTGCGATTGAAGCTTCTGGAGAACAAAGTGATCGATCCCGTTACGAGTCCAGCTGGAATCGTCAACATTTGGTAGCTCAACCGGTTTGAGTGGTTGAAACGACCAATGCTCTGCCCGTTCTTTCAGATTGAAAACATCACTCGAAGTCGCTGAGACGACCTCATCAGCTGGCCAGGGAGCACCCAGCTTGACCCATTCTGTAAGGAGATCGATTTCTTTTTGTGGGAGTTTTCCATCCGGCGGCATTTGATAGCCGTCCGGGTCGTACTTGAGAGCTTGTAAGAGCTCTCCCTGATTAACTTTTCCAGGAACAACTGCGGGACCTGTGTCTCCACCTTTGATTGCAAACTCGCGAGAGTCCAGGCGCAGCGACGCTTCTTGAGTTTCTGCCCCGTGACATTCCTGACAACGCTCGACGAGTATGGGCCGAATTTTCTTTTCAAAGAATTCAAGCTGTGCAGGCTCGAATGTCGTTTCTTCAGAGAAGACAGGACGACAAACGAGCAGGCACGAAATGAACAAAAGGCAGCAATTTGAATACGTCATGAACAGGCGTAGGCTTGGGAGGCGGGCAATAAAACTCTCATCCTGCATTGTAGCGCAGAGATCCGTCTCACGACAATCCCGCACAACGCCAGCCACCTGCTCAGAATTCCCCGATCACTTCCCCATCACTTTTCTGACCGAGCCAGCGGAATGTGTTGTAGTCGATGTTTTCGCTCAAAAAGTGAACGGACCCATCCGCCATCAGGAACTGAATCCCGCCAACGTGGCTGGAGGAAAAGTTGACGATGTGATTAGTGGTGTTGGGAGTATGGTGCATGACCATTCCCCCTCCCATTCCGCCGCCGCCCATGCCTCCGCCCATTGCCATCGATTGACCGACATGACCAAGCACGAGGGACGCGGGCCCTTCGTCTGCCATCATCATCATTCCTGCAGGACGCATCACACCCGGGATGGCTGCGTACCAGGTGGAATCTGCCAGAACATCTGAAGTTGTAGATGGAAAACGATGAACAGCTTTTCTCTCGCCCACCATCATGGTCTGTGAGAGTCCATCGGTCACATCACGAAAGCGAACGCTGCTGTTCCGATAGAACATTCCAGCTGGATTCGGTTGACCCGGCGACATTGTGACACTCCCGTATCCGTAAACACCGACGTAATTTGCTTTCGGAAGCTCGTAGTCATTCGAACCATCATTCACAGTGAATTTCTCAGCGCCCGGATCAGATGGGCACGTAAAAACCGAGAGAGGCTGCTGAGCGGTTGCAAGGTTGTTCGCCTGAGTCGAATCCAGGTTCAGGTCGAGACTGTTGTACAAAGGGGACTGCTCCAACTGAGGAAGAATCATCACTCCCCAGGCAAAGTTCGGCCCAAGTTCTACCGAGGCTGCAGCTGTCGAGTTGACACCACGGGTGATGTAACCAGGCGGAAGCGTACCGAACGTATCGTGATAGTTGTGAAGCGCAACGCCCAGTTGCTTCAAGTTGTTTTTGCACTGCGAGCGTCGCGCCGCTTCACGCGCCTGTTGAACTGCTGGCAACAATAACGCAACCAGAATTGCAATGATCGCGATGACAACAAGTAGCTCAATCAGAGTAAAGCCAGATTTCGTTTGACGGGCCTTCAAACAATTGCGTAATTGCTGCCCCTGCGAAGATTCCTTTTCATGTGATGAATCGCTCATTTCCACGAAACAGGAAGCGTACATTTTTCTCAAAGATACTCTA
Source organism: Thalassoglobus sp. (assembly GCF_048270125.1). Lineage (NCBI taxonomy): Bacteria > Pseudomonadati > Planctomycetota > Planctomycetia > Planctomycetales > Planctomycetaceae > Thalassoglobus > Thalassoglobus sp. The sequence continues at coordinate 57,239 of NZ_JBLWTN010000005.1, read as the reverse complement.
AGACTCACGAGATTCCTCCAGTTATTCAGAACTGATCCTGAAACCTGAACTTGTGCTCTCAAACACTGAGAAAAGCCACCATTCCACAAGTTTCCGGACTGGTTCTAAGGTGCGCAACATGAATGATGCGCAATGAAAGACGAGAACAGTCGATGCGATCCAAAACCGGGGACGGTTTCAGATTCAAAAAGAAGCGATCGAGAGAATTCAAGCCTGCGGAGGAGGAGGATCGATGACGTCGAAGAGGCTCGCCGAGGTCTCGTCAACATGGACAAGCAGACCGTCTAAATGAAGATCAGGTGTTGAGACCAACCGCTCGGTATCGAGACGAGGCTCGCGATTGATAATCGTTCCGGTGGGAACGGATGTCCCACAATAAGAGTTGAATTGAGGATGCGACGGCTCGGTGTCGTCCTGTTGAGGTTCTTCCTCAGAGCCACCAACACAACACGATTTTGAGGCTCCACTCGCCTTCACAGGGTAACAACAGCAATTGCTCGAACGCTGTTTCTGGAGGTCGCAGCAACAGTTGTGAATTGGGTTCGCCCCGACAGCAGCCGAGGAGAGATCGAAAGAAGCACTCGAAAAACCGACGGTCGTTAAGACCATCCACATCGTCAACAAGACGCAGAAGCCACCGCGGCAGAATTCTTTCCAGTCAACCTGCTTCCAGTTAGACCGATTCCTGCCAAGCTGGCTCCAGCTGGTTTGCAGTTGTCCATATTGACGGTCAAAAAATCGCATCATCAATCGAGTGAAATGAGTAAAACCCTGCTCATTCTACAAATGGTCCAGTCGACAGGCAATTGGCTGAATTTTCACTCGCAATATCAGGAAGCGAATATTCTCACCTCAGAAAATGCTACGCGATCACGAAATTCGCCCTTGGTGTGAATGGAAAACGCCCCGAACCGCAAGCAGTTCGGGGCGTTTGAGAAGTTGAGATTTCCGGAAAGTCCCAAGGACGTTTACGAAACTTTTTTTGCGATCTGTACCCGTAGAGTTCAGCATTGTTTCTGAGAAAGACAATCTTCACAAGCTGCTCGCCACGGGTTAGAACGCCATCATCAATCTCGGATTGACTCTACGCGAACAGTTTCGAGACCGATTCCGCCTTGACCAGTTCACGCGGTTGGTTGAGATGGTTGTAGACAATTGTCTCAGGCGCGATTCCGAACGATTCATAAATCGTCGCGAGCAATTCACCTGGATGAACCGGATCGACCAAAGGAGCTGATGCGGTTTTGTCACTTTGTCCATGGACATACCCACGCTTGATTCCAGCACCAGCCATGAGTGCGGTGTAACAGTATGGCCAGTGATCACGACCATCGTCACTGTTGCCGTTTCCACTTGTACTGACGCCACGTTGTGGACTTCGTCCGAATTCTCCGACTGCGACGACGAGCGTTTCTTCGAGAAGTCCACGATCATCCAAGTCGTTAATCAACGCAGAGAGTCCGGTGTCGAGCATGGGGCCTGCCTGGTTTTTCATTCGGGCACTCAGACCAGTATGAACATCCCAAGAGTGATTGTCGCTGTTGGCAACTTTCGGCCAGACTACTTCCACCACTCGTGTTCCAGCTTCGACCAACCGACGAGCAAGCAGGCAGCTTTGACCAAATGTGGTCCGACCATACATATCGCGAGTTTCGCGAGATTCCTGCTCAATAGAGAAAGCATCTCGAGCACGACCGGAAGAGATCAAGGTTAACGCCTGATCATAATACTCATTGAGCTTGTAGTCTTTGACAGCTCGGTCAATTGCAGGCATCCCGGCGTTGATCGTATCGAGCAGTCGGGCTCGTCGCTGCATCCGTCCACCGTAAACATCGGCTCGCATTTCGAGGTCAGCGACGTTGATTTTGTCCATCTTCTTCATGTCCAGGTCGTCGCCCGGTGGATAGAGCGTGTATGGATCAAACGCTTTGCCCAGAAAACCAGCAGTTCCCCCTTTGCCGACTACGTTACTTTCCTGAAGCGGACGTGGGAGCATCACGAAGGGAAGCATCGGCTCGTTTGCAGGTTTGAGCCGAATGATGTTTGAGCCGAAGTTGGGGAAATCTTTCGGGCTGGGAGGTTCCAACTGACCGGATGGACTGACTTTGTCCGTCGTGTAGCCGGTCATCATTTGATAGATGGCTGCTGTGTGATTGAACAACCCATTCGGGGTGTAGCTCATTGAGCGAATCAAAGTCGTTTTGTCGATCACCTGCGACAACTTTGGTAACAGCTCGGTGAACTGTACCCCCGGAAGCTTCGTGGAGATCTTCGAGAAGCTGGACTTCACGTTGTCCGGCACACCCTCTTTTGGATCCCAAAGATCAAGATGGCTCGGACCACCTTGTAGATAGCAGAGGATGATGCTTTTCGCTTTGCCTCGACCGACAGGAACCTTCGTGTTCGCTTGAGCCGATTGCAGTTGCAGCAACGAGCCGAGCGAAAGACCTAGCGCTCCACTCCCCCCCACACGCAAAACATCACGACGCGTCACGCCAAGATGCGAATCGCACAAGTCTTTACCTGGTTGTCCGGGGATTCGAATAATCATGGTTTGAACCTTAGTTCGAGTTGTGAATCGCAACGCCGTTTCCGTGCATTGCTGAACGTGTCATAACTGATTTATCGATTGAACAGGAAGGCCGGACTGTTGATCAAAGCCCAGGCAAGGTCCTGTGCTGTCGTCAGGCGGCTATTCTTTAATTGTTGTTCGCTGAGCGAAACCGCACGTTTCAAACGAGCAAATTTCGGATCTTCCGGTTGTGGTTTCTTACGATCATCGAGTTCGCTTTGCATCGCGACTCGTTGCGGATCTGGCGGGAGCGGCGAATTTGCAGCAGTGAGTGCTTTCTTCCGTTTTTGAAGTTCAGGATCTTGCTCATTGAAGTAAGCGAGAAATCCTGCTTTTTCTTCGTCGGTCCGCTCCTCGAGTGGTTTGTTGACAACCTCAACGAGAATCCTTGGGTTTCCGAAATTGACGGGAACCATTGCGTCGGTTACTGAGACCCGGAATTTCCCGATCGTGTGGGTGTTGTCCTGATACTGCTGAGACATTGTGAGGTGCAGGACAATCTCCTCGTCAAAGGTCAGGGGAGTTTCCAGCTCGAAAGTGGCGGTATGGTTTTCGCCAGTCTTCGGGGAAAGTGCCCAACCATTCCCAGCAGTTGGCTGCTTTCCATCGATGGCACTTGCGACTGAGTATCCACCCTGGGAGAAGTCTGCTTGTGCGTTCTTCAGTTTGAGTGTTTGCTTCTGATCCGGTTTCCCGACAGGCCAAGCCTGAACCGTGAGCTCGGAAAGCACGAAGTTTCCGCCTGCTGCTCTTCCGGGTCCACGTTTTGGAAGTCGGTCGTCGGTGAGGGCTTCGAGCTTCAGCCCTGAAATCGTTTTGAGAACTGTTTTCCCTGAGATCAGGTAATTCCCTTTCTTGTTGTTCGGGCCAGATGCGAAAACCGAGAGATCATCCTGCGATTCGAGCTTGGCACCTGTCGTCGTTTTCAGATTCGTAAACTCCACCGCTGCCCAAGGAGTTCCGGAAGCCTCGACTGTTTTCTCCCATTCCTTGATTCGCTCTGGGGCTGTGGCGAGATGATCATCGATTGCTTTTTGAGCAGCTGCGATTTTCTCTTCGCGCGCTTTCGCTGCAGCTTCCTGAGCCGGCTTGGAATCCTCAATATACTTCGCCAATTCCGCCTCGGCAGCTTTGATACTCGCCTGTCGTTTGGCTTCTTTCTCAGCGACAATCGGAGCGATTTCTGCACTGTATTTTTCAAACTCTGCGACAAGTTTCTGGTGACCGGACTGTAGCGACTTATAAACTTCGAGCGTCGCATCAATCTCGCGATCAGTCGCTGACCGGTTGAGGATTCTCATGAACAGCTGGTCGACAAGTTGCCGATCATCCGAGACCGTTTCAACCAGCTTGGCGATGGCGTTCCCTTCTTGGGAGATCGCTGAATTGACGGTTGGTCCATTCATGAGCGCCATCACAGGCCCCAACTGAAGATCAGAGGATCGCTCACATTCGCACGCAGATTCACGGACCGGACGTCCCAGATTCGCGAGAAACCCATCTTTGAGCTCGATCCCTGAATCTGGAATCGCTGCGGCACGGGTCCCTTCCGGAACTCCCGGAATCTGCATTTTCGCTCCCGTCACGGTATAGACTGAATCGTAAAGGACTTCAGCTGGGAGACGCTTCAGAACAGCGTGTGAGTAGTTCGTGTTATCGTCCTGATTCCATTCGTTGGTCGCGACACTCAATTGATAAGCCCGCGATTTGCAGATGGTCTTCATGAGCTCTTGAACGTTGAATCCACTCTCGACGAAGCCGTTTGTCAGGTGGTCGAGTAACTCGGGATTTGAAGCCGGGTTGCCGGCTCGGATGTCATCGAGAGGTTCGATGAGCCCGATTCCCATCAGGTATCCCCAAACCCGATTCACGTAGGAACGGGCGAAGTAATCGTTCTCGGCAGAAGTAATCCACTTCGCAAGATTCTCGCGTCGCGACGCATCTTTCGGTAATTCGAGTTCACGATCATACGGAACGATTGGGGCTGTGACTGCCTGCGTTCGATCGTGAATCACATCACCTTCAGTTTTGTCGAAGACCACTTCCCAAAGAGGTTTTGCTCCTTCAACAGCTGTTCCGCCAAGATTTCCGGCAGCATTTTCAGGGTCACGCTTCAGACCGACTTGAGCGAAGAACGCAGCTGTTTCGTAGTATTGATCCTGAGTCCATCTTTCGAACGGATGGTCGTGGCATTTATTACAGTTGAATCGGACACCCAAAAACAGGTGAGTCGTGTTCTCCATAATCTCGGTCGGTTCACGCAAAATCTTGTAGTACGAGGCAGCGGGGTTCACTTTGTTTGAACCGGAAGCAGTGAGAATCTCGTATGAAAATTGATCGTACGGAACATTGTTCTTCACACGTTCACGAATCCAGGCACGGAAGTTTTTCGCTCCCTCAACCCCAAGAAACTTGCGGTTTACTTGAAGAAGATCAGCCCATTTATTGGTCCAGTAATCAACAAAGGCTTCAGACCCGACAAGTTGATCCACCAGAGCATCACGTTTTTGCCGCGTTGGAGATTGATCAGCAAGGAACGTTTCAAGCTGTTCTGTGCTCGGCGGAAGTCCTGTCAGATCGAGAAACACTCGGCGAATGAACTCTTCATCAGTACAAAGGCCCGATGGTGCAATCTTCATTCGCTGCCATTTTTCAGCGACAAACTTGTCCGCTTCTGTCCAGGTTTCAGGTTCTTCCCAAACGAATCCAGCACGGTCTCCCATGGCTGTCAGTGTTGTTGCAGCATAGGCCCCCTCGAAGCGAGCCAGGATCGGGGCTTCGCCACGTCGAACTGCGGTGACGACTCCGACGCGATTGACGTCGGCAACTTCGGTGTTGCTGCTCTCGATGTATGCTTCCCGAGTGACGTCCTTCGATGATCCATCGACATACGTGGCGATGACTCGGAACTGTTGACGTCCTCCAAGATTTTGAATGACTGGATTCTCTGGTTGCAGCGAAATGGAAGCAACTTTCGGATCAGTGACGTCAAGCTGGCATCCTTCGGAAATCCACTTGCGAATAATTTCATAATACGGTTCGCCGGGGGAGGTGAGTTGCCCGCCGACATGTGGGACTGCACCGGATGATTTCAAGAGCATTAAGCTGTTGTCGGGCGATGCGACATTTGTTCTGCGTGATTTCAGATCATCAGTAAAAGCACGGACATCATAGAGTGGATCGTATCCTCTCAACGAGAGCTTGAACCCGTTCTTCCCATCTTTCGCACCGTGACAAGTTCCCTGGTTGCAACCGAGTCGGGAAAGAACTGGATTGACGTCCTGAACAAAGCTGGTTTTCGCAGAGACATCGGACGCAGCTACGGTGACAGGAACTTTGACAGACTCTTTTCCGAGTGAGACGACAACTTCGCTTTGTCCCGGTGCATGAAACAAGATTCTCCCCAACGGAGAGACCGTTACAGCTTCGCCGTTGACTTGAATTGTTGACATGCGAGTGACATCGACACGATCGCCGGAATTCAGGATTCCGGTGACGAGGAGCTGAACGTAGTCGTACTTACCACTCAAAGTCACAGAATTCGGAGCGACCTCAAGTGATTTCAGAATGGTCCCCGTTGGGAGAGACTCTTCACCGATCAGGGCGTCATCCCCTTGAACTGTGGCGATCTCCCGGGAGGCATCGGCAGCATCCGCGTCAATTTCAACCGGTGAAATCGTTTTGGTCACCTCGCCATTTTCTGAGTTGATGAATCGAAGCAATCCATCTCCTCCGGCAGCGATCACTGTCTTTCCATCCGCACTAAAGGCAACGGCAAAAACGCCTGTCGGGATTTCAGTTTGTGTGGCGACCTCTGTCCCGGCAGTCACATAGTCTTCGAGAGTCTTCTTCTGCTCCGGGGTTTGAGCTTGTGTTCGCGTTTCGACAATGGTTTTAATTTCATCTGGCAAAGCAGGATCGAAATCAGCTGCATATGTAAAGACCTGACCACGACCGTTAAGGCTCGATCCAGCGACGATCTTCTTGCCGTCTGGAGAATACGCAACGGAATAAATACGCCCCTTCATTTCGGGATAACGACGAATCAAATTTGCGTTGTCACCAATAACTCGCTTGGTGAGTCGATTCATCCGGTAGATACCGGGGACTCCATCAGACCCGCCGACGAGGACCTCGTCACGCTCTGGATGCCCCGCTAATGCGGAAAGCCCTCCTTTCAGAGCGCCCGGAGTAATGGAAGTGACATTATCGATAAAGCGTTCGGTTTCGACCTGATAAAGCTTGGTCGACATATCCCGACCAACAGAGACAATTTGAGAACCATCCGCAGAGAAGACAGTATTGAGCGGCCAGTCGCTGTGAGCTCCATTGAAGAAGACTTGCTCGCCGGTCGTCGTATCGAATCCTCGAACGATATTGTCACTACACCCGACAGCGACCATTTTTCCATCTGGTGACCAACTTGCCCCGTAGACGGTATCAAAGGAAATCGGAATTGAGAGTTCCAGTTTCTGATCCTCGACGGACCAGATTTGAATTTCACCCGTTCGAGCCGGGAGACCACCAGCGACAGCCAGTCGCTTCCCATCAGCGGAGAAGGCGACCGATTCAATCTGTTCCGAAAGGCCGATCAGTCGTCCGAGTAATTTTTCTCCATCGCCGGAGCGGAGCAGGACTTCGTGAAAGCCTGCCACTGCCAAGATCGACCCATCTGGAGAGATGTCGATCGAGGTGACGACTGGTGGGCGTGTGTAGACTGGCGGGTGGTCTTTGTCATAGACAGCTCTGGTTCTTTTAGGAGAATCGTCTTTTGCTCCTTGCTCGATCCAGGTTCGAATCAGTTCAATTTCATGTTTCGACAGTGCTTTCTTTCCTTTTGGCATCGCTGCCTCACCATCGACAGGAGTGATTTGATCGATCAGGTAACTCTCATCTGGCTTGCCTGGTTGAATGGCACTTTCGCCACTCTCTCCAGCTTTCAGGGCATCTGAAAACGATGTCACCAGATACCCACCGCCAGCTTTCGCCGATTGATGACAGCCCTGACAGTTCGCCTGGAAGATCGGACGAATCTGTTCGTGGTAGCTGACTTCACGAGCCCCTTGCGCGACCGCAGTGGAGATCCCGGTGGAGAAAGTGAACAAACAAAGGCAAAAAGAAGCGAGCTGATGCAGGTTGGGAGTCATGGAAATTGGGTTCCGTAACTGGATCGAAGGTCAGCAGAACAACTCAAAGTAGAAAATGCTCAAACCGAAAATGATGGCAGGAAAATTGAAATCAGCTGTGGTTGGTGAGATCACTCAGGTGTCGGTCCCACTGATTTCTGAACAAGCGATTTTCGCTTACGAATGAAACAGTGATCAATGCGACGAAAGAGGTGGGCAACGTTGAGAACCTTATCTGCAAGCCTATGCCATGAAGAATTTTCTCTCTGTTTCAGTGTTCGAAAACTTGAATTCAAACACTCTCGCCATGAGAAAAATTTTCAGGACGTAAGTTTTCAGATGAGGACTCGTCAGGTAGGAGTTGCTTACCCTGAGTTCCAAATCACATGGATAAATCGATTGTCATCGATCTATTCAGATTTGTTTATACTTCCTTGAACAGCGAATTGCAAGAACTGATTCCGTGGATCATGCGATCTGGGGCTTCCGCTCATAGGTGGACTTCGAAATGTCCCCCATCCTACCGAAACCATCCAGCTGTGAATTTTAAACCCTCCCACAGAGAGGGCTCTTAAAGAGGGATCCAGAAGACGAGCATCCGGTTGCATGTCGTGCAATCGTTTGCACTTAGGATTAGCGGGAATCACGCTTCCTGAGCTTCATGAGATGAAATCGAGTTAATTAACAAGATCGATCAGAATTGATTTGTACTATTCAAATTCGTTGATATTATGTTTTTCATGTCAAGATTTCATCAAATTCATTAAAGATGAAACTCAGGATCACTACGAAGCGATAGCAATACTGCTGGAGTCATTGTCTTCCACTGAAACGAGTTGGTCCAGATATAGAATGGGCCATTGTTCAGAGCAGTCTCCTGCACGATAGCTGCTAGTGCACAGAAGTCTGAGATCACCAACTTCATCGCTGCGAACTCTGGCGATTCTGTTTTCGCCGGGACCATGAGACCGTGATCGGCATTCATAAGGAGGAGTAACGAATGGAATTCACTAATCAAGCAACCGCACAGAAAGAGACTGCCGCAATGATCGCCTTTGGGCGTCTCTTTGACTTGGAACGAAAGATCAACGCCAAAACGTCTGGGCGAATCAAAGAGCTACAAGTTGAATCGACCGGGGATTCAATCATCATCTCGGGTTCAACGACGACCTACTATTCCAAGCAATTGGCGACCCAACTCGCCCTCGACGAGTTCGGCGAACTCATCTTAGAAAATGAAATCGACGTTTCCTAAGAACAAACATCCATAGAATTGTGCATGCAGTGTCGCCGGTTGTCTCCAATTTCACTTTCACTAACAAAACGCGTTCTACATGAACGCACGGCAAAGTAAACTGCCTTGGAAGTTGCTGGATATCAACTGACGGTTCATTAAGATGGACAAACAAAGCTGCTGAATTCGTAATCATTCAGAGAAATGACAATCGTTCATGCAAGTTTTGTTAGAACAAATTCTACTGAATTGCCTTCGCGACGTTTAAAAGCGTAGCACGTTTCAATTCAGGTCCGAGAGAACACTGACTGCATGATCCCGATTCAAGTTTCCTTACTACCATCACTTTCAACGCTTGTTGACTCCGGTCGGATTACCGAAAACAGTTCGGACGACGTAATGCCAGTTGCAGTGATGATTGACATCCTGCGGGCGTCGACAACGATTGTCCATGCTCTTGCGAACGGAGCGTCTGCCATTCTTCCCTGTTCCTCTGTTGAACAGGCACATGAACTGGCGAGCTCACAAAGTTCACCCAAACGCTTACTTGGCGGAGAGAGACATTGTCAGAAGATCGAAAGATTCGATCTCGACAATTCTCCATTTTCTTACACGCCTGAACTCGTACAAGATCGAGAGATCATCTTTACAACGACCAACGGAACTATTGCGCTGGAACAATGTCGAGCCGCAAGCAAGATTCTGGTCGGCGCCTTCGTCAACTTGAGTTCCCTCATTGACGCTCTGGCGGAATGCAATCGCCCCGTTCATTTAATGTGTGCTGGAACGGATCGTCAATTGACAGCTGAAGACATTTTGTTTGCCGGGGCAGTCTGCGATCGACTGCTGAGTCGACCCTCATCAGAATTCGAAATTACCGATGTTCAGTCGCAACTAGCGCTCGACTTCTACAGAACCCGCGGGATAAAGCGATCCGACTTTGAGAAAACAATGCTGGAAAGTCTGGGGGCAGCGAACTTACTCAGGCTCGGCCTCGAAGCTGATGTTCAGCGAGCAATGCAAGTCGACCTCTTCAAACTCGTCCCAGAATGGAACCCAGCGACGAATCGCATTACTGCCCTAACGTAGCATCAGGGCATGTCCACGGTTGGTCCGCAGTCCATTTCGAATTCGTGACCCCGTGCTGACTCGTGGAGAGCAACGTGCAAAACTACAAAACCGATCTTCACGAGACCAAAAGCATCGAAGACACTCGAAGAAACATCAAGCGTTGGTGACCCCGTTCTGCCTCGTGGAGAACAGAGTGCAAAGTTACAAAACCGATCTTCACGGGCCCAAAAGCATCGAAGATGCTTAGAATATTACGATGGTTGAGGCGAAGAATCCTTCGCGGCGAAGGGCAGGGGTGTCGGACCAGTTCTTGATGCTGCGGAGTTCGAGGTACTGTCGCGCGGTCAGCTTCCGGCGATAGGTCATCCCGATGCCAAATGTGGCGTCGGCACTGACTTCTTCATATGCAATTTCCGGGATCAAAGATTCATCCTGGTTATGGCGAAACAGCTGAACTCCGAGGGCTGCTCCGATACGCTTTTGTGGAGGAGCACCGGCAGCCAGGTTGAGTAAAGGGTTCACTGTAAACGCATTTCGCAGGCGATCAAAGTTTCCGCCTGCGATCGTCGTCCAGTCTTCGCTGGCATAAAACGCATTAAAGTAGGTGACGGTACTTTCGATGCCAGTCAGGCACTCAAACTTGTAGCTGGGGACTCGCGTGTACGCTGTCTCGACCACTTGTAAATTGCCATTCCCGACGGATGAATCATCTGCGAAGCGATACATCGTCCGTCCAGAGACTGAGAGAGGACCGAAGAATTTTGTTGCACTCGCAGCCAGGTAGTTCGTTGAGAACTCAACGTCCCGACTGCGATTGAGATGCGCGTACGTCGCTTCGATGAAGGTGTGCCGATAATCCGCAGAGAGGTGGACTCCGAGGACATCTGAAGAATTCGGAAGTGAATCAACCTGATCCAGCGCGTAGAACGCCTGGACGTTCAAGTTGCTGAAGGGGAGCGACGTGAAAGTATTTTTCCCGAGAACAATCCCTGTAATTTCGTCATTCATCAACAGCCCGTTCTGGAGTCGGAACGGGAAACGCCCCACAGTAAAATTGACATCGAGCTGATGCCGGTCATCATTTCGCCATGGACCGAAGAGGCTTTGAAGTTCTCCCTCGAACCACCAGCGCATGGGGACTTCAGTCGAGTTGTCGATGTAATGCTGCGGGTCGTTTAACTGCCAGAATGATCCGCCAGAGTTCTCTTCGCCGAGTGGCCGAAACTGGACGTGAAATCTTTCTGTGCCTGTCAGCTGAAAATCAATATCTAAAAGAAGTTGATGTCCAATTCCGTCGCGGCGAGTGTCGTTCTGTTCGAAAACGGCCCCGAATATTTCATACGAACCATGCAGCACGATGCGTGGCTCAAGCATATTTGGATCACATCCGAGCCAACTCAAGTCCGGGTGCCAGCAAACCATCCCGGGACCGAGATAGTCATTCGGTCGCGAGCAGAGTGGTTTCGGCTCAACCCACCATTCTGGCAAACGCAAAATCTCTCCCGCATGATGATCCTGAACATGCAACTGTGGCCCGTTGAGATCACTTGGCTCATAGAGATACGATCCGCCATGGTGGTAGAGTTCTTCCTCTAATGAAGGCAACTCAACCAGCACTCCATTTTCAAAGTAGCTGATTGGTCCTTCAGTCTCGATGTCTTCATTGGGAGTCGGGGGAACTATGAGAGTCGCGAAACCGGCAGGTTCCTCTGCGCAGACGGATAGCGCTGCCCCGAGCAGGAGTGCAACGGCGATCAAACTTATGGTCGTTGGGTGCATAGAGGATCGGGCAAGCTGGACACTTTCAGAGTCCAGAAAATTGTTGAACGATATTTTTCACTTTTGTGTCGAACTGGTCCTGAAACGTGAAGTTGCTCTCTCAAACGTTGAGGAAAGCACCTATTTCAGAGGTTTTCGGACTGGTTCTCGTTAAACATGCTTATCAAGAGATGGAACTGACGTGTCTGTTATTCGACCAGAATGACGCATTGATACTCATCGATCACGACGGTCTCAATGAGGTGTTTCAAGTGAGAGATTCCGATTTTATCGAACAGTGCGGGAGGTAAATTTCGATAGTTCAGGCGGACGAGCAAGCGGTACTGACCTGCTTGATCCGGAAGCTTGATCGGATAGGCCTGGCCGACTGTCTGCAATGGTGGCAGGCTTCCTTTGGCGATACGAAAAACCGATGGTCGTCCAAACGATTGCGCAGGTTCATCGATCGGCCGAATGACGTTAATGGGGCGGAGATCGCGGTTCACCGGAATGATGACAGACCGCTCCGTTCCCTGTGTTGTGAGAACGGTGAACTTGCTCTGAAAATTCAGGAGATGCTTGTCCCGTGCGAGGAGTCCAGCTTCCACTGCATGACTGTGTTCATCTCGGAGGTCGCGGTTGTCGTCAAAATCTCCCGATGCAAAAACTTGCTTGCCGTATGGGTCGATAAGTCGGACTTCAACCCAGACCTGTCTTTCCGCCGTGAATCCCGTGGGGAAATTATGCCCAGCTGTCGTGCTGGTAACATCGACATGAATTTTCATCTTGTCGCGTGGACTGGCTCGATATGGATGGTCGACACTGATCTTGGCTGCGTTTTTGAGTAACGTGTAACGCTCGTTTCTGGCCTTGGCGAGTTGCTGACGATTCTTGATCCTCAAAAGTGTGAGCGTCTCTTTCTGATGCGGTGTGAGATTCTTCGTGTCCCGGTAGTCCTTCTCGTACATCCAGTCGAGCTTTTCCGGAAACTCCGTGTCTGGGAGCAGCGAATAGTCTGGCCCGGAAAAGGTATGACTCGAAAGCGGACGATCTGGAAGCAAAGATGGATCCATCCCTGGAACGACTGCGACCTTCCCGAAAGGCCTCTCCCACGATTTAACCGGAACGCCGGGAATCGGTCCCATGTGGCAATCCTGACACGACGTTCCTTCTTTGGCAGCCGGGCTGTTTTGCCATTCGCTAAATGCTTCTTCGAGTCGAACACCTTGCGGACTGGTCACATCATGACATGACCCGCAGAATGATGATTTCGTTAATTGATTCGAACTCGCTGCGTCATGAACCGAGCCATCTGGATTGACCGGATCACTGAACGGACCATAAGTGCAGCCTTCATTCACGAGTCCGGGAGTGACAGGCAAGCGTCCGCTCGCTTTGTAGAACGGCTTTTCAAGTCGATGGCAAACAACGCAAGTCACCCCTTCCATCGAGATCCGCGACCGATGAACATTTCGCATCGAAGCATTCTCGCCGATAGAAACTCCGATCGGCGTATGGCAGCGAGTACAAAACGTTCCGATGGTTCCACCGGTCCGTTCAATCATCGTGAGAGTGAACGCTTCGAACACAGGTGAGTGCTGAGCGTAGGCGTGCATTGACCGAGACCACTCATCGTACTGGCGAGGATGACACTGGGCACATTCTTTCGCAGAAACGAAATCAGTTTCGAGCAATGGGCGCGTGTTGCAGTGGTCCGGCAAGACGTAATCGAGGGCTCCGTTTTTGATCCAGCGGTACAGTGTTTCCAGTTGACCGGCGGTCAGGTAATCCTCTTTCTTCTCCGGCGGCATCTGTGGAGCTTCAGGAGCGTCTGAGTTTGGATCAAAATTGTGATTCCAATTGACGTACTGCCACAAGGGAGACGCTTCCGGGTTCCCGGGGATCACAACAGGTGTGTCGGAATGAGGCGTCATTCCCATTAGAGATTCGTAAGTGGAGAAATCGTGCTGGTCAGTATTCGGGCGATGACAACCATTGCACTTGTTTCGAATCACCCAGTGAATTTCCAGCCAATCCTTGTTGAGTGGATGGGTATCCTGCCGGACAATGGGATTCGCAGCGACGACGGTGTTATTGCCAGATTGCTCTCCTGGGAATAGAAAAGAAACGACGAGCAAAAGAAGAACGGGAGTTCCCCAAAGATATCGCCGCCAAGGCGCACCTTTCACCGGTGACGATTTGCTCTCGTCCGTGACTGCAGCATCAACCTCAAGGCGTATTTGCCTTGTCGAATGACGGGCGTCCATGCCCATTCCCCCCCCAAGCACTTTCAATGTCTCAATAAGCTCGCTTCTCCAGGTTCGGCAGATTTTGCTAAACCGGGAGCGCAGCCCATGCAGGCTTAACATTACATCGGATGGAAAGCATGTGCAGGTCCAGCAAGTTCGCTGCGAAGACTCATTCAGACAACAAGTTTGAGGCTTTTCCAAAGGGAAGAGCCTCTCTCACACTCTGATCGGTCCCATTCCCCATGGGAGAATCAATGGTGCTGGTTCAAGAGGATTCTGCCGAGACAAGCTGGAAATCTCGGTGGACTTGGCGACTGCAGCCAGATTGATCAGAATGTGAGCCTGCAAAACAGAATACTTTTTCAGCAACTTGAAAAGGCTGAATTCTTGCAGAGAGCCTCCAACATAAATGGATGCTTCACATTGAACCTGTCAACGTGAGCCGAACTCGTTAGAACTGATCCTGAAACTTGAAATTGCTCTCTCAATCATTGAGGAAAACGGGTATTCCAGAGGTTTCCGGACTGGTTTTAGCAAGTTGGCTTGTTGTTCTTGAAGCCAGAAAGAGAACTATGTCGCTCCGTCCATCTTTATTGTCGGTTGTTGCTCTCGTATTCGCATCGGCGTTAAGTCCGCAGCTTCAAGCTGCCCCACCGAACGTGGTGCTGATCCTCTCAGATGACCAGGCGTGGGGGGATTACGGCTTTATGGGGCATCCAGAAATTCAAACTCCCCATCTCGACAAACTCGCTGCCGAGTCGTTGACGTTTCAGCGTGGCTACGTTCCAGACAGTTTGTGTCGACCCTCTTTGACGACCATCGTCACCGGTCGATATCCGCATCAGCATGGAATCGTGGGCAACGATCCTCCTCCTCCAGCTGACCTGGTCGGAGCGGCAAAGCGAAAAATCGTTCAGGATCCTCGATATCTGGAGATCCGGAATCGTTACATCGAACACATCGATGATGAGACCACGCTGGCAGACTTTCTGCATGATAATCTCGGATACATTTCGCATCAGTCCGGGAAGTGGTGGGAAGGACACTATTCCCGTGGTGGGTTCACTCATGGCATGACGCATGGAGATCGCACCAAAGGAGGCCGACATGGTGACGACGGTCTGAAGATTGGCCGCACAGGGATGAAGCCAGTCTTTGATTTCATCGATACTGCAGTTGAAGAAGAAAAGCCCTTCTTCGTTTATTACGCACCGTTCCTGCCTCATACTCCGCACAATCCGCCAGCAAGACTCCTCAACAAATACAAAGATAAAACTCCGCATCTGCCGATTGCAAAATACTGGGCGATGTGCGAATGGTTCGACGAAACGTGTGGGCAGTTGCTTGATCACCTCGATAAAAAGAACCTCGGCGACGATACGATTGTGCTTTACGTTTGCGATAATGGCTGGATCAATGAAGAGAATGCCAGTCGTTATGCACCGCGATCAAAACGTTCTCAATACGATGGGGGAACGCGAACCCCAATCATGATTCGCTGGAGAAATCACGTTGAGCCAAAAATGGACACGACTCATCTTGCCAGTTCGATTGATCTGGTCCCCACAGCTCTGGCTGCTGTCGGAATCGACATCCCGAAGGATCTCCCCGGAATTAACTTGCTAGATTCCAAAGCTGTCGCAGATCGCAAAGCGATCTTTGGCGAAATTCTGGAGCACGACATTCAACACATGACGGACCCAGTCGCCAGCTTACGATTTCGCTGGGTGATCGAAGGAGACTGGAAGTGCATCGTCCCTCACCCCGGTCGTGAACCTGATGCGAAGACCGAACTCTTCAATATCACCAAAGACCCGCATGAGAAAAATGACCTCGCAGCGGACATGCCTGAAAAAGTTGCTCAGCTGACAAAGAGAATCAACCAGTGGTGGAAAGTGGATTGATTTCACGAGCGACTCATCTTCATTCGCAACTCACGTTCACCTTCTTGCTGAAAATAAATTGATGACTATGTCTGGATCGAAACAGGCTCCTGATACCGAGAGCGGTGAACAGGCGGGGGAGTCGTTGACTCCTCTGACACACTTTGATGAATCAGGAGCCAGCAGAATGGTCGATGTCGGCGGGAAGCCGGTGACCAGTCGCATGGCACGGGCTGAAGCGACGGTTGTCATGCAACCGGAGACACTCGCACTCATCCAGAATCGGAAATTCGCCAAAGGTGATGTTCTGGAGGTCGCTCGACTCGCTGGAATTATGGCGACCAAACGAACGGATGAACTGATTCCGTTGTGTCACTCTTTGGGGCTCGATGCAGCGAGTCTTGAATTTGAACCTCTTGATGCATCACGAATTCGGATCGAAGCGAGCGTCAGTGTTCAAGGTCGAACGGGAGTCGAAATGGAAGCGATGACAGCCGTTTCTATTGCTGCTCTCACGATTTACGACATGTGCAAGTCTGTTGATCGGTCGATGGAAATCACGAATCTTCGACTCATTGAAAAAAGTGGAGGAAAAAGTGGGCATTTCCTTCGTGAATAACTTTCGCTAATAACGGATAAAGCTCGCAGGTCGTTTGCCCCGCCGTTGAAGTTTGGGCAAGCAGAGCGTTCTGGAGCATTTTCGGAATTTGTATTCCAATCTGTCTCGTGGAGTTCAACGTTTTTCCTGAGAGAACCGTTTCTTCACGGGCACGGAAAGCACGAAAATGCTCTAATGAACCGTTTTTTGTTTGTGTTTAAGAAACCCAAGAAGGTCGCGGAAATGCCGCAAATTGATAATGTGAACGAGCTATTGACGCAAACCCAGTCATTGATTGGGGATGCATTGCAAGCTGTCGAGGCGACATTTGCGACCGAATTGGCCTCGAAGAATCCCTACCTCAGGGATATTTATCAGCACACATCGCGTTTTCGTGGTAAACGGCTCCGTCCAATTTTGTGCTTGCTGACAGCTAAAGCCTGCGGCGAAATCAAACGTGAGCACGAAATTCTGGCTGCCGTCGTCGAGATGATTCATACCGCCACTCTGGTGCATGACGATGTCCTCGACAACGCTGATATCCGTCGACATGTGGCGACTGTGAATGTGCGCTGGAACAATCATACGTCTGTGTTGTACGGCGATTTTCTGTTCACACATTCGTTCCATCTTGCTGCCGAAACGGGAAGTGCAGAAGCTTGCCGACTGATAGGCCGGGCCACGAATCTGGTCTGCGAAGGAGAACTGACGCAAATCCGCAACCGTGGAAACCTCAACCTGACCGAGGCGGAGTATCTGAACATCATCGATGGCAAGACTGCCGAGTTATGCGCCGTCGCATGCTTGCTGGGTGCGAAGTTCGCCAACGCCGATCAAGAAACCATCAAGCGACTCGAAAATTTTGGGCGTTTACTGGGGCAAGCGTTTCAGATCGCCGACGATGTTCTCGATCTGACAGGACTGGAATCGAACGTTGGAAAAACGTTAGGAACTGATCTGTTCCAACAGAAGTTGACGCTGCCAATCATTCGGCTGTTGGGCAAATCATCAGAACAGTCCAAGTCGGAATTGACCGAACTTCTGGAAGCAGGGACCGATGAAGCTGCTCAGAAAATTGTTCTTCTGGCGAAAGAAGAAGGAGTCATTGAAGAGTCATTTGATTTCGCAAAACAGCTCGCAACTCAGGCTCAGTCAGAACTCGACATCCTGCCCGATTCGCCAGCCAAGCAGGTCTTGTTGAAATTACCAATCATGTCCATCAACCGCGTCGTTTAAAATCTTTTCAACACCCGTCGTGCGCGTGTAGAGCGCGTGCTTCATATTCGAAAAGAATTATCGAAAATACTCTGCCGCATACTTCAAGCTTGCGGAGAAGCAGTCGAAACATACCCGTCCGCCGTCCAACCACGTGCGAGGTTGTAAGCTTTGATTTGCTCAGCGAGTCTTTGCCGACTGAGGACTCCTCCAACACTGGCACCCTCTGCGATGGGAGTTTCAAAGAACCTTGCAGGGAGTGTGTCCTCTGCGGGTGTCCAACCCTGGTCGATATTGAATTGCTTTTTGGCGGTCACGATTCGCTGTGCCGTTGTTTTCAGCTCAGCAGCATCGACGTCCCAACCGGTCACAAGGTGCAGCATTTCTGCCATCGCAGCCATGCGGTCAGTGAAGACGCCTCTTAGAAATTTGCAGAGGATTAAGGAATCCATCACCGCAGCTTCGTCTTCCGTTTCGATTGCAAGATTGACTGCGTGGACATCCGGGTTCATGCGGTCGACCTCTTCAGAGAAGTCAACTTGATACGCTCCCGACCGATTATGATCTGCTCCGCGCGTTCCAACTGCAAACCCAAGTCCCATTGTTTGTAGTGCTCGCGGCTCATAGCCGGGCAGTTCTAAACCTTTTACATGGATCGCAAATTCTTCTGTACCACGTCCAATTTTTTGCGAGGCAATCCGCACACCGTCTGCCAGAATCTCCCCAATGCCTTTTCGCAAGCTGATCAGCTTCAGTGTGTCGAGAAGTGCTTTGCCGCTACCAAACTGGAGTGTCGGTTCATCAAGAAATCCCTTTTCAACAGCCTCCATTGCGAAGGCGACACTCGCCCCGGCGCTGATCGTGTCGATGCCGACTTCATCGCAATATGCAGACGCCGCCAAAACCATTTCCGGATCGGAAATCCCACAGAGTGGGCCGAGTGCATAAAGGTTTTCGTACTCCATCCGCACGGGGGCTTGTTGCTTGTCTCCGAGCTTGAAAAGGTGTTCACAACCAATCGTACAAGCAGCACAGCTATCACGTGTCCGCACGCTTGAAAGGACATCTGGAGCGATCTGTTCTGCACCTTCAAAAGATGTCTGCTGGAAGTTTCGAGTCGGCAATGTTCCGAGACGATTGAAGGTGAGTAAATTGCTGACGGTTCCGAGTTCTCGATATTTCTCGGTCGCTGCCCCGAACGATTTTTGCGACAGTGACTTGCTGTATTTGATGAGTTCGTCGGGATGCGCGAACTCAGTCTTGCGGTCTCCAAAGACTGCAATCGCTTTCAGTTTTTTCGACCCCATGACTGCGCCGAGTCCGCCTCGGCCGGCGTGTCTGCCATCATTAGAAATTGTCGCATATCGAACCAAATTTTCACCCGCTGGGCCGATGGCTGCGACTCGAAACTGATTTCCGATTTTAGTTCGAAGGCTTTTTGCGGATGCCGCACTCGACAAGCCCCACAGGTCTGTTGCATCTCCAATAGAGAGACTGTCGGGCGTGATCTGAATGAGGACCGGGGACTCGCTCTTCCCAACTATGCAAATTGCATCGTAACCCGTTTTCTTCCCTGCGATGGCAAAGTGAGACGAGGAGAGCGAATCGTTCAAGCGGTTGGTGAGCGGACTTTTTGAGAGAACAGAAAACTTGGCGGAGGTCGTTAACGGACTTCCGACAAGCGGGCTGAAAACAAAAAGGAGCGGAGCAGATTCACCAAGTGGGTCGTCATTGCCAGAGGATTCTTGAGAAAGAATCGCTGTCCCAAGGCCTCCTCCACCAATGAATTTGCGCAGCATGGGCTCGTCAATCTGAACAACTCGAGACGTCCGCTGACAAAGATCAACTCGCAGGTAACAACCGTGGTATCCAAATGGCATGTTTGCAAAGGATTGAGGAGATCCAATTTATAGGTTCAGGATTCATTCACGATATGAACTCGCCCCTCTTTCACCAGGAGTCGATTTTCTGCATAAAGTTGAATCGCTGCGGGGTAGGCTTCGCATTCGGCGGCCTGGACTCGCTCAGCGAGTGAATCTGCATTATCAGTGGCGTCGACGGGAACCGTCTGCTGTAAAATGATGGGGCCGTGATCGTATTCATTATCACAAAAATGAACCGTACAACCAGAGATTTTACAGCCACGAGTAATGACAGCCTCGTGCACGCGGTGTCCATACATTCCTTTTCCACAAAACGCAGGGAGAAGGCTGGGATGAATATTCATGACTCGATTTGCGAAATCATCTGGAATGATGATCTTGCTCAGGAAGCCGGCCAGAATGACGAGGTCGGCATCAACATCGCGAACAACTGAAAAGAGTTTCTGGCTGTACTCATCGGTTGAAGCGAAAGACTTCGGTGACAGAGTGACTGCAGTCAGTCCTGCGCTCTCTGCCTTTTCGATTCCAGTGCAGGGTCGACTGGCGATGACCAGCGGGATCGACGCATTCAGAGACCCAGCCTGAATGTTTCGTTGCAGATTGATCATCGTCGACCCACCACCAGAAATCAGAACAGCAAGTTTCAGTGGCACGTTGGTCGATTCCCTAGTCATGAAATTTAATTGAGTTGTCGGTCAGAGAGTGTAGGTCTACTAGAGCAAGCTGCTCACACATTAACATTAATTGTTACCGAACATTCGTAATGCCCAATTGCGTTCTTCTGAAAAATCAGTGATCACATTTCCGTTGATGGGGTCAAGTTGCAGAATGTTGATAATGCGCCATTCTCCCTCCTCGAGCTGCCACGTCGCTTCCCATCGGGTGGGCTGATGACCAACATAGCTTTGTCCAATTGCTTCAATTGTGGCGTTCACTCGAAATCGTGTTTTGGCTCGGGTATTGTCGTTCAGTAAGTCAATTTCAATGTCAGTGACTCGCATATCGTCGCGAACCTTAACGAGGTTATGAGCCGAGCTGATGAGCAATTGAAGACCTCTCGCTTGCCTGGAAACGTGAGTTAAAGTTTGTTCCAGATTGCGTTGCTGAAACGATGTTGTAATCGCGACAACCGAGTTCCGAACTTTCTCCCGTTCAGTGACAATGGCACCTTCAACAAACCAGGTGACACCAACCAGGAGGAAGCAAGCGGCCATTGCGATCAGGTAACGGGTTTGCAATCGTCGATACCAGACCATCCCGAACATCATCCCGGCCAGCGTCAAGAAGAGCATTGGCTGCCAGGCGTTTTCGGTGAACCACATGCTCAATGCTCCTTAATACACTTTCGTGTTTTTGTGTCCGTGAAGAGTGATTTTCATGTCATGAATCGCCTACCTCCACGAGACAGAACGCATACACATTCTTAAAGAACCAGCCCGGAAATCTTTGAAACAGACGCTTTTCTCAAAGTTTGAGAGAGCAAATTCAAGTTACCGGATCAGTTCTATTTATTTCGTGACTAATTCGCGGACAAGACCTCGAGCAGCCTTGTAGGCGTGTCGCAGTGCGAACAGGCGAGTTTCGATCTGCTCCTGATTATAGTATTTGCCAATTTCGCTCGGTGGCAAACCTGCCAAATTGAGGGTGAGAGGCAAGAGCTCCATGAATTCTTTGTAACGTCGCTGTTGTTCGGTTTGCTCAGTCATCAACAATCTCCAGCATAGTGTTCTTCTGGTCCTGGCTGGCAACCCGGTTTCGACAAACAAAACTTCAACAGTCAATGTTTTTACGAAACGGCATTACCAACTGTTGGAAGCATATTGATTTTAGCAGACTTCTTACAACGTTGAGCTGTTTAGAAGTGATCCGATTGCCTGAATTGCCCCCAGATGCGAAGGCGAAAAGGTAATCGCTGCCAGGTTGTGGGAAATCGGGCATGCCCACGAAGCAGAACGAGGCCCTTATTTTAATTTGGCTATCGATCTTCAACCAGCAGCTACAACTTGTCCAACCGAGCTGTTGCTGCTCCCACAGGCGCGACCGCTTCGTCAAACTTTTGTGAGGAGCCAGCGTTTCGACCAGAATCGCCATGTCGCCAGCACTCCCCGCACAAACATGTCTGCATTCATTCCAACCCAGGCTCCCATCAGTCCCATCCCCAAGTGAATACCGAAATAATATCCCAAAGGAACTCGCACCAAATAAGTAGTGACCAATGCGACATACAACGGGAAACGGGTCTCTCCTGCGCCGCGAATGGCTGCGAAGTAAACGATCGACAGGATCAGCGGAATCTGGAATAGGCCGACGATTCGGAATGCCGGGATACCGACATCTCTGACAGCCTGATCCTTGTGCATCATCGTGTAGATCCAGTCTGCCCCGAGTGTGAACCACAATGTGATGAACACTCCCAGAATTGCACACTGCATAGCTGCTTCATGACCTGCTTTTACAGCGCGGTCTCGATCTGCAGCCCCCAGCGACTGCCCGACCATCGTTGCTGCAGCTGCTCCATAAGCGACCGCTGGCAAGTAGGTAATCGCTTCGACGCGAACACCAATGATGTGGGCTGCGAATTCCGTTTGGCCGATTTCTGAAATGACTCGCAAAAACATTGCGTGCCCCATCCACATCACAAGCCCTTCGACAGCTGACGGAATACCAATCGAGAGAATGCGGCGGACGGTCTCCCCCCTTAATCGCAATTGGTCGAGCTTCAACGAGAGTCCGGAAGTCCCTTTCGCAAACAGAATCAGAATGAAGACTCCACCACTGACGCGGGCTATGAGCGTCCCGGTAACAATTCCATCGACTCCCAAGGCCGGAATGATCCCCCAGCCATTGACGAAAATTGTCGAGATGATGACATTCAGAATGCTGACCGATCCGAAGACCCACATCGGCGTTTTCATGTCACCACATCCTCGAAACGCTGCCGCCAGAACTAGGCTCAAGCTTGAAAAGAGCAAGCCAATGGCATCGATTCGCAAATATCGCACAGCGATCAAAGCTGCATTTCCTTTGAGCCCCATAAACCCGATCAACCAGGGAGCGGTCGGAATGATCAGCAACATGAAGACCAGTCCCGAAACCAGAGAGAGCAGGGCGGATCGATTCGCTACGAGATTCGCCTGTTCCCGGTCATCAGAACCCCAAGCTCGTGAAATGAGTGCCGTCGTTCCGTTTCCCACAACTGCGAAGAGCATCGACGCCAGCCAGCCAACATAGGCAGCCACTCCAACAGCAGCAGTCGCATCGGTGCGAATATCTCCAGCCAGATGACCGGCAAGATAGACGTCGTAAAAACCGACCAGAAAATTCAGGACCTGCTCACCTAAAACCGGCAATGCCAGAAAGAAAACCGTTGCGCGCAGATTTCCCGTAAGAAGTTCTGGTGACACCTTTCGAGTTCGAACGCGAGACATAAAACAGACACTCAGAAACGCAGACAAGAATTCTGGAAACGCTGTGATTCACTCGAGCATTTTTAATGCTTGTGATGCTCGTGGAGATCACTTTTTCAGGTTTTGGAGAGCGAAGAAATAAGGAGTCTCCCAACCTGTCGATGAGAGATTGAAAACGTCGAAGGTTCAGGGAATTGAGGGAATTTGGCAGATTGTAGACAATTGGCAAGCAAGAGACAGGTCACCCGATTCGAGTTCAGGGAATCGGGAGTGATCGCCCAGATGTGCTCTGAATCGCTGCGAATCTCATTAGGAAAGGCATCATATTCCGTTCATTGAGAGAGATTCGTTCGAATTTCTGTCACTCATCTCAATTGCTGCTTCAATTGTTCAGAAAGGAAGAATAATCTGTATTCGCTGATGTATCACAGTTCCGGATCACACACAGCCGTGAAATTTGAGTCTGAGAAAACGGGTACCAAATGAAAATTGTTTCGATCTACAACAACAAGGGTGGCGAGGGGAAATCAACTGTTTCAGTAGGTCTTACAGAATTCCTCGCTGCAAACCGTAAGAAAAAAGTGCTGCTGATCGATCTGGACGGACAAGCCTCGAGTTCGTGTGCGTTGTTAGGGCACTTGTCGGTGAAGAATGCAATCCGTGAGCAAAGAACTTCTGTCGAGTTGATGCAACAGATATTGCATCAGCGGAAAGAGATTGAAGATGTCGAACCATTTCTCACCTGGCGTCCTGCGACCGATTCCAAACGAGCCCCACTCGCGGAAATCGCTGTCATGGTTCCGGATGGCTCGAAGGCGTTTGAACTCGAAGAGCAGATGAAGTGGAATCGCGATCACTCGCTCTTTTTGAAGTACCTGAAACCGGCATTGAAGGGGTTCGATTACGTCTTGATCGACATGCCGGGAAATTTGCAAAAGACACAAGTCATCGCCATGAACGGAATGGTGATGAGCGATCATGTCGTTGTCCCGGTGAAGCCGACTCACATCTCGCTGAACGCTTTGCCAAACACGTTCGAAATGATTGAATACGTGCAGACGTTAACCGGGGACGGAAGCCCGTCAAACATCGGCATATTAAGAAACTTCAGCGACAAGCGACGGCAGCAGTATCAGACGAATTTCCCCGGCATCGAATCGGCAGCAGCCAACGGTGAACTTCCTCCGCTCTTCGAGAATTCCTGGACTCCAGCTTCCATCTTCGAAACCGCCACCGATGATCGACAGGAATTTCGGACGTTGTACTCTCGCTTCGGGAGTGGAACTTCATCGACCTACAAAGCGTGTCGACTCGTTGCCAAGGAGCTTGATGAACGGTGCAGCGGTGACTTCAAAGCCGGGAAATCCAAGAGAATTCGCAAGAATCTGTGGGAACGACTCGGCCTCGCGTAAGGTTGCAGGCAGAGTTGCCAGAAAGCGTCAGACAACGACTGCCAGGGAACTCGCTGAATGTTCACAAGGCGGCACGTTGACGCAGTGTTTTCCGCTCCTCAGGTTTTGCATTCGACAGCCTGAACAGGCATGAACCAGCGTTTTACTTCTTACGCTTGCGGTTCTTCTTTTGGCGTTGTCGTTCTTTCTTTTTCTTTTCACGCAGGGCGTCTTTCGTTGTCTCGCCTCGCTTGCTGCGCTGTTTTCCTTGCGACATCGAGCGGCTGTTGGGATTCATGGCTTCGTTTTGGATATCCCGCATCGCCTTCATGCGGTCCCCCATTCCCATACCTGCCATTTGCTGCATCATGCCCGACATATCTTTGAATTGCTTGAGCAAGTCGTTGATTTCTGCCGGGTCCGCTCCACTTCCGGTTGCAATTCGGTTGCGGCGTGAGCGGTCAATTTTTTCCGGATTTCGGCGTTCGTCCTCGGTCATTGAGGAGATCATTGCCTTAACACGTTTGATGTCTTTGTCCGGGTCCATTCCGTCCATGGCATCCATGGCCTGGCTGAGTTGTCCCATCCCGGGAATCAGTTTCATGATTGACTTCATCGACCCCATTTTCTGGATTTGGCCCATGGCCTTCATGAAGTCGTTGAGGTCGAACTTGCCCTCCAGCATTTTCTTTTGCTGAGCTTCCAGTTCATCGGCATCCATGTGCCGCTGAGCTGTTTCCAGAAGCGTGGCGATATCACCCTGACCGAGAATTCGCTGCGCCATCCGGTCTGGATGAAATGGTTCGAGCAGGTCGAGTTTCTCTCCCATCCCTGCAAATTTGATGGGAACGCCCGTGACCGCTTTGACCGAAAGGGCTGCCCCGCCGCGTGTATCCCCGTCGAGTTTGGTGAGGATGACACCATCGAGCTCGAGGGCGTCATTAAATGCTTTGGCACTGTTGACAGCATCCTGTCCGGTCATCGCATCGCAAACGAGCAACACCTGATTCGGCATCAACTTATTGTCGATTTGAATCAATTCCTTCATCAAGGAATCGTCAATATGCAATCGCCCAGCGGTATCGAGAATGATGACGTTGCAGTCTTGCTGCTTGGCTGCTTTCTTAGCGTTTTGGCACACTTTGACTGGTGTGCTCGAACTGGCCTCTTCCCAGTAAACCGGGACTCCGACCTGTTCCCCAATCACCTTGAGCTGTTCAATCGCGGCGGGTCGCTGAAGGTCGGCTGCGACGAGCATTGGCTTTGCGCCTTCAGCCAGCAGCATTTTTGCGAGCTTACCGCAAGTCGTCGTTTTTCCGGCCCCCTGAAGTCCACACATCATGATGATGGAGGTTTCGCCCCGACGGATCGCGATGGAATGATCAACCGGCCCCATGAGGTTGACGAGTTCGTTGTAAACAATCCCGACGATTTGCTCGCCCGGCTTCAGCGACTTGAGGACCTTGTCTCCGACAGCCTGCTCAGTCACCCGGTCGCAAAATGCTTTCGCGACATCGTAGTTGACGTCTGCTTCAAGCAATGCTTTGCGGACTTCACCCATCCCTTCGCGGATGTTCCCCTCACTCAGTTTCCCGCGAGTGATGTTTCCGATGGCATTTGTCAGATTTTCGGTGATCGATTCAAGCATTGGTTTCTTCAGTTGTTTCTGTTTAGGCGGCCAGATCAAATCTCCAGCGAGAATTCTTCATGAGCCGCAAGGCGATAGCCTTGGATCGAGTCGATTGTTCATTGAACCGAGGCTAGCGCCTGGCGGCTGATTTCACACACTGTATTACCAGAGAATTCTCCGCTGGGAATCTGAACGAGCCATCCTAACAAAAAATCAGGAAATCTCCCAACGAGAAAAAGCGACGCCCGAAATTCGAACGTCGCTTATGTGAGAGCGAGAGAGGTTTGTGAGAGCTTTTGAGAGCGGACCTGTTCGCATTCATATTCCTGATCGCTGATTAGTTAACATCACATTCGCTGGAGCAGAAGTCATAACTGTCGTCGAAGCTACTTCCCAGGATCGAGCCTTTGTGCCCACTTGTTCCGTCGAATGAATAGCTTTGCTGCATGTTGTTGAAGGCCGTTCCGACGTCTTCCAGCTCATGATTAATGTTCATTGAAAGTTCCGCGAGGCCAACGATCAGTCCGAGGACGACGATAGTGGCAACCAGAATGAGTTCAGCTGAGACAATGAAACCGGCTTCGTCGTTGAGGAGTTGGTTGAAAGTTTTCATCGATGTATTCCTTAAAGTTGTGGAGTGTTTTGTTTGATGTGAAAGAGATAAAGCAGAGAGGGTGCCAAAGTGTGCCGCAACCCGTTTCGATTTCTTTACACGAGACAGAGCAGGGCGCCATAACTTGTCTAACAGAAACACGTTACACCTCACTCTTGACGTGTTAAATTTTCTTATCACGAAGCAGAATGCCTCAGGTGCCGTGAGGTAAATCGGCAACACGCCAATCTCCCGTCCTCAGGCAGTTGATGTATCCTCATAGAAATCCAGCACTTAGGCACCGCGATGCAAGAACGCATCGTGCTGCGGAATTGCAACGCCCTCTGGAAGCAATCGAGCTTGCGGGTTTGTTCCAAGCCTGATCAATCTGTAAAGTCACCACTCATCAATGGTTGCGAATCGACTCTCAACACCAGCAGGGAAAGCAGGATGGCTGCAGAAAAGTACATCACGGTCCCCCCCGAAACGGACAAGATGCCACCGGGGATTCCTTACATCGTCGGCAACGAAGCGGCCGAGCGGTTCAGCTATTACGGAATGCGGGCCATTCTGGTTGTCTTTCTGACCGAGTACCTGCACTTGATGTCAGATAAGTTGCTCCCGGCGATGAGTAACGCAGAAGCAACAGCGCATTACCATACGTTCGTTTCTACCGTCTACTTCTTTCCGATTCTCGGGGCGCTCATTTCGGATGCCATCACCGGGAAATATAAGCTGATTCTATGGGTCTCAGTCATTTACTGTCTGGGCCATGGTGCGCTGGCACTGGTCGGAAGCCCCGGGATGTCGCCGACGAACTATATGTGGCTCGGACTGATTCTGATTGCGATTGGATCAGGTGGAATCAAGCCGTGTGTCTCTGCACATGTGGGGGACCAGTTCGGCAAGAAAAATGAACACATGATGTCCAAGGTGTATCAGTGGTTCTACTTCTCGATTAACTTCGGATCGACAATTTCGACCTTTATGGTCCCCTGGCTGTTGGAATGGTACGGACCGCACATCGCCTTCGGAGTTCCTGGTGTCTTGATGGCGATTGCGACGCTGATGTTCTGGATGGGACGCAAAGTCTTTGTGCATATCCCGCCCGCCAGAACGAAACTTTTAGATGACCTCTTCAGTAGTACCGGTCTCTGGACACTCGCGAAAATCTCAGCTGTCTTCGTGTTTGCGAGCGTCTTCTGGGCTTTATTCGACCAAACAAGCTCGACCTGGGTGTTGCAAGCAGAAAATATGAATCGCAACGTGTTTGGTTTTGAAGTCCTGAAAGAACAGATTCAAATTGCGAACCCGGTTCTCGTGATGCTGATGATTCCGCTCTTTCAGTTCGTCATTTACCCAGCCATCAATAAAGTCTTCCGGCTGACACAGCTGAGAAAGTTCTCGATCGGACTGTTTCTGGCAACTTCCTCCTTTGCACTATCCGCAGTCGTCGAGC
Source organism: Thalassoglobus sp. (assembly GCF_048270125.1). Classification (NCBI taxonomy): domain Bacteria; kingdom Pseudomonadati; phylum Planctomycetota; class Planctomycetia; order Planctomycetales; family Planctomycetaceae; genus Thalassoglobus; species Thalassoglobus sp. Next base: position 29,171 of record NZ_JBLWTN010000005.1, on the reverse strand, counting down.
AATGGATTGAAAAGGGGGGCTACCCATCGATCTCCTGGCAAATTTTGGCGTATGTCCTGATCACCGCCAGCGAAATCATGGTCTCCATCACTGGCCTTGAGTTCTCTTACGCTCAGGCTCCGAAGTCGATGAAATCGATCGTGATGTCGTTGTGGCTAGCATTCGTCGCTCTGGGAAATGTCGTGACGGCACAGGTCAACGAGTTCATCCAGATTCCGAGTATCAACGAGGTCTTGAAAGAGTCCAAGTCGTTCAAAACCGTCGGCGAGGAAAAAGAAGTGGTTCAGGTTTGGAAAACAAAAAGGGAACCGCTGACAGACGCACACTCTGATGAGGTCGCCAAAATTCTGCGCGTCGCAGGTTATGATGGCGAGTTCGGAACGAAGGACGATTTCGTTTTAGACTTTGGAAAATTTGAGAACCTGCTGCAACTCGCGACTTCCGAGGATGAACAGCTCAACAAAGCGAAAGCTGTTATCGATGAGGCATTTTTAGCAAACAACGATACGCTTCCGTCTGTAGAAGCGGGGCAAGAACTCATCACCGGAATCAAAGACACCTACGGAGAACAGATCAGCTATGAACAGTTGACTCGCAATCGATATCGACTCCTTTCATCCGGTGCTGACAAGAAACTCCAGACACCTTGGGATGTCACCCTGAATTGCGTGGTGAATCGCGTTGACCCGAAGGATGTCACTGAAAACCCTGAGGCGTACACCTGGAAAGAGAAGCGAATCATCGAACTCAGCGGCGAAGAGGGGCGAAAAGAGGTTGAAACGAAACGCGGAAATATCCCAAACACAGAAATCGCAGGCTCGATCACAGCCGGCGGCGCGGTGACCCTCGAAGGTTCAGACTACCACTGGTTCTGGGCACAACTGATGTTTGTGACTGCGGTCCTGTTCATTCCGGTCGCTTACCTCTACCCAGAAAAACCTGCCTCGGCAGAGGATGAGATTTCCGATGAGATCGCTTCGGAGTCACAAGAAGAAGGAACCAGCAAGTAAAGCATGATAACGCAGCAGGGTGCATCGGGGATGCGAGTTCCATAGTATTGGTGCATTAAATTGGGTATCGTCAAAGTATGTTCAACATTCCAAAATATCGCCTGTCGCTACTCGCTTCGTTCTGCCTGGTCGCAGCCGGTTCCATGCTGATTGCACAGGAGTTCGAGCCTGCGAAGGCTGAGCCAACGAAGGATGATCCGCTTGCTCTCGCGTTTGTGAGAGATCACTCGCCGTTGGATGGGAACGATAATGTTGCGTACTACGGATTATTGAATCAGGCGCGGGAAGCCTCTCAAGCGGAGCTGGCCGAAGCGGGGCGCCAGTTTCTAAAGAAGCGGCGTGAGCAATCGAAGCTGCTGACGTTTCCCGATATGATTCGGAACCCGAAAGCATTTCGCGGTCAGCCGGTACATCTCACCGGACATGTGCTGCAAACGATTGAGTATGACGCCTACGAAAATGACTATGGCATCGAAAAACTTTACGAGTCGATGATCTATACAGACGATTCGCAAACACATCCCGCAGCCATTGTCTTTCTTGAAAAACCGGACAATCTCCCCATCAGCGGAGATCTTATCGAAGGGGTCACAGTATCCGGATATTTCTTGAAGACGTATGTCTATCCCTCCAGCGACAATGCAAACCGCGTCGCTCCGTTAATCCTCGCCAAAACGGTCACCGTGAAGCCACAACCGGAAGCGATCGATTCCGGCAACACAAATCGATTCATTTTTTGGGGGCTCGCTTCCGGAATCGTGATTCTTTTTCTCGTGCTCTACATCGTTCAGCGATCTGACCGAAAACGGATGATCATTGAGCAAAAGAAACGACTCGATAGCGAGGCTCCCACGTTCAAGCCTCCTGCTTAGAGAAATACGTTCTTCACGGGCACACGGTAGAGCAAACTGCTCTAGTTTGGCAATGCTTTCTTGATTGACTCCGCTGCCTGCTTTCCTAATGCTGCGGAGCCGGATGGCTTAAAGTGGACGTTTGCCGGGAGCATCAGCTTGTCCATTTGTGGTTTCACGAAGGAAAACTGATCGTCAGTCGGGATGTTATGCTTTGCCATAATCTTGGCTGCGACGGCGTTGTATTTCTCGGAGTCTCCCGGGATGCGGCCTTTGGCTCCTTCAGGGACAGGCGTGGTGCTTCTCCAGATCAACTTCGCTCCCGTTTTTTCTAACCTTTCGACGAGTTTGGTGAGATTCTTTTCGTACTCGGGAAGAGGAACCTGATACTCACCTTCATCGACGCCAACCAATTGCTTCTTGGCGTTGACGTGCTTGAGGTCATGCAGTCCCCAGTTGAAGTGGATGACATCCCATTTGGAATCGCCCAGCCAGGCCTCAATCTTTTGAAGGCCAAGAGTGGTCGGTCCGCCATTTTGTGGAATTCGATGAACGTTTGCGATCCCCTTAAGCTGCTTCTGCACATCCACGGTGTAGCCAATGGAAATTGAATCTCCGATCAGCAGGACGCGGGGAAGTTTCGGGTCGTCGACAACTTTTGCAAAAGCGGGATTCGGTTTTCGTTTAGGCTTCGCTGCCGGAGTTTGTTTCTGATCTTGGGCGAACCCGGATTCTGTCATGGTTGTCACAATCAATAATCCAGCTGCAAAAAGAACGGTCGCGTTGAAAAAAGTGGTCATTGAGCGCAAGGACATTCCGGTCTCCGAAAATGGTGATTTGAAGTTGTAAAGCGGTCGATGTCCCACTCCGTTCTCTGTCGGGGACAGCGTCAGGGGGGGGTGAGAATTGTTCAGATTCCTGTTCAGGTCTCTGATGAATTCTAATGAATTCCAAACCGGCGAAACCACTGGAGATCGAAAATATGTTGCTTGAGGAGCATTCTGCAGGTAGAATTATCCCCCTTTAGAGGATGGTCAGAGTCCTTCACAAGCAGGGACTTTTTTGTCGAGCCATATTCAGGCCAAGGAGCGTGCATGGTCAGCCAGGCGCGTCACAAATCTGCCTCCACTTCCACCGCGAGCGATGCAGCCAAATCACCAAGAATTGGCTCTCCTCCAGCGATGCAGGCTGCGGTCTTGGCACTCAACCGTAACTATATGGCGGTGCATGTCATCTCCGTCCGCCGCGCATTCTGCTTGATCTTCAAAGAACTCGCGGAAGTCATTCATGTTGAGAACGGTCGTTTTCTGACCTATGACTTTGATGGCTGGAGAGAATACTGCGAACTGAAACTCGACCTGGGCGAACGCAAAGATCACGAAGATTGGATTCGCGCAGTCAATTTCGAGATTCAGGTCCCACGTGTCATTCGCCTGAGCACCTACGATCGTTTGCCGAAGAACACAGTTAAGTTCAATCGTCGGAATATCTTCCTGCGAGACGGCCATCGCTGCCAGTATTGCGGCAACCGATACAGTTCACCACGATTGAGTCTGGATCACGTCATGCCAAAGAGTCGTGGCGGTCCGGATACGTGGGAGAACATCGTTTGTGCCTGCCTGGATTGCAACGTCAGCAAGGGAGGGCGAACTCCACAAGAGGCCGGGATGCCATTGCTTCAAAAACCGTCGAAGCCCAAACGCAGCCCACTTTTGAATCGCCAGTTGATGCAGCCGAAATACGAAAGCTGGAAGCACTTCATTCCACAAGTCTCAGAGTGATTTGCCCGATTTTGATCGCCACTTCGTACTGACTTCACTCTGTACGACGATGATGAAACAGATGATGAAAACGTTGTTCGAGAGCTGACGAGAACAATCGGTCCGATTCATCAAAACGAAATTTCAACAAATAGCAGCTGCGCGCATAAAAACAGACGAGCTTAATAAAACTCGCCTGCTTGGTCTTTCAGAACCAGTCCCAAAACTTGCCGTACCTGTGAAGATCATCATGACTTCAGAGGTCGTTCGCCGTGAGGCAGAACTGAAAGACAAGGATTGGGATTGCTCTCGCTGATTCGCTCTCACAAAATCTGAAAAGTGATTGTTTCCCGATGGGTCACAGTAATTTCAGAAGTGCTGTTTGCGTCTCGTAGACTGTTGGGTCTTAACGAGCACTTGCTGTTTTGTTGTATTGATCGTTCAGGTACTGAAGGATCGGATCGGTCAGATCGTCTTGTGGGCGATGCCAGACAACTTGTCGGTTCATGCCTTGGATGATTTTCTGAGGATCGCCAGCAGCTGCGACGTCTTCACGATTGAATCGCATGATCAATGTGTACTCATAGTGCTTGGCGTACATTGAAACAGCGTCTTGAACTTCGACGTAGATCTTTTTGTAAACTTCAGCTTGCTTACGAACGATATCGCGACGTTCGACTTGTTGGAAAGCCTGAAGTTTGGTTTGAAGTTCGATCAACTGAGCTTCTTTTGCGTTGTAGTCAGGGCTGTTTGCTGTCAGTCCTTGCATCTGTCCTTGAACAGACTTCATTTGTGCAACCATGTCCTGAGCTTTTTGCTCAGCTTGTTCAGCTGCCGCTTGAAGTCCCTGGGTTTCAGCTTTGAACTTTTCGTAGTTCTTGAAAATGTGTGCCATATCAATCAGGCCGACCTGATGTGCGGCCGAAGGCTGATTCTGGGCGGACGCTGTGTTGACTGCAACAAGCAATCCAGCGGCCACAAATGCGGTCATCCACAGGCTAGGTTTCTTCACGGTCACTGCACTCCTTTGCGGTTCCGTTTGGCCGGGGTTGTTGATCAACGACAGGTTGGACCATCAGCCAAATCTTGAATCTAATAGGTTGAGGTGTGATTGGGACGAAGTCCGCCCCGATGGGATTGGAAATCTCGCAGAAGATGTAAGTTGCGTCAACGTGAATTGGGCGAGGGTCATCAATTGGTTTTGAGGCCTTGTAAAATCGGCAAAAACTGCGACAAGTCACACAACGGGATTCTCCAAGACCCCTATTCCCTCTATTTTTGCGGTCAGAGTGTCTCCAGCTTTAAGAAACTTGCCTTTTGCCTTACCAACACCCGCCGGAGTCCCGGTGGAAATGATGTCACCTGGCTCAAGAGTGACGAAATTTGAGATAAAAGATACGACAGCCGCGACCGGAAAGACCATCTCTGCCGTCGAGGAATCCTGCTCGATCTGCCCGTTCACATGAAGTTGCATCTGAAAGTTTTGTGGGTCTTCGAAATCAGAAGCGGGGAGAATGCACGGACCCATCGGACAGAAGGTGTCGTGCCATTTTCCGTGTAACCAGTCGAAAAAAGGATCGCGAGATCGCTCAGCCCGTTGAGGATTTGGACGAAACGCCCGGTCCGAGATATCATTCACGACTGTATATCCCGCCACAAAGTTAAGAGCCTCCTCCTCGGTCACGCCTGAACATCTCGTGCCGATGACCACTCCCAGCTCGAGTTCCCAGTCAATTTGATCTGGCGAGCAGGCGGGGATGCGAACAGGGTCGCCGGGGTTTGTGAGAGTCGTCGAGGGTGGCTTCATGAACACGTACGGGAATGTCTTCTCACGTTCTTCAGCCCGGCCACCACTCTCTTCAACATGCTTGGCATAGTTCCCCGCGAGCAGCAGCAGTTTCGAAGGATTCGGAATCGGCACAAGTAATTGAACATCTTCAAGCTTGAAGCCGTCTCGCTGAATGAGATCCTCACTGACACGAGACTCCATCGAAATCACCAGGTCGTAATACTTTCCGCCGGGTAGAAGATCGACCAGTGACTCTGCAGTCAGAATGTCTCTTTCAGATTTCTGTACAAAATTGGAAAGCGGTCCAATAGCATCTTCGGTATAGAAACCAAAATGTGCTTCGCTGTTCTGCTCAAATCGACAAAGTCTCATGATTGAAATCCTTAATTCATAAGTTGATTGAAGTCGCAGGTCGTGGAAGTTTGTCGCTCGACAGCGTCATCTTCCCAAGTCGTTTTGCTTATAGAGCAGTTTGCTCTACCGTGTGCCCGTGAAGAACGCATTTCTCTGATAAAAATGCTGTTCGCCACGAGGCAGATCCTGCAAACCAATTCGAAAGATGCTCTAAAATCATGAAGAGTTCCAACGAGAACGTAAAACATTGAAATTGTTTAAGAGCTTTGCTTTAGTTCGAAGAATTTTTCAACTTGAGCGAGGAGTGGATCGATCGTTTTCCATTGAATTTCGTGTGGCGGAGACCATTCGAACCATTCGAATCCTTCGTGTTCAGTGACCTCGATCTTTGGTTTCGAGTCGATACGTGCGAGGAAGATGACAAGTTCCTTAAGTTTTTTCTTATTCCGAGTCCGTTTATTTTTGACATAGTACCGATCCACGTATCGGAACTCCGGATCGATCTGAATGTCGTTTTTGGAGAGACCTGTTTCCTCTTCCATTTCCCGGAGTGCGCACTCGATCTCGGTTTCACTTCCATCGAGATGCCCTTTGGGAAGATCCCAGCGATCGGCGTGCCTCATCAGGAGGAACGATTGGACGGGGTCTCCCTGCAGAAGGAGAACACCACAAGCTTTCAGTTCAGGAATTGGCTCAGTCATAGACGAATCTGGAGTTTGAATTCAGGAAAAGTGGCTTCCGCAGTTCTGGAAGTTCACTTCAATGTTGATGTTCCATGGTTACTGTTTCATGTCCTTTTCAGCCGACTGGATGCCACGCTCGGCGAGAGATCTCCCGTCACTCTAAGGCGAAGCTTCCCTCGACTTTGTACATTGAACTTCTTGGAAACTATAGTGTCTCGCTCCAAGCATGTCCGCAGTGGGCAGTTCCTCTCTCCTTTGACTTCTCCAAACTCCTATGCTCGTTGAACTTCGCAGCGACACGTTTACGAAACCAACTCTCGCAATGCGGGAAGCGATGATGTCCGCTGAAGTCGGCGACGACATGGTTGGTGAAGACCCCACTGTCAACCGGCTTGAAGCCCATGTTGCAGAGATGTTCGGTAAGGAAGCTGCCGTTTACGCCTGCTCTGCGACACAAACGAACCAAATGGCGATCTGGGCCAATTGTGAACGCGGAGACGAATTACTGATCGAGACGACTGGGCATATCGGCATCTACGAAAGTGGCGCACCTGCCGTCCTCAGTGGAGTCACCACACGATGCATTCCGGGAGAATGCGGTCGGCTTGATGTGGAGCATCTGCAAGGAGAGATTCGCAGAGGCGACGACCACTACGCAACGACAACTCTGCTTTGCCTGGAGAACTCCACAAACATCGCCGGAGGACGAACCTATTCTCTGTCGCAGCTGGAACGGGTTTGCAACTGGGCACACACGAACGAATTGCGAACTCATCTCGACGGGGCAAGAATTTTTAATGCCTGTGCGGTGCGAGGCTATCCTGTTGCAGATGTTGCGAAGCAGTTCGACACCGTTTCCGTCTGCTTTTCTAAAGGTCTCGGCTGCCCGATGGGAGCAATTTTAGTTGGAGATCAGAAAACGATCGCTCGCGCACGCCGTGCAAGAAAACTGATGGGAGGAGCGTTGCGGCAAGCTGGAATCCTCGCAGCATCGGGACTCTACGCTCTGGAGAATCATGTAGACCGACTGGTTGAAGATCACCAAAACGCAAAACGCCTGGCAGCGGGACTCGCTGAGATTCCCAATGTGAACATCGATCTCGACGCGGTTGAAACGAACCTCGTCTACTTTGAAGTGAATCCTGAATGGGGAACTGCAGCGGATCTGGAAAAACGAGCCGCTGAAAATGGAGTCAAACTCTTCTCCGTAGGAGGCTCACAGCGACTCCGCGCTTGCACACATCTCGACATCAACGAAGAGCACGTCGATCGCGCAATCCAGGTCTTTCGAGAATGTTTAGAATCAGTCAGGTAACCTGAAGCTGGTTCCTGAATCACTCAGGGAATGACACGTGCAATGCACCCTGCATTGGTGCCAGACTCACCTGTTCAGAATGAGTCCGCAGTCACACGCTGACATCGATGCCGATGACCTGAAAAAGAATGAAGAGCGCCAGCAGTGCGACAAAGAAAGCAGATGCTCCCAATACAAAACTACCCACGGAAATCCCTGAGATGAGCGAAATCAAAACCGCTCCGCCAACCAGGCTGAAGAGAGAAAACCGGGCAATCGACTGATCGCGTTGAGAGTTATCTTCAATGACAGACTGCAACTCTGGAAAGCTCAGCGCGCTCTCGCCGCCAACTGTTGCCTGCTGATCGTGACCACACTCCGAACATTTTTTTGCTGAGGTCGGAATCGGAGCAGCACAATGTTGACATGCACGCATGATTCATCCTGATTGAATTCGCACCCGGGGAACTCTGCCATCTTTCTCAAATGGACTACTCAATCAACTTCTCCGCAGTCATGAAGATAACTTTTATGACTTCATAGACTGCTCGTCGCAGGGCAGGGCGTGAAGTCTACCGTGGAGTTTGATCTAGAAATTGTATCGTCTTGCAAACTCCTCGCACAACCGGATAAATCCATCACGCCCCAAGAGAAACCCTCACAAACAGAATGTGCATGCTCTCGATATAAGTCCTCAAAATGCACCAGTTGATTACAATGTTTACACGCATCGTTTGCACACATCTCCGGTGCTACCATCGCCTTACGACTGAGGCACGACCAGACAATCGAGCAATTCATACCGAGGGAAAGAGGGCTCCAAGTTCAGCTTGGACCACTATCATGCGAATGCAACCACAAGCGGACAAACTCACCAGACGCTGCGATGCTCTTTTCAGCCCTTCCTTTCGAGCCTACACTTAAGGAGGTCGACTTCTTCTCATGAAGCGACACACCATGCCGATTCTCGTTGTTTCAGGATCTGCATCCCACCGCGTCCTCACTACGACGGATGACACGCCATGCACCCCGCTGAAAAGCATTTTCAACAGCTGACTCGACGTCATTTCTTTGGACAAACTGGTCTCGGACTGGGAACGGCAGCTCTGGCTTCGCTAATGCCCAACACATCAGTGGAAGCGTCCGGCAATCCTGGACTTCCAGAAATTCCGCACTTTGCCCCGAAGGCAAAGCGAGCGATCTACCTCTTCGCGGCGGGGGCTCCCAGTCAAATCGACATGTTCGACTACAAACCGAAGTTGAATGAACTTTTCGACACTGACTTACCGGAATCGGTTCGTAATGGCCAACGCCTGACAACGATGACCTCTGGCCAAACGCGATTTCCGATTGCTCCTTCGAAATACAAGTTTCAACAGTACGGTGAAAACGGAACCTGGCTCAGCGAACTGATTCCGCACACAGCGAAGATGGTCGACGACATCGCGATTGTGAGATCTGTTCACACCGAAGCGATCAATCACGACCCGGCAATCACATACATTTGCACCGGGAATCAATTACCGGGACGAGCCAGTCTGGGAGCCTGGCTCAGTTACGGACTCGGTTCTATTAACGAAGACCTCCCATCATTTGTGGTGATGACACCTTCCTGGTCGGGACGTCAACAGGCTCAGGCACTTTACAATCGACTCTGGGGATCAGGGTTCCTGCCAAGTCGATATCAAGGTGTCGCACTTCGCTCTGGAGGAGATCCCGTTTTGTTCCTCTCAAACCCTCCGGGAGTGAGCATGGAGTTGCGCCGACGGATGCTGGATCGACTTGAGCAGTTCAACGAACGGACATATGAACAGATCGGTGATCCTGAAACTCGCACGCGCATCGAACAGGCTGAGATGGCTTTCCGCATGCAATCTTCAGTTCCCGAACTCATCGATACATCTGGAGAAACGAAAGCGACGCTCGAAAGGTATGGAGATGCCGTCTCGAAGCCAGGTTCGTTTGCAGCCAGCTGTTTACTCGCTCGAAGAATGGCTGAGCGAAATGTTCGGTTTGTACAAATCTTCCATCGTGGTTGGGATCAACATGGCAATATCAGTGGAGACTTACCGAAACAATGCGGTGATGTTGACCAACCTGCCTGGGCACTGATTCAAGACCTCAAAGAGCGAGGCATGCTCGATGATACGCTCGTGGTCTTCGGCGGCGAATTCGGACGTACAGTTTACTCCCAAGGTAAGCTGACTCGCGAGAACTACGGACGCGACCATCATCCCCGCTGCTTCTCTGTCTGGATGGCTGGCGGTGGAATTAAAGGTGGCGTTGTACATGGTGAAACCGACGACTTCAGCTACAACATCACCAAAGACCCTGTCCATATTCACGACTTGAACGCCACGATCCTGCACACTCTCGGGATCGATCATCGCCGTCTCAGCTACAGACACCAAGGCCTCAACGTCCGCCTCACCGGAGTCGAAGAACAACACCCGGTCAAAGAAATTCTGGCGTAAACAACTTCGAACAAGCAGTTCGTTCGATTAAGGCTTTGTTGAAATTTCGAATTCAACAAAATTCGCAGCTGGTGCTGAATTGCTTGGACAGGATGAGCAACTGCCGCAAGATGATGACGTCCTGACTCCTCTCAGGAATGCAATCGTCATCCTTGCAATGTGGATCAATGCCACAGCAACGACGAGTAATGCACAGATTGTCTGCCAGTCGATCATGAAATCGCACCTCAGAGTTTGAGAGAACTACTCCTATTTTCCCATGCCAGATGGATGAAGGCAACCTCGAATATCAGGTTTGCCCTGTACAAACGAGTCAGTTCTCATTGCTGGGTGTTAAAATGTCCCCCCTCTCTCTCTGAGAGACTCGTTCTTCATCGCTGAGAAACGACTTGCTTTTTTCTCATTTCAGGTTCGGCTAGACTCCATCTCTTCACAGATCCGTATCGTCAATTCAAGAATTGCATTCTTTCGAGCGAGATTCCTCCGATGGCCGAGTACTTCCCAGACGTTCCTGAAATCAAATTTGAAGGCCCTGGCAGCAAGAATCCGCTGGCCTATAAGCACTACAATCCAGAAGAGGTCATCGAAGGCCAAACGATGCGGGACTTACTCCGCTTCAGCGTCTGCTATTGGCACACATTTCGTGGAACAGGAAGCGATCCCTTCGGAGCTCCAACCCTGAGCCGGCCCTGGGACGACGGGACCGATTCAGTTGAGAATGCACTCAAACGGGTTGATGTCGCATTTGAGTTTATTTCGAAGCTGGGAGCTCCCTACTACTGTTTCCACGATCGCGATGTTTCCCCCGAAGGTTCAAGTCTCAAAGAATCGAACAAGATCTTTGACACCATCGCCAGCAAGCTGAAAGAGAAGCAGGCAGAGACCGGGATTCAACTTCTCTGGGGGACAGCCAACCTCTTCAGCCATCCTCGATATCTACACGGAGCAGCGACAAGTTGTAATGCAGATGTCTACGCTTACGCAGCTGCTCAGGTGAAGAAGGCAATCGAAGTCACACACTCTCTGGGTGGTGAAAACTACGTCTTCTGGGGTGGCCGAGAAGGTTACATGAACCTGTACAACACAGACATGAATCGCGAACTTGATCACCTTGCCAAGTTCATGCACATGGCTCACGATCACGCGAAGTCAATCGGCTTTGATGGACAGTTCCTCTTCGAACCAAAGCCGAAGGAGCCGACCAAGCATCAATACGACTTCGACGCTGCCGCCTGCCTGAACTTCATCGGACGCAACGGACTCGACGGGATCGTGAAGCTGAACATCGAGACAAACCACGCGACATTGGCGGGACATACGATGATGCACGAACTCGAGTATGCTCGGATTCATGATGCACTCGGGTCAATCGACGCCAACACAGGCGATCTTCTGCTTGGATGGGATACCGATCAATTCCCGACCGACATTTACATGACCACTCAAATCATGATGGTCCTGCTTGAGCAAGGTGGGCTCGGTTCTGGTGGAACAAACTTTGACGCCAAAGTTCGGCGTGAAAGTTTCGATCCGATTGACTTGTTCTACGCACACATCGGCGGCATGGACACATTCGCACGTGGAGCGAAAATCGCGGCGGCGATTCGAGCTGATGGTGTTCTGAACGACTTCGTCAAAGACCGCTATTCCAGTTTCAACGAAGGCATCGGAGCCAAAGTGGAATCCGGGACAGCGACCTTCGCTGACCTCGAAGCCTACATGCTCGAAAAAGGTGAAGCAGCCCCCAATACTTCCGGTCGACAGGAATGGATCGAAAACCTGATTAACGAATACCTGTAGCACCACAGTTGAAGACTGTTACTTCGGTGGTCCGTGGCTCCGTTTTCAGGAATGAAAGTCCCTGCAAGAAATTAATGGAGGCGACGGTAGAGCAGTTTGCTCTACCGTTTGCCTTTCCGATTGCCCATGTCGAACGCGCACCCCAGTTCGAGAACGGCTTCAAAGAACTTCTTCGGTGCTGGATCTCACGAAAGCTACTGAGATTTCAACTCTTCAAGAAATCGATCGAACTCTTCCCGCAGCGTTGGAGTTCCCAGTTGAGGATAAAGAGTTTTCGTCACACCGAGTAATTTCAACGCCTGTTCTTTTTCGCCGACACGTACGTCAATTTTTGCAATCTCTAAACGAGCTTCAACCCAATCTGCCTCGCCCGGTTTATGTAACTGTTCGATGCGCTTCCACCAGTCGCGTGCTTCCAGTAAGTCTTCCGCCTTTCCTCGCTTGAGGAGGACCGCGATCACTTTCCGGAGAAGTCGTTCGTTCCGCGGAGTGCTTTCGATCAGCTTCGCGTAGATTTCGGCAGCCTCTTTCAAATTCCCTATCGCAATGAACGCTTCGGCGTGGCTGTCGTCGAGCATGCGTTGCTGCTGCGGAGTCAGTTCGCTTCTCGATTGCTCCAGTCGATTGATGGCTTCCAGTTGTAAATGTCCCATCTCCACTTGACGCAGCGGATCAATTTTCGAGGTCATTTCAGTCAGACCAAGAAGAATCCCCAACATGGTCGATGGATCTGTTTGCTCCAACTGCAGCATGATCTTGCGAGCATCGCCTAATCGTTGTTGACCAGCCAGAGAAACGATTCTCAGTTGCGAAGTGGCACGTTGTATTTGAGTCCACAAAGGATCAAGCTTTGCATTTCGCAGGGCTGCTTCTCGCTGTTGAGCTTCGACGGTTTGCTCGATTCGTTTCAGCCAATGATCGGCGACACTGTACCAACGATCGCGGTGTTGAAGCAGCAATTGTGCGATTCGCAATGCCGTTTGGCACTGCTCCATCGAGTCCAGTACGTTGTGGTTCGGGAGGTGGTCCTCGATTCGTACGATTTCTTCGAGTAGCTGATCTTCCCAAACTTCGACAGGACCGTTGAGCTCTTTAAGTCGAGTCAGAATTTTCTCATAGAGAATGACAATCCGTAAGGTTGCGGTGTCGTAGCGAGGATGATCGGCCGGAATTTCCCGGTACAAATCGATCGCGTCGGTCCATTGCAAACGTTGCTCGTTGTGAACTGCGAGCATCCATGTTGCTTCAATTGCTGAAGGGGTATTGGGAAACTGAACTCGCTGCTTAGAAAGAGCTGCCTCATAAGCAATTCGCGTTTCCTGCAAAGGTCGCTGCAGATAAATTCTGCCCAGCACATAACACTTCATCAAGCCTGCATCTTGTGACTTTTGAGCATCAGGAAAATTGGTAACGATGTCTTCAAATGTTTTTGCGGCAGCGGGCCAGTCTTCTTGCTGAATTTGAATTGAGCCGACGGTGAACGCATAGTCAATGGCGTTGTCCGACTTCCCTTGTCGATGAGCCAGCGCAGCTGCGTTTTGGAAAAATTGAATCGCCTGCTTGAGGTCGCCGTTGTGGTAATTCCATTGTGCTTGACGAACGAGAGTCGCCAGTTCATCGCCGAGATTGAGATTCTGCTGAACTTGACTCAGCTTGGCGTAGGTCAGCTTTTGCCATTTACCACGTGTCCGTTGATGATGGCTTTCAGCTTCTGCGAGGAGCTCTTTCTGAAAATCTGCCTGGCCCTTCTCGCCCGCAATTTTCCAGGCTTTCAACAATCCTTCGACAGCGACAGATCGAACTTCATCCCCCAACGGATGCCCGCTTTGAATTTGATCCGTGATCATCCGAAGGCCGTCGTCGAGCTTACCTTGATCGTATTGACTGCGAACCTGTTCAGCCAAAATTTCATCCTGCATTGAATACTCAGCTGCGTTCCGAGCAAGAGAGCGAAGCAACGAATCTGCGCGAGAATAATCTCCACGATCCCGAGCGAGTGTTGCGAGAAACTTGCGGGCTTTGAAGGTCCACTTCGACTCGGGGCGATTTTTGGAGAGGGCATCAAACTCATCAGCAACATCGAGAAAGAGGCCAGTTCGATCAGGTCCAGGCGGTGCTGTCTGAGCCAAAAAGAATTTGGAACGGACGAGGTAGAACTCCAGCTGTTGCCTTAAATCGACTCTTTCCGCTTGGGTGAGTGCCCCATCTGCGAGGTCACTTGGGCTGGGTTTCTCAGGGGCTTTATCAAATTCAACCAGAACGTTCCCGATCTTTTGAATCGCTTTGGAGAATTCGTCACGAGTTGCCGTCGCCAACTTCTGGTTGACCGGGTTGATCTGGAGTTCCCAAGCGAGTTCATCTCCGAACCGGGCAGGGAGCAGTGCTTGCTCTGCCTGAATTTCCAGGAGGCGAGGATTGTTTTTGTGACTCTCAGAGAACTGCTTTAACAACCGTTCTGCTTCGTTCCAAAGTTCATCCCGTTGCTCAGGTGACGAAACCCCTCCGTGAGCGGTGAGTGTTCGCACCAGTTCAATGGTGACAATCGCACGCTCATCAGGGAGAAGCAGATCGGTGCTTAAACGACTGACAGCGTAATCTTCTGCGATTAAATAGAGACCCCGATCTCGCAACCCCTGAAAGTATCGATTCTGAAGATCGTCACCCCAGCCGAGTTGAGCGACGCAAAGCACGACGATCCCCACCAATGGAAGACTCGTTCGATGTGCCAGGCGTGCTCCCTCACTCTTCATTTTGAATTTCACCTTCAACTTTGGGTGGCGAGTTGCTTTTGTGTTTGACGTTCGACAGGCTGTTCTGAACGTCCCAAGACCCAGTTCCAACTTTTCTTCAAGTCGACTGCCAAGCTAAAACCGACGGGGATCAGAATGAGTGTGAACACCGTTGAAATGATGAGCCCACCCAACACGACACTCCCCAATCCACGATAGAGCTCACTTCCGGCTCCTGCTTGAAGTGCCCACGATCCATCCAGTGTGCGGGCTGGGAGCGGAAGCACCAAAGGCAACATTCCTAAAACGGTTGTCGATGTACTCATGAAGATCGGACGAATACGTGTACGAACGCTTTCTACGATCGCATCGCGGTCGTTCATGCCATCTTCTCGCATGTAATTCAGAGATTGATGCACAATGAGAATCGCATTGTTGACCACGGTTCCGATCAAAATCACAAACCCGAGCATCGTCAACATATCGAGAGATTGCGGAATAAAGAGATTCAGCAACGCCAGTCCCGCAAACCCTCCCACGAGTGCCAGCAGCACGCTGGTCATAATGACGACGGGGTACAGAAAAGATTCAAACAACGCTGCCATCAACAAATAAGTGATAATCAGAGCGAGCAGTAAATTTCCTTGCATCGCTCGTCGGGTTTCACTCAGCTCGTCGGATGTCCCAGCCAATTTAATTTGATATTGCCCACCTGCCATCAGTGGTGATTCGAGAAGTGGCTGTCGAATTTCCCGGTCAACTTTCTCAATGGCGGTTTCCAACGGCATCGTCAGCGAAGGTTTAATTTGAATACCAATCGAACGCTGTCGTTCATCATGCTTGAAACTTTCCGGCCCGCCGATTGAAGAAATTTCTGCGACCGCTCCCACGTTCACCAATTTCCCGGTCGGGGTACTCAGCGGTAAGTTCTTGAGGTCTTGAGTTTGCCTCGAAAATTCATCGGCACCGTAAATCACGAGATCAATCTTACGAGAGTTGTGCCAGTAATCACCCGCGTAAGCTCCGTCGACAAGTGCATTGATCGCGTAACCAAGATCAGCGGTGGTAATTTGTGAATCTGCGGCAGCTTCGCGTCTGGCTCGAATCAGCAGCTCAGGATTTGTCGATTCCAAATTCTGCATCGGCTGTGCCTGATGTCCCTGATCAGGTGGAAAGACTGCATTTCCCTGATACTGTCCAATCCCCATCGTCCGCTGAAAGACATCTTGCCCGATTTGATTCAGCCGAGACATATCCGGCCCGGAAATCTCGACATCAATTCCCCGCCCGCCGCTGAGGCCTCCTGAGAAGAGTCCCGACTGTGCAACAATCGCAAACATCCCCGGAACTTTGCCTGCAGTTCGCTGCATCACGGGAACCATGTCACCGGCCTGCAATTCTTCTCTCGCAGAAGCCCCCATGAACAGATTTGACCCACGAGCCACAAAGAAGAAATTCTTCATGAGCGGACCATCCAGCGCCTTTGCTTCGGCTGAACCTGGCTCTGCTTCCCAATAAGGTGAAAGCTCCGATTCGATTCCTTTTCCGATATCGATCATATGATCGAGGTTGTATCCCGGAGGAGGCAGGAGAATTGCAAAAACAAGATTTCGATTCCCTTCCGGTAAGTATTCTGTTTTCGGCATGAGAATCCATGCCCCGAACAACGTGACCGAAATAAACAGAGCCACAATCCCCAGCCGCACGATCAGATTCCCCGGCATGGTGAGAATCCGGTTCATCAGGTTGGCAAAGCAATCAACGAGCCATGCAAAGAAACCTTTCGGTTTCTTGGGCGCATCCTTGGGAGATGGATGAGAGATCTTTTTCAGGATTCGCTGCGAGGCAGCCGGTATGACAGTGACCGAAACAATGAGTGAAAGCCCGACGGCACAACTAATCGCAATCGCAATATCACGAAACAGCTGCCCCGCCTGCCCGTCGACAAAGACGACCGGGACGAACACCGCGAGTGTCGTTAACGTAGAGGCCAGCACGGCTCCCCAAACTTCTTTCGCACCACGAATCGCAGCGACATGTGGAGTTTCGCCCAGTTGATAGTGCCGGTAAATGTTTTCCAACACAACGATCGCGTTATCAACCACCATCCCCACCGCAAACGCCATCCCAGCTAAACTGATGACGTTAATACTTCGCCCAAAGCCACGAATAAAAAGAAACGATGCTATGATACTGATCGGAATGGAGAGCCCGACGATGATCACGCTGCGCGGGCTGCGCAGAAAGATCAGCAACACGAGCACAGCGAGCGTTCCACCGACATAAATGTTTTGAGAAACTAAATCGGTCGCAGCGTAGATGTAGTCCGTCTGGTCATAGACCTGCTCAATATAAACTCCCTGTTGAGCCAGCACGCCCAGGTTGAGTTCCGCAATCGCAATTCGCAAACAGTCTCCATGTACCTTGCGAGCTTCTGCCAGGTCGAGTTCTGAAATCGTCCCGTCACCATCAATATCGAGCTCGGCTTCCGGAGGGCCCATAATTTCAAGAACATTCGTTCCGGGAGCTTGCTCGCAATTGATCGCTAACCCCGAGACCCCTTTCTGCCGCACGATTCCATCAGGTTTCTTATAGTCGATTCCGACGGTAGCGACGTCTTTCACATACACCGGGGAATTACCGCGAATCGCGATAATGGTGTTGGCAACTTTCTCTGGTGTGTCAAACTGACCGATTGTACGAACAACGTGTCGATGCTTTCCTTCCCACAGGTCACCCGCAGACGTGTTCTTGTTTTCACCACTCAAACCACGACGAAGGTCAGCGATCGTGAGTTGATAAGCTGCCAGCTTAGTCGGTTCGACAACTATCCGAAATTCCTGTTCGCGGCCTCCGACAATGTTCGAATTCGAAATTCCCGGGACACGTTCGAATCGAGCTTCGATAAAATCTTCCGCGAACTTTCTCATCTTCGTGGGGTCAGGTCGTCCATCGAGAAGTTTTTGGACGTCCGGCTCGGTACGAGCCATTTTATGCAAAACGCTCAAGTCCGCTTCGCGCGTCCCCTCCGCGAAGACTTTCAGCTTCTCCGCCAGATGTGGGTGTTTCACGACAAACTGTTGAACATCTTCTTGAGTTGGCGGGATCGGCTTGAGAATGATCCAGGCAATAAAGTTTCCCCCTTGCTCACCTTCCGTGATCGTCGGCTCAGAGGCATCTTCAGGATACTCGGGAACCTGATTCAGTTTGTCGCTGACTTTTGCTCGTGCAGATGCGAGATCAAACCCGACAGGAAATTCGAGAGTAATTGTGCCGACGGAATCCTTGCTTTCGCTTTTGAATTCGACGAGCCCCTCGACTCCTTTAAGTTGTTCTTCCTGCTCATCGATGATTTGCCGCTCGACCTCTTGCGCACTGGCCCCCGGCCAAGCTGTCGTGACGGTGATCGCAGGTTTGGCAACATCAGGAGTCAGCTGCACAGGAGTTGCGAGAAACGCAAGCGTGCCGAACATAATCGCGAGGATCACCCCGACAGCCACCTTGACGGGATTCTCACAAGAAAACTCAATGGGGTTCATACCCGGAAAACCTTTAGCTCGGGATATTTATGGGCTGAAGAGGGATCGCTCTACGGCCTCATTGCACAATGTGATACTGGAGGTTCTTCTTAACGTACACTCTTCAAACAAGATACGAATCGCCTCGAAAACTTCGTGGATCATCCAAGTTTGAAAGAATGCTCCCTGAGTCCGCCTCATTGTCTCGACATCGCAGGCCGGCGTAAAGAGCATCCGGAGCAAATCCAACATTGGCCTTTACGTTCTACTTCCAGCTACTTCCTGGTGAGCAAAACGCGAAACAGCATGATTGCCGACACGGTACATCATCGCCGTGATTTGGAATTGGCCCTGGCTGTCGGGGGCAATTCCGACAACGAAGCCCCCGAATTTCGGCCAATCTCACTCCTGAAGCTCGTTTGAGCTTCACGGTTTTCGCGTCCGGCCATCTTCGATGATCTTCGCGAGTTGCTTTTGAAGGAGCTGTGCAACTTCCGGAAATTTTTCAGAAACGTCATTCGCTTCTTCGGGGTCTTTGTCGAGCTGGAAGAGTTGGTACTGTGGAACCGGAGTGTTTGCGAGTTCGACCTCGACGTTGACGTTTCTGGCTCGCTTACGATCCGAGCGGTGCAGCTTCCAGTTGCCGACACGGAGTCCGTACGTTCCACTCGCTCCATTGTCCTGCTGAACAAGATGGTCTCGGCCGCCCGCATATGGCTTTCCAAGCAAAGCATCGAGCACATTGAAGCTGTCCAGACAAGCATCTTCGGGAATTGTTTGTCCCGCCAAGGCTCCCAAACTTGCAGCCAGGTCGATTGTACAAACGAGTGCATCACTCACACCCGGATTGATGTGACCTTTCCAGCGGGTGATAAACGGCGTACGAGTTCCCCCTTCATAGACACTATACTTCCCACCGCTGAACGGACCACCTGCCCGGTGCTTGCCATTTTTCTCGATAGCATCATCTTTGTAGCCATCATCAAGAACCGGCCCGTTGTCCGAACAGAGTACAACGAGAGTCTTCTCCTCGAGGTCGTGCTCCTTCAGCGTTTTCATTAACTCGCCAACGCACCAGTCAAACTCGACGATCGCATCGCCACGAAAACCGAGTTTCGTTTTCCCTTGAAATCGTTCGTGTGGAATGCGTGGCACATGAATATCGTGCGACGAGAAGAACAGGAAGAACGGCTTCTCTTTATTCTTCGCGATGAACTCGTTCGACTTCTCGATCCACTTGTCCGCCAGATCTTCATCACGAAAGCGAGCGGCATGACCACCGGTATAAAATCCAATTCGGCTAATCCCGTTGTGAATCGTCGAGTTGTGCCCATGTGACCAGTCCATTTTCAAAGTGTCACGATGAGTAATCCCGGTCGGGTGATCCGGACTCGGCTTCTTTGTCCCGACCCACAGTGGATCAGCAGGGTCAAGATTCGGCACACGATGGTCGTGCACATAAACCTGAGGGACACGATCATTGGTCGTCGGCAACAAAAAGCAGGTGTCGAACCCAATTTCAAGCGGTCCCGGTTTCAGGTCTCCATTCCAATCCGGTCCCTCGTCCCCACCCAATCCGAGATGCCACTTTCCAATCACAGCGGTTGCATATCCGCCTCGCTGTAAGATGGACGCAATCGTCTCAGTACCGGGCTTAATGATTGCCGGAGAATTCGGCGGAGCGATCCCGGTTCGCTTCCCCCGAAAGGCGTAGGTTCCGGTCAGAAATGAATACCGGGTCGGCGTACATGTTGACGCGGAACAGTACCCACTCGTGAATCGCATCCCCTCAGCGGCAAGCTGGTCGATATGCGGAGTCGTCAGCTCCGTTGCTCCATTACAGGAAACGTCCCCATACCCCAAATCATCCGCCATGATGACGATTATATTCGGACGCTGAGGCTGCTCGGCTGCAAGGGGAGCCGTGCCTGCAACATGAAGAATGACTGTGGATACAATCAGGAAAATCTGTGTCTTCACAAGGAAGTGATACATAGTCTCTCTCATATTTTCTGAGCGCACGCTGCGCTGTCGACTCATTTGTGCTCCACCTCAGCCGAGGTGTGCGCCAGGAAACACCAAGAGACCACAGATGAAAACCTGCAGAACGGTCCTTTGGCGACAAGAAACGAATCCCCTCTAAAAAACTGAAACAGCGTTTGTCATCATACCGATCTCGGAACTCTTGTTCACGCTTTAAAGCATCTCCAATCTTGGTTTTTAGCCTCCGCTTTGGGCGTTTGGTCTCCACTTCATGTGATTGAACGGTTCTCCAGTCATCTCACCTGCGCCGGAATAAACCGTCAGAAATCGACGCGACCTCGCAAATTTTGCCAATCGCCCCATTGTTAATACAGCTGATGAGCCGATCTCTTTCTAGGAACATTTTCAATGTTTGCCGGGTCTGTGAAAGTGTTCGAGACCATTTTCGAAAACGATGTACGCGTCCTGCCTCGTGCTGTACGGTATTCTCCCTGATGGAATCACGTTCTTCACGGGTACAGAATGCACTCGACCGCAGGAGAGCCCGATGCCTCAACTCTTCATTAAAAGTGTGATTGACACGCATATGGTCACCGTCCTGCCCGAGACGAAAATCGGGGAGGCGGAAAATCTCCTTTTGGATTCGAGAGTTTCCGAGGTTTATATTGTCAATGAGCAGAACGCCCTGGTTGGCGTCGTGCCGGATTACGATTTCCTCAAGTACCATTCTCTTCGCTTGTGTCGAAAGAAAGTTATCACCACGATCATGTCTCCAGTTTCGACGATGCTTTCGCTTCAGGACTCATTCGAAAAGGCATTAAACATCCTCTGTGAGAACATTCATCCTCGTGTTCCGGTGGTTGATCGGACTCAACTGATAGGGACGATCAGCCGGTTGGAGCTCATCTCTTTGCTGTTACAGAGTGAATACACCTGCGAGAACTCTTCAGCGACCGATCCCAATCAGCCGCATCCGCCACTTGCGGGACCGAAGTACCTCAAGACCGGCGAAATCGGCGGAAGACCCATTAACGATTGATCAACTTTCCCCTCCTATGAGGATTTTTTCGATAATTCAACCACAAGAGTTGAGAGTGTCCCGCCGATAAAACTGGTTAGTTAACACACACAAATTCCATCGTGTGCCATAGATACTTGGCGGTGGGGGGGGATTTCCACCGTTTCCCGGGTGTTTCTGCACCATAGAGGGGGCAAGGATGCGTCAGGTTTCGAAGATAGCGCTATTAATTGCGCCAGTAGTTCTTGCGGTTTCGGGGTGTGCCACCAAACCATCTTGGGTTGGTACAAAATCGGCTGCTTCACAAAATGAACAAGTTGCCGAAAATCGCTCTGAGCGATTACTCAAGGCGGCAAAACGATATGAGGAAAACGGAAAGCCTGAAGTGGCATTGCGTTTGTACCAGCATATCGCCGAGCAAGACCCACAGAACGTGGACGCTCAACAAAGAATCGTAGCACTCTCACAAAAATACGGTTCAAAATCGAATTCAATTGCCTCGTCAGAAAAACAGTCTGAGAGGAGTTCGCAGTATTCAAAAGCCGGTCGAAATAAATCTCCGGCAGATTTGATTGCTGAGCAAAAAAACAGCAAGCAACCGACATTGGCATCAAAGTCGACAACACGCCCCAAGCAGCCAGCTGAAGAAGTGTTGACGAAGAAAAGTCGCCAGTTGGAAGATCAGCTTCCACAGGACACCAGGAAGACAACTCCAATGTTCGAGGTGGCAGAACGTCCCGCTCCGGGAGCAACACCGAGTGCATTTGAATGGGCGAACGCTGCAACAACCAACCCTAAAGAGTCTGATCAAGTCGCTCTCGACAAACCTGTCATCTCGGAACAGAAAGTCCTGAAGAAAGTGGCCTTGGAGCCCGGAAAAGGGAAATCGTTCGGCGATGAGCTGCTTACCGCTCAGGACATCAAAGAGCGAAAATGGTGGAACGATGTGTTTGAAACCGGCTCCGCTGAGCCATCACAAACATCACGAGAAGCGGGCGGTAATCAAGCCTCTGTTGAAATCGCAGCCGCTGAAACGACTCGACAAGAACAAAGTTCAGAGCCAACTGTGACGGCTGTTAAGTCAGACGCTCCATCACTGGATCCAGTTTTCGAAGAACGAAAATCAAAATGGAAGGCAACTTCCGTTCAGCGACTGTGCGACGCCGATGCCTCTGACGAGCTGATTCAAGTCGTCTCGCTTCTCGACAGCAAACAGCCGACCGAAAGAATTGCCGGATTGATCGAACTTGGAGATCAGGGACTGTACGCTCGTGCCGCGTCTCCCGCAGTCCGAGCTTTGCTTCATGACACCGACCCTCTCGTTCGTGCTCATGCTGCCGGAACCGTCCATGACATCGAAGGTGCAAATGCCGATGTTGTCCGACATTTACAGAGCCTGCTTCAGGAAGAGGACGTAAACGTCCTGCGACTTTCCGCATATTTACTCGGACAAATGGGAAGCGAAGCAACACCTGCCGTGGCTGACCTGGAACGCCTACGTGACACGAAAGACTCACTCACGAGTCTCCACGCTGCGGAAGCACTCACACGGATTGTCCCAGAAACAATGGCCTCATACGAAGTCCTGCAGAAAGGACTCAATGACGAACAGCGTGAGAATCGATTGTTCTCCGCAGCATCGTTGGGATGTGTGAGACAACCAGGGGCTGAGTTTGCAGCCAAGGCATTGAAAGAGGCCTTGAAAAACGAAGATGCCGACGTGCGAGCCACAGTCGCCTTAAGTTTGGGCGGTCTTGGAACACATGCTGACATTGCATTGGGAGACCTGCAACACGTCTCCGAATTTGACACTCCAGAAGTTCGCGACGCTGCCCTGACTGCACTGGCATGCCTCGGCAAGTAAAGCAACGGGGTCAAATCGAAACCCATCAGCGGCGACACTCCATGAAGTGTCGCCGCTTTTTTTATCTCTCAGGTGTTTGGCAGAGGGTAAGAAGCGACCAGCATACAAAAGGACATTTTGAGCTCATCATGCCTCAATCCGGGTCACCTTTCGTGATATGCTGCATTAATCTTTCTGCCAGCCAGCACTGATTCGTGTTTTCACTCCGACAATTATCGGACATGGATCCAATTCCGTTCGGAATTCGTGTACAGTTGAAAGACATCGATCGAATGAAGATGATAGACCAAAGATATTCTCAGCTGGGCGCCAAGAATGATGATGTTGATCTATAAGCAGAGAATGTGAACGGGTATTCGAGTCATTCCGTAAAGTAGTTGGATACTTCGTTGAGTTTATTGTCTCGCGCACAATCACATGACCCGACAGCTTGGTCGACATTCGTGTCGCTCTACACTCCGCTCATCTACCACTGGGCTCGTAAACAAGGACTGACTCCCGAGGCATCTCAGCGAGTCGGTCAAGATGTTTTTCTGCATGTTTACCAGCGGATTCAATCCTTTCAGCCCACCGACTCGACCGACACGATTCACAGCTGGCTGGCTCGTCTGACTCACAAAAAAATCATGGACGACATTGAGCAACAGCAGCGGATTCAAAACCAAGAAAGAGATCAGCGAAACGCGGAAACCGAAACGCCTGAAGAGTCTGAGCTTGTCCTCCCTAGCATCGTCCACGAAGTTGATGCAGCGGTCGTTCAAAATGAAACGAAGCAACTTTACAACTCGGCATTAACCTTTTTCAAAGAGAGTCTCTCAGAATGGGAATGGAAAATCTTTTCCCGTGTCGAATTGGATCATCAACCGATTGAGAAGGTTGCGAGTGAATTCCAGCGGAACTGCGTCGAAGTGATCTCAATAAAATCACGCCTGCTACGAAAATTCCGGCAAGAGTACGCGAAGCTGTTTCAACTCGATTGAATACCTGAACCGCTCACACCTGCTTGAGTCTTGTTGAATTCGTCGATCTGCTGCACAATAGATCTTTCGAAGTGGTTTGCAGGATCTGCCCGAGACACAGGAGAGCAAACTGCACCAGGATCGGACAAATTCTCTTCAATCGCACCGGGTAGCCTGATGATGAAAATTTCCGCAGCGTTCGACAGTGCCATGATATTCTGGGGCATACTGTTTTCTCTCTGTCTGCTTCCTTCTGTCTCTTCGACAGTGCATGCAGAGGAAGTCAAAATGACCGACAAATTCGCTCTGGTCATTCATGGTGGCGCTGGAGGAATTCCTTCAAAGCAAGAGTGGATTGAGAATCGGGAGAAGGTCCTCAAGCAGGCCCTCGATCAAGGAACCGCAATGCTCAAGCGAGGAGAGAGCAGCCTTGATGTGGTCGAAACCGTTGTTCGCATTCTTGAGGATTCGCCTTATTTCAATGCAGGCAAAGGGGCGGTCTTCAATGCGGTTGAACAACACGAACTCGATGCATCGATCATGGATGGGCGAGATCGTTCGGGCGGAGCAGTCGGAGGCGTAAAAACTGTCCGAAACCCGATCTCTTTGGCTCGGCGAGTGATGACCGAGACTCCACACGTTCTGCTTGCGACCGACGGAGCAGAAAAGTTCGCGGATCAATTCAAAGACGACCCGAAAATCCAACGCGTCTCGAATGACTACTTCTCCACGGATCACCAGCGAGAGAGGCTCCACGAAACGCAAAAACAGGCAAAGCAGAAAGAGTCAGACAAAATGGGAACTGTCGGATGCGTCGCCCTGGATCGACATGGCAACATCGCAGCTGCAACCTCAACAGGGGGCCTTAATAATAAACAGTATGGTCGCATTGGAGACTCCCCCATCATCAGTGCCGGAACGTTCGCCGACAATGAAACATGCGGCGTCTCCTGTACAGGCATCGGTGAAGATTATATCCGAAACGCTGTCGCATACGATGTCTCCGCTCGCATGGCTTATCGGGGTGACTCACTCAAAAAAGCGGTCCAGGATATCTTGAACGGAAAGAAACATCAGGTCCGTGGTGGCATCATCGCGATTGACAAGGACGGAAACATCGTCACCGAATTCAATACCCGTGGAATGTCACGAGCCGCTGCAGACTCTTCTGGTCGAAGCGAAGTCCATATCGGAAAGTAGCTGCGGGAAGTGACTTCTTGCCGACAACACCACTCTCCAACAAAGACTTGAAGGAGTACAGCAAGTGGCGAAGTCCAAGTCATGTCGATCTTAGTTCCTGACGCTTCATCGCGGAGACTTCCAGACGGGACCAGCTCGCTTCAGTACTTGGATGCGAATGCCTGTTGCTTATTCCGTTCTCGTTTAGCTTCAGGGATATCTGCGAGTTTTTGAAACACGAAGCGAGTCTGACAGCGCTGGCATTCCAGCTCGGTTCCAAGCCGCTCTGCCTGCAAGAGAATTGCATCAATCAAACGATTTCCACATAGCCCTTTGCGGATTTCGATTCGTGTCCCGCACTGCGGACAAAACACAGGGAGTTGGCGTTCTCCACGAGTGATCACGGGCGGATGTTCAATAGGTGCAGGCGATAGAACCACCGACGCTGGCACTGCCGATACTGGTGCTGCTGTTAAGGACTCCGAGGAAGGCAACCTCGCGGATGAGTCGGGTTCATTGGAAATATTCAGAGGGGATGATGGAGATTTGGAATCAAGAAAGGACGCTGACATGAAATCACTCACTCGTGTAAGAACCAACTGCATTATTCAAGCGATACAGTCAGTTTCGGCGCAGGTGTGACAGCTAGCTGTCACACCTGTTTGCACGAGATAAGAACTCCGGCGAAATCGTAAATCTTTCAATCATCAAGCTGTCTGCAAGCTACCAGAAGCAAATTGGAAAACGTCTCTCAGACAGCTGCGGCGACCTCTGAAGAATCAGCACACGCGATCTGCCTCGTGGCGAACAGCACTTTTATTGATGAAACGCGTTCTTCACGGGCACACGGTAGAGCAAACTGCTCTAAAAAGTCACCAAAGCAAACTTCACAGGGACGACGACCATTGAAAATGGGCTATGTGCATTCGAGCCAGTTGACGAGTTCTGCCGCACAGTCGATCAGCCCTTTGTACTCAAGTTCGGCGTCGTTCATCTTGCGGATTGAGTTTGCCAGCGCGGGACGATCAATTTCATCCTCGTTAAGTAGAGACTCACTCAGCAAAAAAAGGCCGCCGAACTGTTCTGGAAAACCAACGGTGACTTGTCGTTCGACTTTCACATAGACGGTTGGCTTATTGACATCAAACGGCGTCTTGGGAATGTCGGGATGAAAGTTGAGCCGGTCGTCAAACACAACGCTCCATATAAATCTTTCAAATGGTCCGTGATGAACCATGGTCTCGACAAGCTGCGAACTGTTGTTGAGATTGATCCCCGGAATCGGTGTGTGCAGCGAGCGCAAGTGCTGACCAATTTTCTCCTCAGGCCGCCAACTGCTCGGCAAACAGACATGCCCGTAGGCCATCCAATCGTCCTCACCTTCAAGGGCGTGGATCACGACATCTTCCTGCATTTGTTCGACCACTTCTCCCAGTGAAGCTGCCGGATTGAGCGGAATCGGATATTCCTGCAAGAGGAACACCCGAACCGCTTCACGCAGATTATCGTTCAACCGCTGTTCGACTTCGAAAATTTGCGACTCTCTGGCCAGCTTTTTTTCGGTCAGGCAGCGTTGGAAGTGCGATGGTTCATAGCGAAAGATCTCTTCACGAGGAATTTTCCGCAATCGCGGGAGGACGCTATAACCATCCCGGTATGGGTGCGGAACATGTTCGTAGTTGAAGAGATCGCTCATACAAGTTGTGAGACTCGCTCAAACAATTAATGCTCGCAAAATTCAGCGTTTAATCGGACGGTATTTAATCCGATGAGGACGGTCCGCGTCTTCACCTAGACGTTCCCGCCGCTGAATTTCATACATTTTGTAGTTTCCTTCGAACCAATAGGCCTGGCTGTCTCCTTCGAAAGCGAGAATGTGCGTCGCGATGCGGTCGAGGAACCACCGATCGTGCGAGGTGACGACAGCACAACCGCCGAAGTTCATCAGACCTTCTTCGAGTGCGCGGAGGGTTTCAACGTCCAGATCGTTTGTCGGTTCATCGAGCAGCAACAGGTTTCCACCAGTTCTCAAGAGCTTGGCGAGGTGGACACGGTTTCGTTCTCCACCGGAAAGGTCGCCAACAAATTTTTGTTGCTCCGTCCCCTTGAAGTTAAATCGTCCGCAGTAAGCACGAGCGTGGATCTTGGTATTACCGACAAGAATTTGATCATGCCCCCCGGAAATTTCTTCGTAAACAGTCTTTTTGGGATCGAGAGCATCGCGCGATTGATCGACGTATGAAAGATCGACCGTTTCGCCGATCGTCAGCGTTCCGTTGGTCGGTTTTTCTTCCCCGACGATCATCTTGAACAACGTCGTCTTTCCCGCACCGTTCGGACCGATAACGCCAACAATACCACCAGGAGGTAATCGGAAATTCAAATTTTCGAACAGCAAACGATCCCCGTAAGCCTTGGAGAGCCCTTCCGCTTTAACGACCAGATCTCCAAGTGGCTTGCTGACAGGAATCTGAATCTGAGCTGCGCCGTCTCGTTCATCGAATTCCTGTGAGGCGAGTTCGTTGTATCGCTCAAGACGAGCTTTGTTTTTGGTCGCCCGCGCCTTGGGAGACATCTTGACCCACTCAAGTTCCTGCTTCAGTACACGCTGTCGGCGTTCTTCCTTCTTCTGTTCGACTGCCAAACGAGCCTGCTTTTGTTCCAGCCAGGCTGTGTAGTTCCCTTCGTAGGGATACCCATGACCACGGTCGAGTTCGAGAATCCAGCCGGCCACATTTTCAAGGAAGTAACGATCGTGTGTGATCGCGACAACAGTCCCTTTGAAGTCGTGAAGATAGCGTTCCAGCCAGGCGATGGACTCTGCGTCGAGGTGGTTTGTCGGTTCGTCCAGCAGTAGCATGTCCGGGCTTTGCAACAACAGCTGACACAGGGCCACCCGTCGCTTCTCTCCCCCGGAAAGGTGCTCGACTTTGGCATCGCCAGGTGGCAGGCGAAGTGCATCGGCTGCCATATCGACCATACGATCCAGTTCCCACAAATTGCCCGCATCAATCTGATCTTGCAATTTGCCTTGCTCTTCGAGCAATGCGGTCATCTCATCGTCGGTCATTTCTTCAGCGAACTTTTCGTTCACTTCGTTATACCGATCCAGAATGGCTTGCGACTCCGCTACACCCTCTGCGACACACTCATCAACTGTTTTTTCAGCGTCGAGGTGCGGCTCCTGTCGGAAATAGCCAATCTTGATTCCCTTGGCAGGGCGGACTTCACCCATGTAGTCCTTGTCTTCTCCTGCCATAATCCGCAGGAGCGTACTTTTCCCGGACCCGTTGTCTCCCAAGACACCGATTTTTGCACCGGGGAAAAAGGAGAGCCAGATATTCTCTAATACTGCTTTTTCATCGTAGATCCGGGTGAGACCTTCGATGGACATGATGTAATTTTGAGCCATGACAGTTGTCTTTGACAAAGATTCTTGTGTTGGTTGCGGGGGTCATACTGCGTATGGCCCCGTACTTCAAGTGTGAAGGGAGAGTCGAGTCATCAGCCTGGTTTGATGCGTCGCCACTCATTTCTCAATCCCTTGAAGAGAGGCCTGATTCAGGTTCTGATTCCATTATAGATTGAGTGACTTAGAACCGCTAACAATACCCCTGAGGTCGTTGTGCTTCACAGGGATCTCAAGTCCACGGCAGGTTTTGTTAGAGCTAGAGCAGTTTGCTCTACCGTGTGCCCATGAAGAACGTATTTCTCTAGGAAAAATGCTGTTCGCCACGAGGCAGATCCTGCATACCAATTCGAAAGATGCTCTAGAGCATCTTTCTTTTAGTTTTTCAGTAGATTTGAGGTGATTGGTGATTTAGTCTATTGGTTGTGTGGGGCTCGCTTTCAAGGAAGAATTTGATGGCGAAAGCATATTCAACGGACTTACGGGAGCGGGTGATC